>JBKKAL010000051.1:0-22285 GCA_046714695.1 Pyrinomonadaceae bacterium
AACCTGGTCTGTGTGGTATGGGTCGGTTTCGATGACGGGTCGCAACTGGGTTTGACCGGAGCCGATGCGGCGCTTCCGATCTGGGCAGACTTCATGTCTGCTGCGCTCTCCGATCATCCAGAATGGAATGGCGATTGGGCCATGCCAGAAGGCGTCGAGGAGTCCGTGATAGACACCAGCACGGGCCAACTGGCCGCCGCCGACAGTCCCAACAAACGAACGGAGCTTTTTATCAATGGTACAGCCCCCGCTCAGCCGACCGAAGAGCCCGTTGATGACGGCACGACGACAGATGAAACGGATCAAGAGGGTGAGCAGGATAATACTGATTCCCCCCCCTTAGCCGAAGAATTACCCGACGATTCATCGCCGCGCGGCGGGAAGCCTAGCCGCCCTGATGGACGCCCCGCACCGGCAGATGACGGAGCGACACGACTGGGCACAATCACGCTCGAAATTGATCCAACGACAGGGCTCATCGCAGACCCGACCGTTTGTCCGGTCATACGCACTAAAACTTTCACCATTGGACAAGAGCCCCGCCAGTTTTGCGGGCCGCAATATCATGGCGGCGGGGCAAGCCCTCCAACAGCCACGCGCCCGCGACGGGCCGCAACGCCCTGAGCCAAACCCCTTTTAAACTCCTCCCTAATAAGTATTTTCGTGAAAAAGTGTTTAGCAATTTCGCTCGCGCTCTCTTTTATCGTCACTCTTTTATTGACGAACGCAAGTTCAAGCGAGCCGACCAATAGGATTCCATTGCCCAATTCAAAGCAGCAGACCGTCAGGGGCATAGAGAATGCGGCGGCGCTCGGTTCATTTTACGAAGCACTGGCTGATTCAAAGGCGGGACGACGCCGAGAGCCCATACGGGTGGCGCATTATGGCGATTCGCACACTGCCGCCAATATCCTGACGGCGGAGGTAAGACGCAACTTCGAGCGCGATCTGGGTGATGGCCGCGAACCTCTCATGAATGCGCGCGCGCGCATTATCTACGATGTGCTGGGTATCAACGGCGCGCGCGCCATTCGATTGTTGAGCTGGAATGAGTCAAGCTTTACAACGAGCGTCGAGCGTCGCAAACCAGACCTCATTATCCTCGCTTACGGAACCAACGAGGTGACGGATAATAATTGGAGCGTGGAATCCTACCAGCGAACGTTTGTCAACATCCTCAAACGCTTTCGTCGCGCCGCGCCGCAAGCCTCTATTCTTATCTTCGGGCCGCCGGATCGTGCCGTGAGAACGGCCGGGGGCTGGCAAACCGCGAGCCGTATGAATGCATTGCTGGAAGCCCAGCGGCGCGCGGCCATAGAGATGGGCGCGGCCTTCTGGAGTTCATACGCGGCGATGGGTGGCGCGGGCTCTATGAATAGCTGGGTGGCGCAAGGTTTGGGCCAACGCGACCATGTGCATCTGACCGCACAGGGCTACGTCAAACTTGGCGGTATGTTTTATGATGATCTTCTCAGCGGTTCTGAAATAGCAGCGCGACCCACTGAATGGCGGCAACAAAATGATTTGAGGCGGGCTGTGCAGTTTTAATCTGCGCGCTCTCTTCGCGCGCGGCTCTCTAAATGGGAGCAGCAAACGCCCATGTTGAAATACTCGCCAGAGCCTCTGCTTTTCCTGCGATTAAGGCCGGAGCCATCAAGCTCCGGCCTTTCTGTTTTTATTTAACTACAGTCGCCAGGGCAGAGCGTGGAAATTATCCGGCGGGATGAGTACCACCCGGCGCATCACCTACGCGCTTCTTTAGCGTAGGGACAATGTCTGCAATCGTTCTCGCAGCAAAACCCGCGTTGCAAAAGATAATAGGCAGTGAAGACCATCAAGTTGCCTTCGATGTAATAATCGCGGCCTTCAACGAGTTGTAGTTTTGATGAGCCGTTTGCTAATCTCTCCGGCGAGCCGTTTGCAGTCGCGTCCCTCTTCTTCACAGTCGGCAGTCTATCAGAATGAATAAACTCAGGCATCAGAAGCGGGATGCGCTCCTTAATAGATATTACCCTCGCCGCAAGGAGGCTTCATCAATGATTTTCCAGCGATTCATCTGCCTGTTGATCATTTCACTGGCGATTATCTCGCCAGGCGTTGCGCAGCGCCCGACAACTCAAGCGCCGGCAGAGCAGGCGAACGCTCCGCGTAGTTTGGAGCAGGAGAAGGCACAGCAGGAGCTAGAGAGAAAGGCGCTTGTCCTTCTGGACGAAGTCATCAATGATGCAAAGGTATTCAGAAACCCTGAGAATCGCGTCATCATCAAGATCGCCGCCGCAGACCTCTTGTGGCCGCGAAACGAGGCTCGCGCTCGCACACTTTTTAAGGAGGCGGTGAATAATTTAAGCGAGATCGCTGGCGCTCCGGACGATAGCCATATCGGGGAGATAGCCTTTCTGGATAATCCGGTGGAGCTGCGCCGTGCGTTAGTGCAGGCGCTGGCGCGGCACGATCCGAAATGGGCGCGCGAACTGCTTCGCTCCACGCGCCCGGCCACGACCACGACAGGTAGGCGCGGGCGCGCAAGCGGCGATGACAGCGAGCTTCAACTGGAACAAAGCCTGGCCTCACAGATCGCTGCCAATGATCCCAAGCAGGCATTGGAAATGGCCGAGCAGACGCTCTCGAAAGGCGTGTCCTACGAACTGCTCAATACCGTCTCTCTATTGATAAAAAAAGATCGAGAGGCGGCAGCGCGGCTGGCGAGCAAAATCGTGGCGAAGTTAAAGACCGAAAATATTTCCACCGGTGACTTAGAATTTCATGCAGCCCTTAATCTATTACGTATGGCGACGGGTTCCGCAAGCCTTATTCAAACCAAAACTGATGCCTCGGATTCTCCGGCGATCCTCAGTCAACAGGAGCTACGTGATCTGGCGGAATTACTGGTCGCTGTGGTTCTGACCAATTCAGAAAAATCCTACGCATCGCTTTCGCTCAAACCGTTATTGGCGGAGATAGAGAAGTATGCCCCGGCGCGTATGCCGCAGTTGCGCCGGAAGATCGCCGACGATGAACGCGCAACGGAAGGGCGTGACGGAATAGATAGGAATCTAAGAGAAGTAATGGAAAACGGAACGGTCGAATCCCTGCTCGAAGCCGCACCGAAAGCGCCCGCTCAGATGCGCGACTTCCTCTATCAGAGCGCGGCGACGAAGGCTATGGAGCAAGGCGATGCTGAACGCGCGCGCGCCATCATCAATGACAATATCGCCGACCCTGCGATGCGCAAGTATATAACGGCGGATATGGAGCGCCAGCATATGATGCAGGCGGCATCCGAGGGCAAGATGGATCAGACCAGGCAGTTGCTCGCGCGCCTGCGTACGAACGAGGAGCGTGTCATGGTAATGACACAACTCGCGCTGGCCGCCATGGCAAAGGGCGAGAAGAAAATCGCGCTCGCCCTGCTCGACGAGGCGCGCAGTATGGTCAGCAATCGCGCCAGAAACTTTGCGCAGCTCAGCGCGCAATTGCAGGTCGCACGTGTTTATGCACGTCTCGACGCCGCGCGCAGTCTGGCGATGCTTGAGCCCATCGTTGAGCAGCTCAACGAGTTGATCGCCGCCGGAGCTTTGCTCGGCGGATTCTTCTCTGAACAATTCGTCAGGGACGACGAGATACAACTCGCCTCGATGAACAGTTTTCTCCCCATGTTCGCGAGCCAGTATGCTGCCGATCTGAACGCAGTGGCGCGCGAAGACTTTGACCGCACCAAAATGGTCGCCGACAGGTTTCAACGCATCGAAGTACGTACCCTTGCCCGGCTCTTAATCATCCAAAGCATTCTGTCTCCGCCATCACCGGCGAACGTCGTTCCCGCCGATGCATTCGTGCTGGGCTCAGAACCAATCGTCATCATGGACGAGAGGCCATAGCTTGAGATGTAAGCAAAGGCGACGAACCAATAGAGGCGAGCCGCTTAAAACAAGGGCAGGCAGAAACGACCTGCCTGTGCTTTGATGGTTAAGTGAAAAGTTAAAAGAGCAAAACAATATGAGACAAGCGGAGAATTGTATATCCAACGATGCGCAAAACAAGGTGTTGCAGCGAACGCGCAGTCAGCGCCGCTCTTAAACATCAGATACTCAGCGCGCCGCTGAACACCAGAGTTAAATTTATTCCTTTAATTTTGCTTTCCAAGTGGTCTGACGTAAAGTGCTGGCTGAACCACAGCAAGCCTTACGCCAGTGATGGCACAATCGGTCGGAAAAAGGGGAGATACCAATGAGCAAAGGGAAAGAGAAGAACAAATCGGGTAAAGGTAAAGTGCAGGAAAATAGTGACAAGGTAAGTGACCTGGCAGCCTATCATGAGGATGGCAACGAAGAATATCTCACGACTAATCAGGGGGTGCGAGTCAACGACGATCAGAATTCGCTCAAAGCGGGGGAGCGCGGCGCGACGTTGCTGGAGGATTTCATTCTCCGCGAGAAGATCACTCACTTCGACCACGAGCGCATCCCCGAACGTGTCGTCCACGCGCGCGGCGCGGCGGCTCACGGTTTTTTTCAGGTGTACGAATCAATGGCTCAGTACACGAAAGCCGGGTTTCTCCAGGACCCGAAGGTCAAGACGCCGGTCTTCGTGCGCTTCTCGACCGTCGCGGGCTCGCGCGGATCAAGCGACCTCGCGCGCGACGTGCGCGGCTTCGCCGTCAAGTTCTACACAGAGGAGGGCAACTACGATCTCGTCGGTAACAACATTCCAGTCTTCTTCATTCAGGACGCGATCAAGTTTCCCGACCTCGTTCACGCCGTCAAGCCCGAACCGCACAACGAAATCCCGCAGGCGGCCTCCGCGCACGACACTTTCTGGGATTTCATTTCGCTAATGCCGGAATCCACACATATGATTATGTGGGTGATGTCGGATCGCGCTATCCCGCGCAGCTATCGCATGATGGAAGGCTTCGGCGTCCACACCTTCCGCTTCGTCAACGAACGAGGCAAAGCGCGTTTTGTGAAGTTTCACTGGAAGCCCTTGCTCGGCGTCCATTCGGTCGTCTGGGACGAGGCGCAGAAGATTTCCGGTAAGGACCCGGACTTTCACCGGCGCGATTTGTGGGAGTCAATCGAGAACGGCGACTTTCCCGAATGGGAATTCGGCGTGCAGATCGTCGAGGAGAAGGACGAACACAGGTTCGACTTCGATCTGCTCGATTCGACGAAGCTCATTCCCGAAGAACTCGTGCCGGTCCAGCGTATCGGAAAGTTGACCTTGAACCGCAACCCCGACAACTTTTTCGCGGAGACCGAACAGGTCGCTTTTCATACCGGGCACGTCGTGCCCGGAATTGATTTCACCAACGACCCGCTCCTCCAAGGCCGCCTTTTCTCTTACACTGATACGCAACTGATACGTCTGGGCGGCCCGAACTTCCATGAGATTCCGATCAACCGTCCCATCTCACCGCTTCACAATCATCAACGTGACGGGCACATGCGCCAGACAATCAATCGCGGACGAGTCAGTTATGAACCGAACTCGCTCGGCGGCGGCTGTCCCATGCAGGCCGGTGCGGACATGGGCGGCTTCACGAGTTACGCCGAAAAGATTGATGGCCAAAAGGTGCGCGCGCGGAGCGCGAGTTTCTTTGATCATTTCAGTCAGGCGACGCTCTTTTACAACAGCCAGTCTCAGCCTGAGCAAGATCACATCGTCAATGCCCTGCGCTTTGAACTTGGCAAGGTGGAAACGCCCGCGATCAGAGAGCGCATGGTCTATATCCTCTCGCAGGTTGATAAGACTCTGGCCGCCCGCGTCGCCGAAGGTCTCGGCATTAAAGTTCCTACGAAGATTGATGGCCCTCTGAACATGAGCGTTCCGGCTGACGGCAACCCCAGGCAGTTCCAGCCGAAGCGCGTTGAAAGGGAAGTGGGAAACTCGCCCGCATTGAGTATGGCGAATACACCCAAGGACAGCATCAAGACACGCAAAATAGCCGTTCTCGCCGCCGATGGGTTCGACGCCGCTGCCCTCGCCGCCATGAAGAAGGCGTTAACGGCAGCCGGAGCGCAGGTCAAGATCGTCGCTTCGAGGCTGGGCTTTTTGCGGGGGGCAAAAGGCGAAGAAGTCAAAATTGATTTCAGCTTCCTGACCGCCGCTTCCGTCCTGTTCGACGCCGTTTACATCCCCGGCGGAGAAAAGAGCGCCGAATCCCTAAAGGCAGAGTCGGACGCCCTCCATTTCATCAACGAGGCGTACAAACACTGCAAGGCGATTGCTGCGACCGGGACGGGCGTTGATGTGTTGCGCGCTTCTTATCTTGGTGCGGTCAAGAAGGGCAAGGCAACCTCCGATGAAAAAAAAGTCGTCGCGGAAGAGGGCGTAGTCACCGGCCAGGATGCGCAGGCTGGCAAAGCTGCGGCGGAGTTTATTAAAGCCATCGCGCAGCACCGGCATTGGAGCCGAGAAATAAAAGACCAGGTGCCGGCCTGACTCCCCGGATGAAAACACAAAGCAGCTAGAAGCAGTCCCATAAATACCTCTCGCCACTCTTTACCCGGGTATTTATGGGACTGTTACTATTTAGAAAAAAGCGAAAATTTGCACCTCTCGCGGTTCTCGACGAAGTGTGAGTTGAGTCGCGCATGAGTTGAGCGAAAATAAAATGTTAATTATTCGAGCAGAAACACAAGCGGATTACCCTGCCGTTCGCCAGGTCAACGAATACGCTTTTAGTCGCGTCAATGAAGCTGATCTTGTTGATGCGTTGAGAAGAAATGCTGAGCCGCAGATTTCGCTGGTCGCTGAGTTGGATGGGCAGGTTGTGGGACACATCTTCTTCAGCCCTGTCCTGATTGAATCGGAGGCTTCAAAGTTTACTGCCCTTGGCCTTGCTCCGATGGCGGTGCTCCCTGAATTTCAGAATCAGGCAATCGGCTCTGAACTGGTGCGACGAGGATTGGATGAGTGCCGGAGCATAGGCCATGATGTGGTTGTAGTGCTCGGCCATCCGGAATACTATCCGCGTTTCGGGTTCGTGCCTGCAAAGCAGAAGGGGCTGAGGTGCGAATACACGGTTCCTGACGAGGCGTTCATGGCCGTAGAGTTGAGAGAAGGGGCTTTGGCAGGGCGTGAAGGTGTGGTTAAGTATCGCCCTGAGTTTAGCAGCGTGTGATAATTTGTAGCGGTGACTTTCGCCTGACAATTCATTTCAAAGAGGATGATATGAAGAAGATAATCCTGCTGATAACGTCCATCGCATTGTTTGGTTTCTTTGGACAGGCGGCTTACGGTTGTTCATGTGCCGAAGTCAAATCGGATAAAAAGGAAAAACCTGCTTACAAGCGATGGTTAAAGGGTTTCGATGGAGCAGTTTTTACTGGAAAAGTTGTAAAGATCGAGCGAAACGAGTCAAAGTATCAATTGGCTGTTACATTTGAGATTGAGAGATATTGGAAAGGCGTCGAAGGGGAGAAGGTTGTCATCTATACAGCATTGAATAGTGCCGCCTGTGGTGTGAGTTACAACCAAGGAGAAAAACATTTCGTCATCGCACATCGCTCTGAAGGAAAGTTATATACAGACCTTTGCTCCTGGTTAGGCTACAGCAAAAATGAAAAGGCTTACCTGAAAGGTCTTGGCAAAGGTAAAAGCCCGGAGAGATAAAAGGTGAAATGCTTTCACTCTAAATGAGATTTTTTCATCAATGCTACACGCCTAACTTAAATCTCATTCTCAACCTTTGAGGCTTCGAGCGCGGCGCGTAGGGTTTCAACGGCGAGCGCCGCCGCGTGCTGCTTGCGAGAGGGAAGCCCACCAATGGCGCGGATTATATCCTGACGAGTCAGACGCGCGGCCTCATCCACGTTCATTCCTTCGACCATTTCGGCGAGCACGGAACCGCAGGCCAGCGTCGGCGGGCAGCCGTATGCGAGAAAACGCGCCGACTCGATCCGGTGATCGCGCAAGCGTAAATAGAGACGCAGGCGATCACCGCACACTGGATTCGTCTGTTCGGACACGGCATCGGCATCAGGGAGTTCACCAGCGTGCCTGGGATTGGCTAAATGATCTTTAAGAGTGGCGGAGTAGGGCAAGACGAAATTTCAAGCTTCAGGTCTGTCGTTTTGAAATATCTGGAACGCAATAGTCGAATCGGTCGCTGGCTCATGCGTTCAGGCTCTCGCTTCGACCGGCTCAAGTTGACAGGCTGCGCGTTCTGCCAGTTCTTTTTGATACAGCGGCGAGAGGCGGCGTAGGTTTTCGACCGCCCGGGGCAAGACCTCCAGAACGTAATCAACATCCTCTTCCAGATTATCCATGCCGAAGCTGAAGCGAATCGAGCCGCGCGCCATCTCGTCGTCTCGACCGATGGCGCGAATTACCGGCGAAGGCTCAAGCGACCCTGAAGAACAGGCCGAGCCGGTCGAGACGGCGACGCCCTGCATATCCAGATTGATCAACAATCCCTCGCCTTCTATAAAGCGAAAAGAGATATTCGAGAGATGCGGAAGCCTTTCAGTGCGATGACCGTTGAAGACAATATCTTCAACCGACGCGACAACGCCCGCTTCAAAGCGGTCGCGCAGGGCGCGTAGGTGCTCTGTGCGCTCCTCCAACTCTTCGCGCGCAAGTCTGGCCGCTTCGCCAAAGGCCACGATCCCTGCGACCGATTCCGTCCCGCCGCGTCTCTCTCTCTCCTGGTGGCCTCCTATATTCTGCGCCGACAGCCGCACACTGCGCCGCACGAAAAGCGCGCCCACTCCCTTTGGCGCATACAGCTTGTGAGCCGAGAGCGAGAGCAGGTCACAATTAAGCCGCTCCGTATTAACCGGCATGCGCCCGGCAGCCTGCACGGCGTCCGTGTGCAGCCAGAGATGGCGATGCCCGCGCGCACGCTCCTCGCGCACCAGTTCGCCAATCTCCGCGATGGGTTGAATCGTGCCGATCTCGTTGTTGGCGAGCATCACTGTGATCAAAACGGTGTCGGGTCTGATCGCCGCGCGGACATCTGCGATGCGCACCAGCCCATCGTCGTAAACAGGCAGCCGCGTAATCTCGAAGCCGCGTTTCTCCAGCGCGTCGCAGATGCCGCGCACGGATGAATGCTCAATCTGCGAAGTGATGATATGGCGGCCATGTGCCTCAACGGATTCTGCCAGACCGCGAATCGCCAGATTGTTGGCCTCCGTGCCGCCGGAGAGAAAAACCACCTCGTTGGGGCGTGAGCCGATAAGCGTTGCCACCTCGCGCCGCGCCCGATCCACGGCAGCGCGCGCCTCCTGACCGAAGAAGTGGACGCTTGAGGCATTACCGTACTTCTCCCGCAGGTACGGCAACATCGCTTCGATCACACGCTCGTCAACCGGCGTCGTCGCGCTGTTGTCCAGATAAACTCTACGAAGTGTTGCCATAATTCTAGTTTGGATAAAAGCGAGCCGCCCCGGACAATCTCTAAAGGGCGATTAAAACCACAAATGCAAATAATTTTCGCCAACCCAAGCGCCCGCGCGCCGCATCAGAACCATTCAGGAGCGGCTTCGTTTGCCGCCTTCAACCAGGCTTTTGGGGTAAACGCTCTTGATCACCTGCTACCGAGTCTATGGCGCATAGAGAAGGGCGTCAAGTCGGCGAAAGTTTTGCTGCGGTGGCCGATTCGGTGATAGCATTTGGCGGCCAGGTGACTTGTTGATCTAACGCTTCGCTGAAATAAGATCGAGCAGCACCCTCGCAGCTCTTTTCAAAAAAGGATCTTCCTATGAAAAATCTCCAACGCTTTTTCGCTGCCGTGATTACGTGCGCGCTACTGGCCTCGCCGGCATTTTCCGCGATACGCGCTGTGCCTGCTGCTGTAGGCGCTCGGCTCGCGCCGCAGTCAACGGGCGCGCTCGAACGTGGATACCGGACGGGTTATTCTGACGGTTATCAGGCGGGCTTTCGTGATTCGGCGGATCGTGCGGAACGTGACTTTCGCAACAAGGAAGAGTACCAGAGCGCCGACCGCGCCTACGCTAATTCATACGGCTCGCTGGAAGATTATCGCGACGGTTATCAACAGGGCTTCGAGGTCGGTTACGCAGGCGGTTACGAGCGTCGCAGCTTCGATTCGACTGTGCCCGTCAGGATCAATAGGCGCGGCGTCGTCGTGGTGAATAACAATGCCGGCATAGATGACGATGCGCAGAACACTAGTAGCAGCTCCAGCAGCGGCCGCACGGGTGGCAGCGGCGGCGCTATGACGACGACCGGAAGCACTAGGGGGACGACGGGCGGCTCTCTGACGATTCCGTCCAACACCATGATGCGCGTAGAGCTTTTGACTAACCTCTCGACCGATGCGAGTCAGAAGGGAGATCGTTTCCAGGCGCGCGTGCTCGAACCATCGGAGTTTGAGGGAGCGATGCTTCAGGGACGCGTCTCACGCGTCAAACGTTCGGGCCGAGTAAGTGGATCATCCGAACTTCAGCTCTCGTTCGAGCAGATCAGCTTGAATGGCCGTTGGAGCGATTTCGAGGCTCAGGTCGTTGAAGTCATCTCGCAGGGCGGGACGGGCGTCGGGGACGTTGATGAGGAGGGCGGAGTTCGTGGTACGGGCTCAACCCGTGGCGATGTGACGAAGATCGGAGCCGCGACGGCCATCGGCGCGATCATCGGCGCGATTGCGGGCGGCGGCAAGGGCGCGGCCATCGGCGCAGCCATCGGCGCGGGCGTCGGCACGGGCGGCGCGATCTCCTCGCGCGGCAGCGATATCAGATTGCACACCGGTCAGCAGCTCAAAATCCGCACTTCAAATACCACACGCATCCAGTAAAGCAAGGGCTGAGGGATGAGGGATGAATAAGAAAAGACAAATGCCTTTACTTCATCCCTCACCCTGCGGCCCTCGTCCCTTCGTTCCTCCCTTATGTTAGTGACGTTGCTGACTGATTTCGGAAACGTGGACTACTTCGTCGGGGCGATGAAGGGTGCGATTCTTTCAGTTAGCCCGGAGACACGTCTGGTTGACATCACGCACGAGATACCGCCGCAGGACGTGCGGACCGGGGCATTCACCCTGATGGCCGTTTACCAGAGCTTTCCGCCGGAGACGATTCATCTCGCGGTCGTTGATCCGGGAGTCGGCTCAAGTCGCCGACCGGTTCTGGTCGTCGGAGGCGGACAATTTTTCGTCGGGCCAGACAACGGATTATTCAGTTACATCTACGAGCGCGAGCCAGAAGTGCGCGTTTTTCATCTTGATCGCGAGGAATTCTTTCGTCCCTCTGTGAGCGCAACCTTTCATGGCCGCGACGTGTTCGCGCCCATCGCGGGCGCGCTCTGCAACGGCATGAAGCCTTCCGAGCTGGGACATGAAATCAAAGATTACATACGCCTCGCGCCGCTCGCTCCTGACCGTGGCGTTGACGGGAATTTGGACGCAGAGATTATTCACATAGACCGCTTCGGCAACTGCATTACGAATCTCACGCGCGAGGATGTAGCAGAAGAGATGATCGCGAGCGGAGTGCGCCTGATCGTTTGCGGCCGCGAGATCAAAACGTTTCGTCGCTTTTACGCGGAGGGTAGCGGCGATGTTCCCGGCGAATTGTTCGCCATCTGGGGCAGCGCCGGTCTGCTAGAGATCTCCTCGCTCAACTCCTCCGCCGCGCAACATCTCAATGCACAGCGGGGGCAGTCCGTCCGAGTCATCAAAAGTCAAGAGCCGCCGAGGTGATAAATAAACGCACGGTCCGAGTTTAGCTCCCGCTTCTTTCGATTATTTATCCAACCTCTTTCTTCGCTTTCGATTCTTTCTTCGGAGGGGCCGCTCCTCGCTTGTCACCGAGTCGTCGTCTTTGTTATCTTCGGTTTACTACAATAGTTTAAAGGACGCTTATCATGGATAAAGCGAAGGATACGGCGGCCGCCGCCCCGGCCAGTGCTGCCGGACTCCGGGGCGTTGTGGCCGCGAGTTCATCTGTCGGCGACGTTAACGGGGAAAAGGGAGAGCTGATCTACCAGGGGATAAACATACATGACCTCGCCGACAATTCTACCTTTGAAGAGGTGATCTTTCTCATCTGGCATGGACGACTGCCTAAGAGTTCGGAACTTGATGAGTTAAAACGCGGCCTGGGCCAATGCTACGAATTGCCGCAGGAGATAAAGGCGTTGATGCGGCAATTTCCGCGCGACGCAGAGCCGATGGATGTGCTGCGCACGGCCATCTCGGCACTTGATTTATACGACAAGAGCGCTGTTGACACCTC
Source organism: Pyrinomonadaceae bacterium (assembly GCA_046714695.1). Lineage (GTDB taxonomy): Bacteria > Acidobacteriota > Blastocatellia > Pyrinomonadales > Pyrinomonadaceae > DASQYE01. The sequence continues at coordinate 12,198 of JBKKAL010000051.1, forward strand.
GCGTGAGGCGAGTTTGAGAACAGCGACTCGCCTGACGGCGCAGGTTCCCTCAATCGTCGCCGCGAGCCATCGTCTGCGACAGGGGCTTGAGCCCATCGAGCCCAATCCCGAACTCAACATCGCGACGAACTTTCTCTACATGCTCAAGGGCGAGATGCCTTCCGACATGGACGCGCATATCTTTGATGTTTGCCTGATCCTGCATGCCGACCACGAGTTGAACGCCTCGACCTTTACGGCGCGCGTCGTGGCGGGCACGCTCGCAGATATGTATGGAGCGGTGACGGCGGCAATCGCCGCGCTCTCCGGGCCGCTGCACGGCGGCGCGAATACCAACGTCATGAAGATGCTGCTGGAGATTGGTAGTGTCGAGCGTGTCGAGCCCTATATCAAGGATGCGCTCGCTGCTAAACGTAAGATAATGGGATTCGGCCACGCCGTCTATCGCACGGAAGACCCTCGTGCCACGCATCTTCGCCGGTTCTCGAAGGTGATGGGAGAGCGCGCGGGCGAAACGAAGTGGTACGACATGTCGCGCAAAGTCGAAGAAGTGATCATGCGCGAGAAGGGGCTTTACCCGAACGTAGATTTCTTCTCGGCCTCGACCTATTACATGATGGGCATTCCGCTCGAACTCTACACGCCGATCTTCGCTGTCAGCCGTATCAGCGGTTGGACGGGTCATATCTTAGAGCAGTACGGGAACAATAAGCTGATCCGCCCGCGCGCCGAATACATCGGCCAGAGAAACGTGGCGTACGTCACTATTGAACAGAGATAAAAGAAGCGCATCTGAGGCAACAAAAAAGAGACGCCAGCCGTTTGATCAAAAGGCTGGCGGCTTTCGCATCTTCAGTTAAAGACGGGTTTTAATGGTTCGCCAGTGAGATGCCCAGAATCTCCGGCTTCTCCATCCACTTGGCGAGCGTCGCCGGATTGACCTTCACGCGTGCGATGAAAGCTTCCGTCCGTTGAAGGCTGACGACCATGAGCTTGATGTCCTCGCCCTCGTTTCTGGCATAGACGAAGACCTGCTCGCCATTCTTGCGGGAAGAAACACGCACCAGCGGCTGCCACTCATTATCAAGCGCCTGACGAATGACTGCGTTCAATTCTGCATGGTTGGTATTGCCCGGCTGGTCAATGTCCTCGAATATCGCCACCTTGATGCTTTTCACCCCGGCAGGGCGGATGATTTTGACGGCGAAAGTCGCCAGTCCGAGAAAGGGAATGCCTTTTCGTTTTGCTTTGTAGCGCGTCTTGAGATGTGTGCTGATCGCCTTAAAGGCGCGGTCTTCAGCATGAACATCGGCGACAGAGAATGATAGGAACGTCGCCAGTAGGAGAACATAGATAAGCCATCTCTTTTGCTTCGTCATCCCCTTCTACTCCTTTTGCGCCTTGTCCTTGATACGCTCTAACTCCAGATTCGGGATGCTGAAGCTTCCTTCCAGATCCATCAGCTTTTCCAGATCAATCGGCCCAATGATGTTGACGACCGTTAATTCCTTCTCCTCAGCGGCGATGACGGCGAGGCCGCCGATCTTAGTGCCGTTGATCATCGTATAGACATCAAGATTCTGCTTGTTGCGCTTGCTGCGCACATTGGCCATCCTTGACCAGCCGGGCCCATTCAACTGCGCGCGAATCCCCTCAATGTCGGCCAGCGAGTATTGACCGGCCTTCTCAAACTTAAAGTGCCGGACGTAAATGCCCTCTATCTCGCCGATCAGCTCTTTGACCTTTTGCTGGTCAGGATTCTTGGATTTCCCTATAAATATCTTCGCCAGGTTAAGCACCTTCTGATCAACGGTGACATCAACGGTCTGGTCTGCGATTGATTCGAGACGATCCAGTTGGCCGAGTTGCAGCCGCGCGCCCTGCGCGAAGGCTGTTACCGCCAGACAGACAGTCAACAGTAGGGAAAAGAAAATAAGCTTGATTGATTTGATCATTTTTAATTTCATAACTGTTCCGTTCCTCTTGCCTTGAGCTTTGCTTGTTAAGACGTTGGCCCACTCTCTTTGTTAACCTGAACCTTCTTTTGAACTAGATTGAGCTTGCTGCTGGCGAACCGCAGGGCGAGCATCAGTTGCTCTGTGGCCCTTTCGCCCTCTTGCATCACCTGCTGATCCCTGCGGTACTGGCCTCGCCTTGCAACGATTGCTGATGCTGCCTGCCTTTCTTTAAGTACTGGACGCGGCGTGCCGTTACGCGGAGCTTGAGGCGCAGTTGGCCCAGCAGTCGCCGCATTAGTAATGATTCGGGAACCGGTTGACGCAGGCTCTGTCATTTCTGCCAGCAAATAGGGCACTGGTCTGGCGAGCAGGAGACGGGGACTATTCGTTTCCTCATCTATCGAGTGCCGGAGCGAGAGCCACAATCCACCGGACAGCACAATCAGTACTACTGCTGCTGCGGCCAAAGCAGGAAAGAACGCGTGGCGCGTGCGCGCAACCGGCAACATAAGTGCTTTGGGTTGATGGCGCAATTGGCCGAGCGTGCGCTCCAGTTGTGCTATTTCAAAATCGGGTTCGCCGGAGCGATCCCACAAATAATCGTCGCTCATATGCCCTCCATTACTCCCATCTTTTCACGCAGCAGCTTCATCCCGCGATGAAGGTTAACGCGCACGGAGGCCGGAGTCAGCCCCGTCGCTGCGGCTATCTCAGGGCCTGTCATGCCTTCGACAAAACGCAGGACGAGCGTCTCGCGGTAAGCTTCGGGAAGGTTGCGAATCAAGGCCAACGCCTCCGCCGCTTCCGCATCGGCGTGCCCCTTTTGCGCCAGGTCCAAAGGCAGTTCTTCCGTCTCGCGCGAGCGGCGGTGGTAATCAACCGCGCGATTGCGCGTAATCATAGCGAGCCACCCGCCGAAGGCATTGATGTCGCGCAGGGTATCCAGCTTTTTGAAGGCGTGCAGGAATACATCCTGAACAAGATCGTCCACCGCGTCCCAGGGCACGCGCGCCAGCAGAATGCCATGCACCATTGGCCCGTAGAGATCATACAGACGCTCGAAAGCGCTTTGATCGCCGCACCTCGTCGCCTCAACCAGCGAGCCATGTGCCGTCGTCGCGTCGGGCGCGGGCTGCGCCGCCACCACGCTTTGACGACCATTGCTGATCGGAAACAAGTCCGCGATTGCCTCGACCTCGCTCATCTTTTTAACTCGCACGAATGGCAAAGGATGCGTCTTTTAAGCTTCTGTCCTCGAAGGCGGCGGCAAGTTGATAGCTTCGCTTCCCTGACACTTTCATCTACGGCCATAAGTTTTTCTTTTGATTTTGGAAACGCCGGTCGCAAATGAAATGTTCTGGTTAACACAAAGTCAGGTAAAAATCTTCCCATGCGCCCCCGGTCGCCCGTTGCGGCATGATCTGCCATTCACACCTTAAAGACGCGTGCGAAGTAAGGAGCGTTAACACGAGGAAACTGTAGCCTCCGGCGTGTGACGAACCAGAGGCTTTGTGAGTAGTGTCGCCAAGGGAGAACTACGCATCAGGGCTTGCCGGCGGCAAGTAGTCTGGCGGGGTCTCCGAGATGGAGAGCAGCCGGGGCTCTGTAACCGGGTTCTCTCTATCAGTCAATCGCTGCATCTCTTCCGTCGCTGAGACCAATCGGGTGCGCCAGATAAAGATCGTCGAGATGATGAGGATGATAGTGCAGGCTGCTCCCCCCTCTATGCCGTATGTGCCGCCTGTGAGCCACGCCGGGCCTTGATCCGTGGCACGCATCAACGGCTGTGGTGTTATCGCTTTGATGCCGCTGACGGGAAGCCCGATCACCGCTCCCATCATCCAGTTCCATGACCAGTGAACGCCGAGCGGAAACCATAGACTGCGCGTGCGAAGATACGCGACCGCGAGCCACACGCCTGCCAGCGCCGTATTCAGGAATGCCATGTTGATGAGTTTATTGATCGGTCTTAAATAGGTGGACGAGAAGAGCGGAAACCCTGCCGGGATGTTTGGATTATTGAGGTGAACCCAGCCAAAAAAGATACAGGTCAAAAGAATCCCCACCCATGCCAGATGCGCGCGCGTCATCGTCTGAAGCATATAGCCGCGAAACAAGACCTCTTCGGCTGCGCCCGCGAGAATAAAGATCAAGCCGGAAATGAGAAGAGTCTTCGCGGCTGCCGGAAGCAACTCGGTGGCCGCGAGTGTGAAACTGAAACCTCCGGGAGCGGCGGCCAACGCACACGCCAGCACGAGCGATGCCGCGCCGACGAGTGAGCCAAAGAGCAGATCGCGCAGCCAGCCTTGATGTCGCGCCCAGCCGAGCGCTTGCCTTGGCAAGCCTTCAAGAAGCGCCCCGCAACCCCAGCCCACAAGCGTCGCCGGAATTAAAAGTAGCAGCGCCTGAAAGACCCACCCCCACGTGCCCTCCAGAAACCGTACGGCAACCTGATCAGGAATGAATTGAAGCACCAGTTTGAAAATAAGTCCGATGAATGTCACGACGACCACATAGACGCCCGTAAAAATCAGTAGCCGCCAACCGCTGCGCAGGCGACCCGCATCGTTGAATAAAATAGTAGGGGATTCCATGTGGCCTTATGAATTGGAGTGGAAATTCACGGTTTCTATTGCCAGCGTATTCTAACCGAAGGCAAGGGATACTTACACCGCGCGGGCACTGAAGGGCCCCGGCCAGGGCATATGGTAAACTCCTTCGAGTTAAAAGCGTTTTGTGATGAGCGATCAACCGCGAAAAGAGAAGAGTGAAGGCAACGAAGGCGTGGCAGCGCGTAGGCGCAGCGCTCCGTGGCTCTTGGGCGGACTGGTGCTGGTGCTGCTTTCGATGCTCGTCGCGCTGCAAACCTTCGGCGTGTGGACGGTCGTTCCACCCGACACGGCCTCAGACACGCTGCTGCTTTACGCGCTCTCGTCGCTGAATTTCGCGGCCTTTATAGTCTTCACTTTTATCTTCGTGCGTAACCTGTTGAAGCTGCGTCGCGAGCGGCGCGAGCGCCAATTGGGCTCGAAGATCAAGACGCGACTGATCGTTTATTTTATCGCGGTCAGTTTGTTGCCCATCACTGCGATGGCCGTCTTCTCCTATCTTTTCGTCAATCGCTCCATCGAGAAATGGTTCTACCGCCTGCCCGAAGATGTTGTCAAAGAGGCGCGCGAGGTACAGCAAAAGGCCACGCTAGACCAGACGCGCAGCCTGCGGGAGACCGCCTCCATGCTCGCTGCGCTCATAGATGAACAGCCCGGTCTGGTTGACGAGCGTATCCTGAGCCGCCTGGTCGAGAACGGGCGACTGGCGGCCATAGAGATAATTGCGCCCGGCGGAGAAGTGATCACCAGGAGCTATTCGCAAGTCCCAACCGCCGAGCGCAGCGAGTTGGAACAGGCGATTGAGATCGCGCGTCGCTCGCATGGAAGCGATCAAACATTAACGGACGGCAGAGGATATGATGCGGTCGCCGTCTCTTTGAGCGGAGGCCGGTATTTGATCGTCGCGCCCGCGCGCCGCAGCGACTCGAACCTGAGTGAATTGACCTCGGGCTGGCAGATCGAATACAGCAAGTTGGTCGCGAGGCAGCGTAAGGTTCGATTGCTGGGCCTGTCAACGCTCGGACTGATGACCTTGTTGCTGCTTTTCGCCTCCACCTGGGTCGCCATCCATCTGGCGCGCGGAATTGCGCTGCCGATTCAGGCCCTCGCCGAAGCCTCTAACGAAGTCGCACGCGGAAACCTCTCTCATCGCGTAACGACGATTGCAGAGGATGAGCTGGCGCTACTCGCCGAGTCGTTTAATCAAATGACGGCGCAATTAGAGGAGAATCGTCGGCGCATTGAGACCGGCGCAACGGAACTGCGCGACAAAAACCTGGCGCTCGAAGAGCGCAGCAATTACATCGAGACGGTTCTCGAATCCCTCTCGACGGGAGTCGTCTCACTGGATGAGAGCGACCGCGTGACGACGATCAACGCCGCCGCCGCCACGATGTTGAGGCTGGAGGATAAGCCGCACAGGAATGTGATTCTCTCAGAGATCACCAGCACTGATGACCGCGACGTGCTTGATCGTCTGCTCAGACGTGCGCGGCGCGCCGGACGCGCAACAGAACAAACAGAGCTTGCGCGCGGCTTATTGCCGGATGGCGAGGCTATTCCTGTCGCCCTGACTGCCACAGCCTTGCGTGCCGTATCCGAGAAGGGGCGCGGCGTCGTGCTTGTCATGGAAGACCTGTCAGAGCTTCTCGCCGCGCAGAGGGCCGCCGCCTGGAGCGAGGTTGCGCGGCGTATGGCTCACGAGATAAAAAACCCTCTGACGCCCATTCAACTCTCCGCCGAGCGCATCGCCAGAAATTTTCATCGCAGCGGTAACGGTCGCAACCATGAGGCAGGCGCGAATGCTATGCACGAGCAGGAGAACGGGGATCGTGCGCGCGTCGCGGCCGTAGTTGATGAATGCACGGCGACGATTACGCGCGAGGTCGCCGGTTTGAAAGCGATGGTAGATGAGTTTTCGCGTTTTGCGCGCTTGCCGCACGCGCGGCTCGAAGCGGCTGACTTGAACGAGATCGTACGCCAGGCCGTCACGCTCTATGAAGATCGGCTCGACGGCGTGCGGATGGATGTGCGGCTGGCGCGCTCTCTGCCCGCCGCGATGCTCGACGCCGAACAGCTCCGGCGCGTCTTCGTCAACCTCATAGAAAATGCCCTTGAGGCGCTTGCTAACGTCGAAGGTGAACGCCGTATCACGGTCGCGACCGCGCATCATCCGGCTCGTGGGGTGCTCATGGTCGAGATCGCCGACACGGGACAGGGCATTTCGCGCGATGCTCTCTCGCGTCTCTTTCAGCCATATTTTTCCACGCGAGGCCGCGGCACCGGCCTCGGCCTCGCCATCGTCCAGCGCATCATCATGGAGCACGGCGGACACATCCGCGCCGAAGCGAACCATCCACGCGGCGCGAAATTCACCATCGAGCTATTACCGGCATCGAATGTCTGAATCCATTCTTATAGTTGACGACGAACGCGGTATCCGTGACACGTTGCGCGGCGTGCTGGAAGATGAAGGCTTCACGGCGGACGCGGTCGCGACCGGCGAAGAATGCCTCAAGGCTTTGGAGCGCCGCGCATATGGCTGCGTGCTTCTGGATGTTTGGCTGCCGGGCATGGATGGGTTGGAAACGCTCAAGCAGATGCGCGCATCCGGGGCGGACGCGGCGGTCGTGATCATCTCCGGTCACGGTAATATCGAGACGGCCGTGCGCGCGACCAAGCTCGGCGCATTCGACTTTATCGAGAAGCCTCTCTCGATCGAGAAGACAGTGCTCGCCGTGCGCAATGCGCTGCGCCAGCAAAAGCTTGAGCGCGTCAATGCCGAACTGGTCGCCGAATTAAACCGCGAGTACGCGATGATCGGCGAGTCTGTCGCCATGCGCGCGCTGCGAAAGCAGATAGCCGTCGTCGCCCCGACAGACGGGCGCGTGCTCATTTACGGAGAGTCGGGGACGGGCAAGGAGTTAGTCGCGCGCGCTATTCACGCACAGTCGCGCCGCGCCGGAGCGCCCTTCATCGAAGTGAATTCGGCAGCTATCCCGGAAGAGTTGGTCGAGTCGGAGTTGTTCGGCCACGTCAAGGGCGCGTTCACAGGCGCGACCGCTGCGAAGAAAGGGAAATTCGAGCTATCGGACACTGCGACACTCTTCATGGACGAGATCGGCGACATGAGCGCCCGCGTGCAGGCGAAAATCCTGCGCGTGCTTGAGGAGCAAAGCTTCGAGCCGGTTGGAAGCAACCAGAGCGTGCGTGTTGACGTGCGCATCCTCGCCGCTACCAACAAGCAGCTCGAAGCAGAGATCGAACAGGGGAATTTCCGTTCCGACCTCTTTTATCGCCTCAACGTCATTCCGTTTGAGCTTCCGCCTTTGCGCGACCGGCTCGAAGATGTGCCGCTCCTGGTTGAGCATTTTAATCAAAGATTCTCGACCGGGTACGGCAAGAGACCCAAGCGATTCGAGGCCGAAGCGCTCGATGCGTTGCAGAGTTATTCCTGGCCCGGCAATGTTCGAGAGCTGAGAAATACGGTCGAGCGCGTGGTCATCATGCATTCAAAGGTGAAGGTCGGAACCATTGATCTGCCCGTGCTCGGCGGAGAAGAGCCGCCCGCCGCTTCCTTTCGCTTTCCCTCTTTCAAGGAGGCGACGGATGCGTATCATCGCGAGTTTATTCAAAGAAAGCTGGCCGAAGCCGAAGGCAATGTCTCGCGCGCCGCCGAACTGATGGGCGTTGACCGCAGCCATCTCTACAGGCGCATGCGCGCTCTCGGAATTCAGGGACGCGGCGAGCGCGCAGGCGCTTCCTAGCATCTAAACTCTTCGCCTGTGAAAAGAGGCCTCTCTCCAGCCTCTCTTTGCGTTGACAAGGTGCTCGAAATACCGTATCTGTTAGGTTTCGCGCCAGTAGAGCGGCGCTCGCGCTATGTCGGTCGTGCGGGTGCAATTATTTGAGGTCGAGAATGGATTACACAACCAAAGAGCTTTTGAAACGTTATGCCCGCCTTGCGCTGGGCCAACCCTTCGCGCCAGTTTTGCTCAACATTCTGGTGACATCAGTGTGCGACATGCGTTGCACGCACTGCTTTTTCACCGAGGAGCTGGATGACCGTCCGCGCAAAAAATTGCAGATGAAGACGCACGAGATCGAACAAATCTCGGAGACTTTAGGCGGCAATCTTGGCGTTTTGATCCTCGCAGGCGGCGAGCCCTTTACACGCAAAGACCTGCCGGAGATTGTCCGCGCCTTTTATGAAAATAATAAGCTCGAATCTGTCTATCTGATGTCGAACGGGCAGATTCAGAAACGCATCATGCCCGATGTCACGCGGCTCTTACAGGAATGCCCGAACCTCAATGTCACGGTTGCGCTCGGCATTGACGGCCTTAAAGCCCAGCACGAGAAGATCAGGCAGAAGCCAGGCTCATGGGACATCGCCATTGATACGGCGCGCCAGCTTCAGACGATCAAGAAAGAGTACCCGCGCCTGGACGTACAGACCTGCACCTGCTTTATGCACTCGAATCAGGAGACTATCTTCGAGTGGTACGATTTTCTTAAGTACGATCTGAAACCCGATAAGGTCAATTTCAACTATATTCGTCCGCCCTCAGCCGACCCCGTCGAGCTTGATATAGATCACACTCGATACGCACAACTCGCACAAATGATTGACGATGATTCGCGTCATGCTGCGATAAAAAATAATTACGGCGGCGATGCCGGATTCTTTAAAGCGGCAATAGACATTTATATGCATGGGCTGATAGCCCGCGCGCAGGAAGAGCAGAAGGCGCAAATGACCTGTTATGCCGGTACGGCGGGCGCAGTTATTTACGACGAAGGCACTGTTTCGTCCTGCGAAAATCTTGCGCCGATTGGCAATCTGCGCGATCATAACTGGGATTTTCAGCAGTTGTGGCTTTCGCCCGCGATGAAGGAGCGGCGCAAGAAGGCTGCCGACGGCTGCTGGTGCACGCATGAATCGAATAGCTACTATCCGAGCTTGCCCTTCAACCCGAAGCACCTGATCCAGATCAAACGCCTTGAGCGCGAGATGAAGAAAGCTCGTCGGAGCTTAGACAGCCAGGAGCCTCGAACAGAAGGGCTGACGGTAAAAGCATAAATTAGACAGCTTTTATGATGAATGTTCAAAAACGAATCTTCATCATGGAAGCCTGGCAGCCTGGTTATGTAAGCATAGTTCAAATTGAGGAGGATCAGTCATGGGTTTCGACTTAGCGCCATCTTTAAAGCTCATCATCTGTATTGTGCTCCTCATTTGCGCTTCAGCGGTGAGTCATGCCCAGAATGCTCTGTCAAAAGAGAACCGTGAGTGGGAACGCCAGCAGCGGGAGCAACGACGTGCGGACCAGGATTTTGAGAACCGCGTCCGTCAACTTGGAACTCTCGGTGATCTAAAAGTCGCAGGGGCTTCGAGGGATCGGGGTCGCCCTCCTTATGTTCGTCCAAGATTAACGGAGGAAGAGAAAAAAATTCTGGAACCCTCTCTGAATGACCAGGCTGCCTTCGCCGATTATCTGCGCCAACCAAACACCGGAAT
>JBKKAL010000052.1:0-7887 GCA_046714695.1 Pyrinomonadaceae bacterium
ACACCAGATACAGAGCATCCGGGTCTCTCCTCAAGTAAGCGAAGTAGCCTATCACTACAAACGCCTTGTTGAAGAACTTCGCTGACACTTCCGGCCCTTCCACTATCGCCCGCAGCACATCCCACCGCTGCATGTGGCTATTGACGAGGTTAGAGGCCAGCGTCTGACGGTTCCCAAGCGTCACACCTGCCATCTGGGAGAGAGCATCCACATATTCCTGTGAACGTGTCTGAGAGTCGTACTGGTCATAAAGCGCCTTAAAGTCCGCCCTCTGCGAGAAGTCTATGGCAAATTGCTGCTTGCGTTGCTCCAACTCCGCGTTCGTCAGGAAGCCTGTCACCAGTCTGAGGTCTCGCTGGTACTCGTCGTAATTGGGCTTTCTGCCCAATCCCACTTCGTAGAAGCGATAGATGTAGTAGGCCCTATCGAAGAACTCCTTTGAGCGGAAGAACCCGGAGGAGACTTCGACCAGATCACACGTGGTATCTCCCACAGGACAGTTCTGAATAATGGCGAGCCAGTCGGCCAGTCCCTGCCCCTCCGGCGAGCGGTTCAGAATATCCATGTATTGCAACGCGACGAAGAAGGCCGGATCGTCTATCGGATTCGGTGCTCCAGGTGAATTATCGTTGTCGGTAATGGTCAGGGTGGCAGTTGTAGGCGTACCCATGATGCCGCCCGTCGGATTGCTCAACGTCAGGGAGAGCGTCTCAGGCCCTTCGACATAGACATCGTTGATGATGGGTATCTCGAAGGCGGCCACGGATTGCCCGGCGGGGAAGGAGAGAGTGCCGGCAATCGCCGTGTAATCGCAGCGCTGTGAAGCGTTGCCTGTCGTGATATTACAGTTGGTCAGGCCCGACAGATCGCTCGTCGTGTAATCAACGCTGGCCGGGATGGCGAGGTTCCCGACGCGTGTGACCGTGATCGTCGTATGTCCTGCCGCCTCACCCACCGTATAGGTCGCGGAATTAAACTGCATCACCGGCAAATCGTCGGTGATGATCGCGCCCACACCCTGATTGTCAGTGGTCGTGGCGTTGGTTGCGCCAGAGAGGTTGACGAAAAAGCTCTCATCAGGCTCAGACGCTGTATCGCCATTAACGACAATAGTGATGTTCTTTTGAGTCTCTCCAGGATTGAAGGTAAGCAGTGTGCTCACTATCGCCTGATAGTCACTCGGAGCTGTGGCCGTGTCGTTGGCAGTCGCATAATTGACTGTCACGAGCTGACCGGACTGGGCCGACAACGTGACGGTGAAGACCGCGTTAACTGTCCCGGAGTTGCTTTCCGTCAACGTGACATCGTTGATTGAAAGTGTGGGCTGCGGATCATTGTCGGTGATCGTCAACACAGCCGTTGACGGCACACCCAGGTCGCCGCTGCCCGTGACGTTTGAGAGCGTCAGGTTGATGGTTTCGTTTGCTTCATCCAGCGCATCGTTGTTGATGGGCACGCTGAAGGTCTGGGTCGTCACGCCATTATTGAAGGTCAACTGACCGCTTGTGGTCGTGTAGTCCTGACCGGCTGTGGCTGTGCCGTTGCTGGTCGTGTAGTCCACCTTAGTGGTTCCGTTGCTTCCGCCTGCGCGGTTGACGGTGATGGTCGCGCTGCCTCCATCCTCAGCAACAGTGTAGGTGGCGGAGTCAAAGACCAGCGTGCCGCCCTGTAGGACCATGACGTTGATGGTGTCAGTATCGCTTAACGCTCCGCCGCTGCCGGTATTGCCCTGATCGTTGGTGACGATCTGGATAGAGGCGGGGCCGTCATAGCCGTTGCTTGGCGCAAACACCAGCCCGATCAAAGCGGCGTTGATGTTTGCGATTGTGCCTGTGAAGGAGAGCGTCGCGTCATCCGTGCCGTCGTTGTTAGCATTGGCCGGCGTGAAAGTCAGACCTGCCGTTGACGAGAGCGTTATCTTGGCGTTGGTGGCGGTCAGTATCACCTGCACCGCGTTAGCTCCCGCATCAATATCTGCGATAGAGATGAGGTTAGAGTTGGCCGCGTTGAAGGTCAGCGAGCCGTTCTCGTTGACCGTCTGCGCGCCGGGCACTGTGTTGACCGGAGCATCGTTGACCGCATTGATCGTGAAGCTGACGGTGGCGGCTGCCGCGCTCTGTAGCGCAGTGGCCACGCCGTTGGTCGTCCCGTTGTCCGTCACCGTGTACTGGAAGCTGGCCGGGCCGTTGTAGCCAGCCGTCGGCGTGAATATCACATCCGAGCCAACGATTGAGACCGTGCCGCCCACAGGGTTGCTGACGTTGTTAATTGTTAAGGTCTGGCCGACTTCGTTGGCCGGGCCTTTTGAGTCGTTGACAGTCAGGGTTGTGAACGCAATGGTGCGCGGGCCTGAGTCTTCCCCGACATCGGCGATGGTATCGTTACTGGCGGTCGGAGCGTCGTTGACTTCCGTGACCGTAATGCCGGCTGTCTCGGTCGCCGTGCTAAAGGCCGTGATGCCGCCGCCGATAGAAGCGTCGGCAGTATTGCCGTTTGTGCCGCTCGATTGATCCCAGGCGCGGAATGTTACCCCGGGATCAACCGTGCCGTTGAAGTCCGCGTTGGGAATGAAGCGCACACGAGTCAAGGCGTTCGACGCCAGCAGTCGCGCGTTCAGTGCGTCGGGCGTGCCGAACGCTGTCCAGCTTGTGCCGCCATCAATCGTGTACTGCCACACGCCGTTGGTGTTGTCAACACTAGTGACCGCGATGCCTTCGATTGAGCCGGCATCCACGTCCGTGATGCGATCACCACCGGCACTACTGATGATGCCGGAGACCAGCGTCCCGAGGTTCGAGGCCAGTGGAACGTCTTCGCTGATGGCCGTCAGCGTCATGTTGCCCGTGTTGTCCAGGACGGGCGCGTCGTTCTTCCCAGTCACCGTGATGGTAAAGGCCACAGTCGCGCTCTGGTTGACATTGGGAGCCGTGCCTGAGCCGCTGTCGGTCGCCACGACGTTGAAGGTCGCGGTGCCGGAAGTATTCCCGGTCGGCGTGTAGGTCAGCGTCCCTGCATTATTGATTGACGGCCCGGAGGTGAATGTCAGGTTGCCGGTCGTGCCCGTCTGCGTAACGGTGTAGCCGACAAGGGTCTGCCCTGCCTCGTCTGTGGCGGTGGCAGGGCCTGGCAGGAAGTTTGTGGCGAAGCCAGCGACGGTCTGGGCGGAAGCGTCCTCGTTGACCGCGGGCGGATTGCTCGCTATCTGGAAGGAGGGCGCATCGTTGACGGCCGTGACCGTGATGTTGGCCGTGTCAGTCGCGCCTGCCTCTGAGCCGGCCACGTTGCCTGTCGCGCCCTGCACGATAAAGTTACCGGTCGCGTTGGAGTCTGGAGCAGGCTGAAAGCGCAGCCCCGCCGCTCCCTCTGCGACGCTGATGAAATCGCCGCTCGAAACCGGTGTCGTGGTGTCGCTCTTAAAGAGCGTGCCGTTAAGTATGCTGGTGATGCGGAAGTGTGTGGTCGAGCCAGCATCAAGCGGGGCGGGTGTGACTATCAATTGTCCCGCTGCCGTCATCGTGTCCTCAGGCGTCGTGGTGTCGGTCACGGAGACGCCGTCGGCCACAGGGCCGATGGTCAGCGTAAAGGAGTCACTCATGGTCTGGCCGCTGTTACCTGTCACGGTCAGTGTGATGGTGACAGTCCCGAACTTGTTCGCTTCAGGCGTGATGCTGAACTTTCGTGTTGAATTAGTGTCGGCGGTGATGACGATGTTCGTGTCTTTAACCAGAGTCTGATCGCTCGACACGCCGGCCACGGTATCTGTAGATGGATCAACATCGCCGAGACGGAAAGTCACATCGCTAAGGGCCGTGTCTTCGGCGGTGGACTGCGCGCCGATGTCCTCGATTGAGGGTTGAGCCTCGAATGCTCCGATGTCGGGGATGGCCGTCAGGTCTATGTCGGCAGAGTCAACGGAGCGGGCGAAGGTGCCGCCGCGTTGATCTGTCGTGAGGTTCAAGGGAGCGCCGGTGACGGCGTTGTCTCCGGCGTCGAGGGCGGCGCTGTTGGAGAGCAGAGCGCGTGTCTGCGTGGGTCCGCCGTTGTCAGCGAGCGCGGCGAGACCCGCGATGATGGATGTGCCTAAGAGGTCGCCGGGGCCGGGTGCGGCCAGCAGCGTGTGGGTGGCGTCGTCAATCAGGTTGTGGCCGTTTGAGGTGAAGGTGTTCGGCTGCGCTCCAGACTTTGCCAAGTTGACGTTGCCGTTATTGCTCAACAAAGTATTGATGAGCGTGGCGGACGTAGCTAGTGAGCCTGAGTGGTTGAGAATACCTCCATCGTTATCGGCAATCGTCGAGTTGGTGACGCTCAGAGTGGTGTTTGTATTCTCAATCGCCCTCCCGGTGTTATTGGAGATGGTCGAGTTGATCACATCCAAAGGCGTTTGATCCACAAAGATTACCGCTAGGGTCACATTATTGCGGATGCTCGAACGGTTCAGCGTGATCCTGGTAGCTGCGTTCGAGTAAATCACCTGTCCGCTGGAGCCACCGTAAAACTCTGAGTCGTTCACGGTGAGAATGCCGGCATTGTTGAACTCGATAGCAGCGGCATTTTTACCGCCGCTGACTGCGCCATCTTCAAAGGAGAGCGTGTTGATAGTCACGTCAACGCCTGCGCCCGTGATGTTCATCAAGGTGAAGGTATCGTTGCCCTTGATGACCAGATTGCTGGCCTTCGGGCCGGGGCCGTTGATTGTTAGATCGCCGGTAATGTCAGGCAGCGTGCTCATCAGCATGACCACGCTGACGCCGCTGAAGCCGATGCTGTCAGCGCTCGGCGCGTTGTTTGTCTCTTGAATAGCTGCACGCAGCGTGCATTGATCCCCGGCTGTCCCGGCATCCGTGTCGCAGATGCCGTCAAGGGTCAAGTCACTCGCGTCGCCGCCGTCGTTGACCGTCAGGTTGAGCGATGGGCTGATTGTTTGCGAGAGGGCGCTCGACGTACTTGTATTGAACGTGGCATCACCGTTGTATGTGGCGGTGATGCTGTGCGGCGAACCGGCCACATCAAGCGTCGAGGTCGAACAGGTCGCGACACCTGCTCCATTGAGAGGCGCGTCATCACAGATCAAAGTCGCGCCATCGAAGAAGTCCACGCTGCCCGTCGGCGGGCCTGTGACGGCAGTCGAAGAAGCGACGGTCGCCGTGAACGTGATGTTCTGGTTGATGAACGATGGGTTCATCGAGGATGCGAGCGCAGTCGTCGTGCCGGACTTGTTGACCGTAAGCTGGAAAGTCTTGGTCGCAGTCTGGCCAATGCTATCGGTCGCCGTCACCGTGACCGTGTATGTCCCGGCAGGCGCGGCGCTGCTGATGCTGACTACGCCTGTAGTCTGATCTGGAACCGAGACCGTTCCCGTGAAGGTATTCGGCGAGATCGAGGCCGCGACCGTGAAGCCGGGTTTATCATCCGCTGGCGCGGCGCTCGGCGTGACGGTCGAAGTCTCCGTGACAAGCATGGTCTTGTCCGAGTAGGTGCCTAAGGTCGGCGGAGTGTCGAGCGACGTGTTGACGTTGCCCGTCGTGTTATTGGTCGTATCAGTGTCGGCTCCGTTTGCGCCGTTGTCTGCAATGGTTGCCGTGTTACTGATTGTAGTTCCGACCGGGGAAGCAATTACCTTCACAGCGAATTTCGCAGTTCCGTTAGCCCCGCCTCCGGCCAGAGCGCCGATGGTGGTGGTGCAGGAAGTGCCTGCCGCAGAGTTGTTAGCGCAACTCCAGACGGTCGGCGCGCTGGCCGCGCTGTCGAAAGTTGTATCAACCGGAACTGTCTCTGTGATGACGACACCCGCCGCACCCTGATTACCGATGTTCGAGTAATTGAGCGTGTAGGTGATCGTCTGGCCGGGCGCAGCGTTGGCCGCGTCAGGCGTCTTGCTGATCGTCAGGTCGGGCGCGGCATTGAGCACGTCCGAGTCGGTCAGGGAGTTGTTGTTTGTCCCGTCCGCCCCGTTGGTGGTGTCATCAGCAATACTCACAATGTTATTGACGTGTGTCTGTCCGGCGACAATCGTGCTGTCCACGACGACGACGAAGGTCGCCGTGCCGGGCGCTGCTCCTGCGTTGAGCGCGCCGACGCTGATGGTACAGACCGTTCCTGCCGCAGCGCCATTCGCACAACCCACCCATGCAGAGCTTCCGGCAGCCTTGAAGGTCGTGCCAACGGGCACAGTCTCTGTCAGCACCACGCCGGTGGCGTTCTGGTTGCCGTAGTTTTCGTAAGTAATCGTGTAGGTCAAGGTCGAGCCGGGCGTAGTTGTGGCTACGCCGTCGGTCTTGTCTACGATTCGCAAATCGGGCGCGGCGTTGAGCGTCGTGTTGATGTCGGTGGCGGTGTTGTTGGCCGGGTTGATGTCCGGCTCATACGAGCCGTCATGCGCGATGCTGGCCGTATTCTGAATGCTGCCTAGCCCTGCGGCAGCCGGATTGACCACGGTGACGATAAACGTCGCAGTACCGGTCGCTCCGGCCTGACCGGTTCTGGGCAAGTTGCCGAGGCTGAGTGTGCAGGTTGTGCCCGCCGCAGAACCGTCCGCGCAACTCCATGTCGCAGTGCTGCCGGTGGCCTTGAAGGTCGTACCCACAGGCACAGTCTCCGTCAGTGTCACGCCGTTGGCAGCGTGACCGAGGTTCGAGTAAGAAAGCGTGTAAGTCAGATCGCTGCCCGGCGTGATTGTCGTAACGCCGTCAGTCTTCGTCATGCTCAGGTCGAGACGTGCGATGTCCGTGACGGTTGGGTTTGATGCGCCGACGACCGATGGGTCGTCAGTAGAGACAGTCGCGATGTTGCTGGAAACAGATCCTTGATTGGAGACGCTCGTGGCCGAGCCTAAGCCTGTGGTGTTGACCGTCACCTGAAACTTGATGGTGACAGACTTATTGCCTGGAAGCGTGCCGATGGTAAGCGGAGTCAGGGGCGGCATCGGCGCGAGCGGCGTAAGTGTCGAAGCGGTTGCCGTCCGTGTCTTCCCAGACTTCTTGCTGCGCGCAGTAGAAGTTCGACCATGAGCGAGCAGCATCTCGCCTCTCGCCTTCTCAGGTTTTGCCGAAGATGTCACTTCTGCTGCACTAGTGAAGCGCCTGTTGCCGCTCTTCAGTAATTGAAGGCCAGGGAAGTTGAAGGTTACAGACTGTGTGGCGCGTGTGATCGCAGCTTTAGATGTCTTGTGGTCGCTACGGGCTGTGAAAGTCTCGTTGCGCGACTGGCTATCTGTCGCATCGGGAGTTGGTCTCACTTGTTTGCCGAAGCGTGGAGAATCGTCTGACCGGGCAAGATAGTCCCGTTGGTTCGTATTCTCCGGCATGTACATCGCGGTCGGCTGCGCCGGCAGTCCTCCCGGGACGAGCGTGATGGCCGAAGCGTTGGTGAAGCCGG
This sequence comes from Pyrinomonadaceae bacterium, assembly GCA_046714695.1. Classification (GTDB taxonomy): domain Bacteria; phylum Acidobacteriota; class Blastocatellia; order Pyrinomonadales; family Pyrinomonadaceae; genus DASQYE01. The sequence goes on from JBKKAL010000052.1 coordinate 7,375, forward strand.
TGAGCAGGTCGAGCGGCCCGATGTTGTCGTCGTTGATCACGTCGCGCACCTTGTCTTCGGTGGTCGCGCCCGCCGCGTCGGAGCCGTTCTGGTAGAGCCTGAGTTGACTCGCGCAGCCGCCGCAGGTGTTCTTGTCGAGGAACACGTCGGTGGCGTTGCTCGGGTCGGCGTTGGTCATCGTGTTCTTGTCGGCCGCGACCGTGGCTGAGCCGATGACGACGTTGACGATGTTCGTGTCAGGGGGGAGCGCGCCGGAGTTGACCCAGATGGCGGCGAACGCGCCGAGGGCAGCGGTGCCCGGCTCGCGGATAATATTGCCGAGGATGGTCACGTCGAGCGTGGCGTTGCCCTGCCGGGCGTTAACGACGATGCCGGCCTCGCCGTAACGCTGGATGGTGTTGCCCTGAATCAGAGCTTTAGATGTGCCGTTGGCGCCGTTGTTGCCGCTGGCGAAAATGCCGAGGCCGTCAGCCGCGTTGCCCGCGCCGGAAAACGGCACGCCCGTCTGGCCGA
>JBKKAL010000053.1:0-26214 GCA_046714695.1 Pyrinomonadaceae bacterium
TCCTTTCGCCGATGGCGGGCGTCACGGATGTGTCTTTTCGTCGCCTGCTCAAGCGGCGCGGTGGTATCGGTCTGACCGTCTCGGAGTTTATCTCCGTCGAGGGCCTGACGCGCAACAATCCGAAATCGAAACGACAGATGCGCTTCTTTGTGGACGAGCGCCCGTTCGCCGTGCAGATTTTCGGCGGCCAGCCCGAACGCATGCGTATGGCGGCGGAGATGGCCGAACAGGTCGGCGCGGATATTCTGGATGTCAACTGCGGCTGCCCCGCGCCCAAGGTGGTCAAGCACGGCGGCGGCTCAGGTCTCCTTCGTGACCACGAGCGCCTGGAAAAGATTCTTACAGAGATCAAGAAGGCGATCAAAATCCCTTTGACCATAAAGATACGCGCGGGCTTCTATGATCACACGATCAACGCGGTCGAGACGGCGCGACTCGCCGAAGCTTGCGGCGTAGAGCATATCGCGCTCCACGGGCGCACGAAGGAGCAGGGCTATAAAGGTCTCGCCAACTGGGACTTGGTCAAACAGATCAAAAAGGCTGTCCGTGTTCCGGTCTCCGGCAGCGGCGATGTCACGAGCATCGAGGGAGCTTTGGCGCGCTGGCGAGAGACGGGCTGCGACGGCATCCTGATCGGGCGTGGCGCGATGGCCAATCCCTGGATTTTTCGCCAGATCGAAGACACCCTCGCCGGAGGACGTGAAATCTTCCAGCCCACCCTCGAAGACAAGCGGGCCATTCTTCTGGAATACTTCGACATGCTGCGCGAGGATATGCCGGAGGTGCCCGCCATCGGTCGCATGAAACAACTGGCCGGACAGTTTACGCGCGGCCTACAGGGCGGCGCGCTGTTCCGCACCACGATTTATCACTCGCACTCTGTGACGGAAGTCCTAGACCGCATAGAGGAATACTTCGAGGCCATCGCGGAGGGTCGTCCCTATTACGGCGAGGCGGGAGCAGCGCATGAAGAGACGGAAGCGCCGGTGCTTGATTCGTGCGAAGCCGCAACCGTTAGCTGATAAGCGGTTGTTTTCGCGTTAGCCCCCGGCGAATTTGAAAGCTTGGAATCCGCGCCAAACTGCTTGATGAAGAGCATCCCAACTTTACTAAAATCATCGTGTCATCACATATTAAAGGCATGAGGAGACATCTGACGATCATCAGGCTGGTGCTTCTTTGGAACATCGCCTTCGTCAACGCGTGCCTGGCGCAACAGTCTCCGCCGCCCAAGCTCGACCCGCAGATATACGATACGTATCTTGGCAGTTACAGGCTGGCGTCGAATGACCTCATCGTCATTGGGCGCACAGAGCGTCGCCTCTATTTCTATGAGCCTCGCACAAGACGCGTCCGTGGTCTCAATCCGTTATCGGAAACCGTTTTCTCCGCCGGGCCGTCTTTGCTGGTCTACTCTCCAACTGAATTTCAGATCACGTTCATCAAAGATAGAAAGGGTGAAGCGTCCGGCCTGAATCTTAAAGAGACGAACGGGTCGGAGAGGGCTGCGAGTAAAGCCGTCTTGTACGGGGAAGAGAAAGTAACGTTTCGCAATGGAGACGTGACGCTTGCCGGTACGCTGCTCAAACCCAGGACGAAAGGCCCGCATCCGGCTGCCGTCCTGCTGCACGGCTCCGGCCCGCAAGACCGCAACGGTTATTTATCCGTCATGCGCTTTGCCGCCGACCATTTAGCTCGCCACGGCATCGCGGCGCTCATTTACGACAAGCGCGGAGTGGGCTCATCCAACGGCAACTGGGCCACGGCGACCTTCGACGACATGGCAGCGGACGCAGTGGCCGCTTTAAAATTGCTTCAGAGTCGGAAGGACATTAAGCCAGATCAGGTCGGCATGTGGGGCAGCAGTCAGGCGGGCTGGGTGATGGCGAAAGCCACTTCGTTATCGAAAGAGATCGCTTTCATCATCTCTGTCTCTGCCGGCGGCAGCGGTTATACACCCGCTCAGCAGAACAGCTACAACCTTGAAACAGAGATGCGCGCCAATGGCTTTAATCAGGATGAGATCAATCAGGCGCTCACGGCCTTGAATCTTTTCTACGATGTCGTGCGAAAGGGCGAGGGTGGAAACGGGGAGAAACTTGATACGGCCCTTCGTCAAGCGCAGCAAAACGCTAAGCTCAAGGATTGGCTGCCGCCATTATCGAGCGAGATTGATTGGAAAAAGCGAGATCAATGGTTTCTCGCGCTCGATATAGACTTCAATCCTGTGCCGCTGTGGGAAAAATATGATGGCCCTATGTTGGGAATCTTCGGAGAATTAGACTCTTCAACACCCGTGCGACAGGTAATGCCGATTTTTGAGAGGGCGCTCGCCAACCGTAAAAATAAGAGTTTCGCCATCAAGCTGTTTCCTAAAGCCCATCATATTCTGCTGGAGGCAGAGACCGGCAGTGATAGCGAGCTTGAGCGCTTAAAGAGATTTGTTCCCGGATACTTCGACGCGATGACAGACTGGTTGGAGGAGCGTTTAAGAGTTAAGCGATAAAGCAGAACTCGCAATCGGTATCAGGCTATCTCTCATTTCTTCTCGCTAAATATCTGGAATCCAGAATACTCGCCCGCCGTTTGTGTCCTTCTTTAATCCAAGACCGGCAAGCTCGTCTTCCTTGACGCCTAAAAAAGTGAAGTGCGGCGCGTCCGACGTGATGGTTTGAAACCAGCCGTGGCGTGCGAGGATCGAGCGCACTTTGGCGTTCTCATGCTCTTTGACATCGAAGGCGAGCATCGAGAGATGCTGCGATGTGCCGGGAGCGGCCACCGAGTAGAGAATTGATTTCGCGAAATCTGTGCTGAAGTAAAGCCCGTCCGCTTCGAGACGAAGTATTTCGGGAATCTGCTCGCGTGGACTTAAAGAGCGGATGCGCGCCGCCTCCTGTTTATCCAGGCGTCCGGCATTGGCCCAGTGTGTAAGACCAGGATTGACGCGACTCAGCCAGAGCTTGACGGTCTCCTCATAGCTGCGGCGGCCAGCATCCGTGCCGCGCGGCGTGATGTCTAGTTTCGCGGCCTGCGCTTCGGTGCGCGCTTCCATCAGCGCCGTCATCGCAGGGCTCTGTAATTCGATGTTGATTCCGCCTATCTCAGCGCGGGTGGCTCTCGTGCTTGCCTGCCACTCTTTGACCGCCGCTTCATCCGCGAAGACGACGACCGGCGGAGGTTGTGCGCCCCCGCGCGCGACGAACATCGCGCCGTAATCGCGCAGCACACGCATCCCGACCTCGTCCTTCTCTGTAGGCAGCTCCAACCCCGGCGGCACGCTCTCCGTAAATTTTCCGCTCACGCTGGCGCTCGATCTCTTATCCGGTCCCTTTTGTGTGGACGCGCTGTTGCTGTTCTCCTGTTTCGCGCATGAGGAGGAGGCGGCGGCGATGCTCAATAAGATCATGAGTGAGACGACGAGACGCTTCGCGATTGCTGCTCGTCTAATCCGGCTCTGATCTGCGCGTTGGGGCGTTGGATGCATTGGTCTTTGATCGTGACGAGCGGCATCAATAAAGGTCATCAGTACGATATGAAGGGACTAAATACCCAGCCGGTTTGCGACCTGTCGTAAAGCTGTACGTGCGTCCAGTCGGAAGTGACTCCGCCCCAGGATGTTTTGTTGGATGATTTGCCGAGCGCCCAGACCTTTTGCCCGCGCATCAGCTTGCTGACCTTTCGCCCGGTAAGGCTCGGCGTCCCGCGCAAGACCACGTTGTCGTCGTTGCAATATGCGAGGGTGCCGCCCGTGGACGGCGTTGATGGCGGCTCGGCCGGTCTCGGCGTCGGAGTTGTGGACGGAGACCTGGGGGTTGGCCCGGAGGCGGATGTGTTTTTGACAGGCAACATCGCCACCTGCGGCGACCCCGTTGGAGTGGCCGCGCCGTCTGTGACCTGGAACGGCCAGAACTTATGATTGCCTTCGTTCAGATAATCCCGCATCAGCGCCAGCGCGTACTTGCCGTTGGCGAGCCCGGCAGGAACTTTGATCTGCTTCATGCCGCGCCGTCCGCCCTCTATGGGCGCGGCCTGAAAGCTCCAGTAGCGCACGCTGCCGCTTGGATCAATCCCGTCTAGTTGAACCAGCTTGAGATCGGATGTCGGAATGTCCTGCGACTCCGCATAAAGGATGATCACGGGGCGAGCGTCGGCGCGTACCATTGTCGTGTCGCCCAACATCGCATCACGCCCCTTGATCGCATCGCTGTAATCCATCCGCCGCAGCTCCGTCAAAGTATCTCCGTCGCGCAGGAAGATTCCGAAGTGATCCGGCAATGGGCCCGACGCCTCTGAGGTTGTGCCCGCTGTCTTGTCACGCAACAGGAAATAGGCGAGCAAGCCGACCGCAGTCAGGACTAGAATCACGGAGCCGGCCATCAAGGGAATAAAAAGCGGGCTTCGGCGCTGAGGCTGCGGAGCATTGAGCGGAGCGGAGATCGGGCCGGTCGAGGGTGCGTTCCAAATACGCGCCGTCTCGGCAGCTGCGTCGCGGTGTGTTGGAGTGTCGAATGGTATGCCGCGCAAGGTCGGCGCGCCCGCGCTGATCGTGGAGGCAGGCGCTACCGTCTCCTGGCCGCAGTTACGGCAGAAGCGCTCGTTCAAGGGTATCTCTGTACCGCAATTGGAGCAGATCATCTCTTTCTCTCCACTGAGCCCGAACTATTCGTTGCGAGAAGCGACTACTCTACAACAAATTATTTTAGTATTGCCAGAGCAATCCGCCGCCTGACGACAGGCCATAGCTAATCGAGATTTGGCGAAGCGCGCACTAGAAAGGTAGCAGACGACAGAATCGTTAGATGTTTGCTCGCCAACGAAGAGAACGAGAAAGCGCACGTCTTTTACCGACTGTGTGGTTACAAGAGGCGCGGCGTCTACGACACCATCTTCGTAGAGCAGACGAGTAACTAAAGCGATTGTGTAGTGGGATGCGGTGGACGAAAGGCCCTCGCTGACTTACGAGGGCCTTTCGATTTAATAATCTTACAAAGTTAAATGAAACGCCGGGAATAAATACCACTTATATGTCTCACTGGACGCTGCCGAGACCGCACAAGCTGCCAGCGAAAGTATGAAACCGATGTTTTCATTATGACCGGTGCCCCGTTCAATTCAGCATGAACCGGTCAAACTGGTTCATGAAAAATCTAACCACTGTTTGCGGAGTTGTCTGTAACTCCTAGCCCTCTGCGCACTTCTCTTGTTCCTTTCATCCGGCACGCTGGTTGCCATCAGTTAAGCGGCTCGACCTGTGTTGAGCTGTTCTTTCAACGATAAATTCTCAGTCGCCGATAAGCGCCTACTCTTTGTGAAAACAGGAGACGGCATGCACTTACCAGCCTACATCCCTGCGCAATAGGGACACGGCAGTGGGAGTTCCCGAAGGACGGAAATGAAAAGGAAAAATTACCTCTTACTAGTTAGGCGCGCGACGGCCCTCGCTTTACTCTTGGCCACGTGCGTAGCACTGGTTCTAACAAGACACACACCTACCGGCTTCGCTAAAGAAACGAGCATTGAAGCCAAGGCAGTTAAAATCTCTCCCGAGCTGGAGGTTTTGGATAAAGACTCTAGCGCTGATGCGATCCTTCAACTCAATGGGCCGATGAGCCCCGTGTTGAGCGCCTTCATCAAAAAGAATCTCTCCCTAAAAGAGTCCTTTACGTACTTCGACGCCTACTCGCTTAAGGGCAAGGTTTCTTCAATGATGGGTTTGGCTTCATTTCCGGAAGTCTCCTCCATCACCTTAAACAAAAAGGTTAAGAGATTAGGGCACGTGTCGTTCACTACCGGCGCGGACGCGGCGCAGGCGCTAGGCGGAACCAAGCCCTATAACGGCGCGAGCATCGGCATCGCGGTGCTGGACTCCGGCATTGACACGACCCACCAGTCTTTCCTAGATGGCAAGAGGAAGAACGTCTCCTTCAGCCAGGACTTCACGGGCGAGGACCGAACGGATGACCCCTTCGGGCATGGCTCACACGTCGCCTCGTCCGCGGCGGGTAATTCCCAACTCCTCGGCGGCGCCTACAGCGGCATCGCCCCCAAGGCCCGCATAGTCAACCTCCGGGTGCTTAACTCGGAGGGCGTCGGCTCGGTCTTAACCGTGTTGCGCGGGCTCCATTGGGTGGCAATGAATCGCGCGAAATATAAGGTCCGGGTCATCAATATGAGCCTCGGGGCAGTCGCCGTTGATTCTTACAAAAAGGACCCGCTCTGCCGCGCCGTTCGCCGACTTGTCAACAGCGGCACTGTAGTCGTGGCCGCAGCCGGAAACAGCGGTAAGGACGTTTATGGCAATAAGGTGTACGGCGCGATACACACGCCGGGCATCGAGCCCTCGGCCATCACGGTCGGCGCCTCCAATACATTCGGCACTGACACTCGCATGGACGACTCCGTTACTAGCTACAGTTCGCGCGGGCCCACGCGCAGCTACTGGGTTGATAACAATCGAACCCTCCACTACGACAACGTCATTAAGCCGAATCTGGTAGCCCCAGGCAACAGACTTATCTGGGCGCAGGCTAAGGACAACTACATTGTCAAGAACCACCCAGATCTAGCCGTCAACACACAGCAGGCCAACATGATGTACCTGAGCGGCACGTCGATGGCAGCACCGCTCGTCACAGGCACTGTGGCCTTGATGCTGCAAGCTAACCCGAAGCTGACGCCGAATCTGGTCAGGATGATCTTGGAGTACACGGCCCAGCCTCTCCCCGGACATAACGTTGTCGAGCAGGGCGCGGGGCAACTCAACGTCGAAGGTGCGGTCCGGTTGGCGCAGTCAGTCCGGACAGATCTGACATCAATGACGCCCGTCGGCGCTCCACTACTGGCGACTCCTACAACCCCGGAACCATTCACCACTCTCAACAATGAGACTTTCAACTGGTCTCAGCGCTTCCTCGCAGCCCCGACTTACTTCTTCTCCGGGTTCAACCTGATAAGCAAGTACCAGCGGATCTATGACCAGGGCATTCTGGTCGGGGACGGAATTATGGTTTCCGACGGTATCCTCGTATCAGACGGAATTATGGTCTCCGACGGCATCCTGGTTGGGGACGGCATTTTGGTTAGCGATGGCATCCTGGTCGGGGACGGTATCCTGGTCTCGGATGGCATTCTGGTCGGGGACGGCATTTTGGTTGGAGACGGCATCTTGGTCTCCGATAGCACGAGCGGCGATGAAACCGCCTGCATGTGGTAAGCGGAGGAGAGAATAATATGAAGATGAAAATACAGAACATAATCCGAATCGCAACCACGTTCGCGCTACTAGCTATTATGGTTACTGCTGCATTGCCGATCAGCACTGCCCATGCTCAGTCCGCACGCGGGCAAGAGCAGTCGCGCAACCAAGACAAAGTCTCGCCCGATTTGCGCGAGCGCACCAAACATCATCCCGATCAGCGCGTCACTGTCCTCCTGCAGTCGGCGGGGGTCTGGGGCGCGGCTCACGATGGTCTCATGCGTGCTTTCGGTGCCAGCGTCAAGCGCGGCTTCCAGAACTTCGACGTGCGCGCCATAGAAGTTCCCGCCCGCATCGCCGAGACGCTGGCGATGCAGAACGAATTTGCCTACGTCTCCTTAGACCGCGAGGTCAAGTCCCTCGGCCATCTCTCGTTGACCACTGGCGCCGACGCCGCCAGCAAGATGACCGGGTCGACGAGTAGTTACAACGGCACTGGTGTCGGCATCGCAGTAATTGATTCCGGCATTTACCAGGAACACAAGTCTTTCACGGATGCTTCATACATCACCAGTCGCGTTACTAGGAATGTGGATTTCACAGGCACTGGTATCACCGCTGACCCCTACGGTCACGGCACGCACGTAGCCGCCATCGCCGCCGGTAACGGACAAGTTTCGCAGGGGGCTTACCTGGGCATCGCTCCAAACGCCAACATCATCAACTTGCGCGTGCTCGACGGTATGGGTAAAGGCAGCACGTCCGCGCTGCTCTCTGCCCTCGACTGGGTGTACACGAACCGCGCGGCGCACAATATCCGCGTCGTCAACCTGAGCCTCGGCACGGTGGCCGTTGACTCCTACCGCAACGATGTTATCTGCAAGGCCGCGCGCAAGCTCGTGGACGCTGGTGTTGTCGTCGTCGCGGCGGCCGGCAACGAGGGTAAAGACGCGAACGGGACCAAGATTTACGGACAGGTTCACAGCCCTGGCAACGAACCTTCAGTCATCACAGTCGGTGCCTCCAATACATTTGGCACTGATGCACGCTCGGACGACAAAGTCACAACATACAGTTCACGCGGGCCCACGCGCAGCTACTACACGGACCTCTCCGGATTGCGTCATTATGACAACCTGGTCAAGCCCGATCTAGTCGCACCCGGCAACAAGATCATCGAGGCCCAAGCGATAAACAACTACCTCGTTACTAACAACCCGCAACTTGACGCTAACGTTAGCTCATCTGGAATTAAGGACCAGATGTACCTGTCGGGCACGTCAATGGCGACGCCGGCGGTCTCAGGTGCAGCGGCGCTCCTGTTGCAGGCTAATCCCAGCCTGACACCAAATCTCGTCAAGGCGATTCTCCAGTACACGGCGCAACCGCTTGCCGGTTTCAACAACTTCGAGCAGGGGGCAGGACAACTCAACCTCGAAGGCGCCATGCGCCTCGCTAAATTAGTCCGCACCGATCTTTCCTCAACCACGCCTCTCGGAGAGGCGCTGTTGACGGCGGCGACCCCGTTGCAAATCTCAACCATCGCCGGCACAACCTTCAACTGGGGCGGGGCCGTTGTCATGAATCAGACGTTCGTCACGGGCCTGGATCTGATCACCAAGTACCAGAAGGTATATGCCCTCGGCGTATTGCTGAGCGACGGGGTGCTCGTTAGCGACGGAGTGCTCGTTAGCGACGGGGTGCTTGTCAGCGACGGCGTACTCGTCTCCGACAGCATCATCACCAGCAGCGGCGTGCTCGTCTCAGACGGTAATTTCTTTTGCAGTACCGGTGTACTGGTTTCAGACGGCGTGCTCGTTAGTGACAACATGGTGTTCGGCGATGGCGTGCTAGTCTCAGATGGTGTGCTCCTCTCAGACGGAGTGCTCGTCGGAGATGTCTCGAACGCGGCCAATTCGGTCCTGATCAATGGCGACCCAACAGCATCCATGGCGGTCATCTTGGACGCTCCGCTCGCCGTGCCGACTGCGCCCTCAACCCTCGCGGCGGTGGCGGCATCTACCACGCAGTTGAACCTCTCGTGGAAGGATATGTCGTCGAATGAAGGCGGCTTTATTATTGAGCGGTGTGCCGGATCGACCTGCACCAACTTCGCGCAGATCGCACAGGTCGGGGCAAATGTCATTAAATTCTCCAGCACCGGGCTCGTGAAAGCCACTGCCTACCGCTTCAGAATCCGCGCCTTCAACGCGGGGGGCAACTCAGCCTACTCCAATACGGCGGGGGGCACGACGAAGACCAGATGATTAACACGGGTGTTCGTTTCCTGTCCGACAGGAATTTGAGAACCCGTCTCAACTAACAAAAGCACCTCATGGCGGGCGGCAGGTATAAAACAATCTGCCGCCCGTTACTCCATGAAGGAAAATCTCTGAGAAAACTGCGCAGCAAGGAATTTCCTGTTAATAATGTTCACAACTTGATATGATCTAGAGAGCGCGGGCGTCCCTTTTGTCACACGGCGCCTGAACTGCCTGCCCTAAGCTATTCCCTTCACTTACATACTTTCTTAGATGAATAAGCTAAAACTTTTAAATCCGTTCACATATATGATCATTGCCGCCGGGGCAGTGGCTATCTGTATCTCGATCTTCCAGCTTCAGGTAGCCCCGCTCGACGTGCGCTTTTTCCTGATCGCGCTGGTTACGGTCAGCTTCAGTTCGCGCCTCATCGTTTCGATCCCGCGCGTCAAGGGCGAGATCAATGTCTCGGACACCTTCATTTTTCTTACCCTCCTGCTTTACGGAGGGGAGGCGGCAGTGCTGCTGGCTGCCGCCGAGTCGCTGTGCGCATCCCTTAGATTCTGCAAGAAGCGCATCACAATCCTCTTTAACGTCGGGATGATGGCCACTGCCACTTTCCTGACCGTCCTGGTCTTGCGCCTGTGTTTCGGATCTATCCCGGCGATGACGGGGGGCGACTACTCCGCGCAGTTCGCCATGCTGATCACCCTGATGGCGCTCGTACAGTACGGTGTCAACGCCGGGCTCGCTGCCGTCCGAAGTGCCCTCAAGACAGACCAGCCGATTTGGTACACTTGGAGTGACGGATTCCTCTGGACATCCATCACTTACTTCGCGGGGGCTTCAGCGGCGGCAGTCATCGCCAAATTGATGGGATCCGTCGGCGTCTATGCTATCGTCGTTACTGCGCCGATTATTGCCATCGTCTATTTCACCTATCGTACATATCTGAAGAACGTCGAGGCGTCACAGGCTCAGGCAGAGGCAGCCCAGAAGCATGTTCAAGAGATGTCGCTCCAGATGAGCGAGCAGGAACGTATCGGTCGCAAATTACAGGAGAGCGAAGAACATTTCCGCAGCGCATTCGATCATGCTGCCGGGATGGCGCTGGTCAACACTGACGGCAGATGGATGCAGGTCAACCATTCCCTGTGCGCTATGCTCGGCTACTCGGAAGACGAAATGCTGGCGGCCCGACTCCATGATCTCACTCACCCCGAAGACCTCGGGCATGAGCTCGTGAATTTGGACAAACTTATGTCGGGCGCGCTCTCTAATTCTCAGTTGGAGAAACGCCTTCGTCACAAATCGGGGCATGATGTCTGGGTGCTCACGAGCGCCTCTGTGGTGCGTGATGCGGGCGGCAAGCCGACGCACTTCATTTTCCAGATTCAGGACATTACCGAACGTAAGCGCGCCGAGGAGCAGGTGCATTTCGCGGCATTCCACGACGCATTAACGGGCCTGCCAAACCGCGTCCTGCTCTCGGAACGTATGAGCCTCGCAGTAGAGCGTGCCAAGCGTAAGCGTGATTACCAGTTCGCCGTGCTGTTCATCGACCTTGACCGCTTTAAGGTCATTAATGACAGCCTCGGGCACCCAGCGGGCGATCAACTGCTCGTCGAAATTGCGCGGCGGCTGGAGAGTTGTCTGCGCACGACTGACACAGTCGCCAGGCTGGGCGGCGATGAGTTCGCCATCCTGCTCGACGGCACCGAAGGGGCCTATAACCCAACGGTTGTAGCCGAGCGCATCCAGGAGACATTGTCCTTGCCCTTCGACCTTGGAGGGCACGAGGTTTACACTTCGGCCTCGATCGGCATCGCCTTTTCCATCACCGGCTACGACAGCCCGGACGACATCCTCCGCGACTCAGACACTGCCATGTACCGGGCCAAGGCTAATGGCAAGGCCCGTCATGAGGTATTCGACCGTGAAATGCACACGCGCGCTGTCGAACGGCTGAAGTTGGAGAACGACCTGCGCCGGGCTGTCGAGAGGAAAGAGTTCGAGGTGCATTACCAGCCAGTAATGGACATGACTGACGGGCGCGTTACGGGATTCGAGGCTTTGGCACGTTGGCGCCACCCCACAAACGGGCTGGTATCGCCTGCGGACTTTATCCCTCTGGCCGAGGAGACCGGACTGATCATCCCGCTGGGATTACAAATCCTGAGACAGGCGTGTCGGCAGGCGAGGCAATGGCAGCAACTATTCCCCGCCGAGCCTTCTCTGACCGTGAGCGTTAACCTGTCGGCCAAGCAGTTCCAACAGGCAGATCTCGTCGAGCAGGTCGGGCAAATCTTGCAGGAAACCGGGCTCAATGCAGACTCAATGTTCCTCGAAGTTACAGAGAGCACAGTCATGGAGAACGCAGTAGAGGCGGAGAAACTGCTCGAAGGTCTCAACGACCTCGGCGTCCGGCTCGCGCTCGATGATTTCGGCACCGGATATTCTTCGCTCTCATATCTGCACCGCTTTCCCTTCGATGCCCTGAAGATCGACCGCTCTTTTGTCAGCCGGATGGGTGATGATCCCGAGTCCACCAAAATAGTGAAGACGATCATGACGCTCGCCTCAGAACTGGGGATCGGGGTGACAGCCGAAGGTGTCGAAAATGAGAGGCAGCAAAATCAGCTCATAGCCCTCGGATGCCGATACGCTCAAGGCTACCTGTACTCCAAACCGCTCTACCCCGCCGTGGTGACCGATTTCATGCTGGAGAGGACGAGCGGCCTGGCCAGTGAAATATACCGTTCAGAGCTGGGTGTTAGAAACGACAATGAAGTGCCGGAGGCGCTTTACCCTATGTAAAGAAGATCATGAGATTTGTCTTATGAGGAGAGGCGAGTCGTCCGGCACATACTCGGTGCTCGAAATTTCATACTGCACTACGTCGATACCGAATAACCTCTTTTCTCCCACGTGCCGCATGTGAAGTTTCTGCTCCAGGATGTGACGCGAAACCAAATTCCCCGGCTTAGTCATGGCGACGATCTGCCCGAAGCCCCGGTGCACGAACCCGAATTTCAGGCACGCGCGAGCGATCTCAGTTGCCAACCCGCGCCGCCAGTACGGCTCGTCTAAGAGATAAACCAGTTCAGGTCTTCCTTCGCCCTCCGCGTCCTGTTCGAACCATCGCAAGCCCCCGTAACCGATCAGTTTTCTTTCTACCTTATGCTCCACTGCCCACCTGCCGATGCCGTGCCGGTGCCAGTGATTGATAATGCTCGTCAGGGCGTGATCCGTCTCCCCCCTAGTTATAGGCCCGCCCGAGATGCCTAAGTAGCGCATCACTTTTCGTTTGCTGAAGATATGCGCTAAGTCGTCGAGATCGTCGGGCCTGAACATCCTTAGGATGAGCCGGACTGTCTCCACTTCAAGCATACTGGTTATATTATCTTCAGTAATCTTGCCTGTTACTCCTTCAAATTAGCCTGCCCAATTACATGGCGTGCTTTGATGTTACGTTGGTTTTTCTTATAACCGCAACTGACTATGGTTTGAGAGGGATTTATCGAAGTTCCTGTCCGCAGGTGCTTGCCCCAATCGCACGGCGGCGGATGCTTTTAGTAACGGTGTTCGCTCAGCGACTGAGGCCCAGCGGCTGCAAAGGTCTCGGCGCTGTGCCCTCGAAGAACCAGCTTGCGCCGACGCGCAGACGGTGATGCCATGTCGGAAGGCGCGAAGTGTAGAGCGTAAAGCGCGCCTGTCGTGCGAGCGCGCCGCCGAATGTTTTGCCTCCTGCGAGTACCGCCGCGCGCTCCGTGCCGAGGCTTAAGGCTTCGCCCAGTTCCTGGAAATGCTTCGTTTGAAGCTCGCGCCCGGCGAGCAGCGCCTTAATATTACCGGCAGCCAGCCCGGCCTGCTGAAGAGCAAGCTGTGCCGTGCCCGCCAGACGCGGGCTGGCATCTTCGTAGAATGCCATGTCGCCGAGGGCGAAGACCTCTTTATATCCATGGGCCTGAAGCGTGGGCTCGACGACGATCAGGCCGCGCCGATCTTTTTCCAACCCCAGCTTTTCAACCAGCGGATTGATACGCACGCCCCCCGTCCAGACCACAGCCGCCGCTTCCAAATCCGTCAGCTCGCCGTCATGCTCGAACGCGAGTCCCGTCGCCGTCACGCGGCGCACGCGCGTGCGCGTGTGTACTTCAACGCGAGATTCTTTGAGCGCATCCTCGACAAAGGCGCGAATCTCTTTGCCCATGCCCGGCACGACCTCTTCGCCCATCTCGATGATCATTACACGCGGCTCGCCGCGCAATGCGCGTCGCTCGAAAGCATCGCGCAACAGGTCTGCCATCTTGGTTGAAAGCTCTACGCCGCTTGCGCCAGCGCCGACGACGGCGAAGGTCAGGGCGCGTCGCGCATCCTGCGGCGCTAAATCGGGCGGCACGCGGTCAAGCGCCTCGACCATACGCTGACGTAGCGCATCGGCGTGCGCGATCTTACGGAAAGGGATCGTATGCTGCTCGGCGCCTTCGACGCCCGCATAATTGGTGATGCCGCCGACGGCCAGGACGAGCACGTCATAAGGCACGCGCTCCGCTTGCCCCGCTATGCCCGCTTCGCGCGCTACAAGGTCTATGTCCGTCACTTCGCCGCGAATAAATCTCACGCGCTCGTCCAATAGCTCTTTATACTGAGGTGCGATGTGCCACGCCTCGACCTCGCCGCTTAAGTATTCGTAGAGCATCGGCGTAAAAAGAAAATGGTCTTCGGTGCTGACGAGCGTGACTTCACCCTCGCCCGCCAAATCCAACGCCGTAAAGACGCCGCCGAAGCCGCCGCCCACTATCAGTATGCGCGCAGTTTTATCTGCCATTCGATTCCTCTCGATTGATTCGTTGATGAATAGCTTCGACGCGGAATGGTAGCAGACAACGGGTGCGGCGTGCACGCCCTGTCATATAGCAATAGTGATATTCAGATATTCGTATGAATATCCGCCTTCTCGGACGCAAACATCCCTTGAGCGGTTGAGTATCATCAGAGCAGGTATAAACAAACGAGCACGCTCGGTCACGAGTGCGCATCTCGAAACATGAAAGTGAGAGGGCATGAAACGCAGATGGCTTAAGGCAGCCTGGCCGGCTTCCGCCTCGCTCGTTCTACTGTTGATCTCGATGGCCCACGGCTCGCTCCTCAAACAGCAGGAAGAGATCGTCAAGGGACGTATCGTCGAAAAGGTGGTTTGCAAGGCGGACGCGAAGCAATCTTACGCGCTCTATCTTCCGTCCGGCTACACGCCGGAAAAACGTTGGCCTGTTCTTTACGCTTTTTCGCCGGATGCTCAGGGCAGGATTCCGGTGGAGCGTTTTCGGGAGGCGGCAGAGAAGTACGGCTGGATCGTGGCCGCTTCACTCGATTCAAAAAACGGCTCGATGCGAGAATCAATGGATGCCGTTAAGGCATTGTGGGACGATACGCATGCGCGCTTCTCGATTGATGAAAGGCGCGTGTATACGACGGGCTTTTCCGGCGGAGCGCGTGTCGCGGCCTGGGCCGGTTATTTGTGTAATGGTTGTGTGGCCGGTGTCATCGGCCACGGAGCGGGGTTTCATGAGCAGATTACCCCGACTGCCTCCACCCCTACCTCATCCATTCCCTTCATCTTCTACGGAACCATCGGGACTGATGATTTTAATTTCGGGGAGTTAAAAAATCTGGATCAAGTGCTGTCTACTATCGGGCTTCCCCACCGCATCGTAACGTTCGAGGGCGCGCACGCCTGGGCTCCTAAAGAAATCTGCATGCGCGCTCTTGAATGGATGGAGCTTCAGGCGATCAGGGCGGGAAAGAGACAGAGGGACGAAGCCTTGGTCGAAGAGCTTTGGAAGCGTGATACGGAAAGCGCGCGTCGCGCCGAAGCCGAGAAAAGAGTGTACGACGCTTACGTCGCTTATGCTGCGCTGGCGGAGGATTTTCGCGGCCTGCGTGATGTCAACGAGCCTGCGCAAAGGTTGACCCAGTTAAAGGAGACTGCCGAGGTTAGGCGTGGAATCAAAGAAGATAGAGAACAGATCAAGCGACAACAGATGCTGGACGGCGAGCTTCGCGCCTTTCAGGAAAGACGTAAAGATTTGGAGCAGCGCGCGCAGGCCGTCGCGGATTTCTCAAGAGTTGTGGGTGATTTAAGAAAGAAATCCAGAGAGACGACGGATAGCGCCGCGCGCCGCATCGCCCGGCGCACCTTGAATGGCGTTTTCGCGTTTTACTTTGAGAGCGCCATGAGCCTGCTTCGGCTCAAGAATTACCCCGTCGCCGTCTTTAATATGGAAGCGGCTGCTGAGATTGCGCAGAATAATCCGTATGTCATTTATGAACTCGCCACCGCCTACGCGCTTAACGGGGAAAAGAAAAGGGCGCTTGAGGCTTTAAAGAGAGCGGTCGAAAAGGGTTTCACAGACCTCCCGCGTATGAACGCCAGCCCTGCTCTTGAGCCTCTGCGGAAAGAGTCCGAGTATCAGAAGATAGTTGAAAGTATTCAGCAAAAGCGTTAATTGTCTGGTTGGCCCACCCCACCAGGGATGTATATATAGACATCCGCGTTTAGCCGCGAAAGGCCCTCTCCCCCATATATCCTTACGCAATCCGGCAAAACGGATCAAGACCAAAAAGGCGCGCCGCCCGCTCGCTGGACAGCCCGCCAAAGGCCATGTTAAATTGCAGTGTATTTTAACTTTAGCGGTTGCCGCATGTTTCAGGCGGTGGACTGCGGTCTGGGAGGGCCATCCAAAACAGTGCCGTTAGCAAAAGAAGATAAAGAGAGAATCGTGACGGAGTATCGCACGCACGAGGCGGACACCGGATCACCACAGGTGCAGATCGCACTGCTCAGCCAGCGCATCAATGAACTGACCGAGCATTTCAAGACCCACAAGAAAGATAACCATTCGCGGCGCGGCCTGCTCAAGATGGTCTCGCAGCGTAGAAGCATGCTCGATTACCTGAAGAGTAAGGATATAGAGCGTTACCACGAGGTAGTCAGTCGTCTCGGCCTGCGTCGCTAGGGACGCCGGGGAGGCCGGAAGCGACCGCTCGCCTGGGCGCTTCTCATGAGGAAAGATTAGCGAGAGAATTCTTCGAATCTCTGAACAAAACCCGCGTCCTTTCGAAGAGCTTGTGGCAGTGCCGAACGTGACGGCAATTACTGAAAGCAAGCGGACGCGGCGAGTCAGCCCTGAATTCACAATCATGGCGGCGCAAGCTTCACGACAGTGCAGGCTTGCGCCGCTTTGGTGCTCTAAGGGAAAGAAAAATTACACAGGCACGGCAGAGCAGCGCCTCACGTAGCGTCGCTCAGGCTAGGCCGGGGCAAATCATAATCCAACAAGCGCGGCGGATGAGACGACCGCGCGCCTGCCAGCCAAAGGCGGCAGGAATCGTTGTCCGAAGGAGACAGAAACACGTATGCCAGTCCGTAAATATCTTAATGAATCAATCAAACTGGGCGATAAAGAGTTGACCGTCGAAACCGGTCGCGTCGCCAAACAGGCCGATGGCTCGGTCGTCATACGCTACGGCGATACGATGATACTGGTCGCGGCGGTGGCTGCCCCGCAGCCACGCGAGGGCATAGACTTTTTCCCGCTCACGGTCGAATACCGCGAAGCGAATTACGCCGCCGGGCGCATCCCCGGCAACTACTTCCGGCGCGAAGGCAGACCCGGCGAAAAAGAGGTCTTAACCTGCCGCCTTATTGACCGTCCCTGCCGCCCGCTCTTTACCGAAGGATTTCGCAACGAAACGCAGGTCATCGCCTCTGTTATCTCCGCCGATCCTGATAATGACCCGGATGTCATCGCCATTACGGGCGCGTCCTGCGCGCTTTATCTTTCAGACATTCCTTTTCCCACTCCGATTGCGGCCGTTCGCGTCGGCCTTATCGAAGGCCGCTATATCATCAACCCGACCTATGACGAGCGGCGCGAATCGCGTTTGAACCTCATCGTTGCCGGAACGGAAGAGGCCATCGTGATGGTCGAAGCGGGCGCACAGGAAGTCTCCGAAGAGATCATGGTCGAGGCGCTGATGCTCGCGCACAAGGAGATCAATCGCCTCTGTCGCTGGCAGAAGGAACTGTACAAGGCGCTCGAAATACAGAAGCGCGAGGTGGTCGCGCCCGTCCTCAATGAAGAGATGATGGGCGAGATCGAGAGAAACTATACGGATCGCCTGCGTGCGTCCTTAGATACTTCGCAGCAGGAAAAGCGTTCGAGCTATGCTGCCGTTGATGCCTTGAAGAAAGAGGTCGTCGAATCATACCCGGAAGATCATCCGGAGCAGCGCCAGATGGCGAAAAAGATCTTCGATCACCTGAAGGAGAAGATTTTCCGCGACGACATCCTGAACAAGCGTCGCAGGCCGGACAATCGTCGCTTCTCGGAGATTCGCCCGATCACATGCGAGGTCGGCTGGCTTCCGCGAGTTCACGGCTCGGCGCTGTTTACGCGTGGCGAGACGCAGGCGCTCGTGACCACCACGCTCGGCACGAAGGACGACGAGCAGTTCATAGATGATCTGGAAAAGGGCGAGGTCAAGCGGCGCTTCCTCCTGCACTACAACTTCCCGCAGTACTCTGTCGGCGAGGTCGGTCGCTTCGGCTCATCCTCGCGGCGCGAGATCGGTCACGGCGCGCTTGCACGCCGCGCCATCGAAGTAGTGCTCCCCGAAGAATCCAAATTCCCCTATACCCTGCGTATCGTCTCGGACATCACGGAATCGAACGGCTCAAGCTCGATGGCCTCGATCTGCGGCGGCATACTCTCGCTTATGGATGCGGGTGTGCCCTTGAAAGCGCCGGTCGCGGGCGTCGCGATGGGCCTCGTCATGGAGGGTAACAAGTACGCCATCCTGTCGGACATCGCTGGCGCTGAAGACCACTACGGCGATATGGATTTCAAGGTCGCGGGCACGCGCGACGGCATCACCGCGCTTCAGATGGACATCAAGATCGGCGGCATCAACGCGCAGATCATGGCCGAGGCCTTGGAGCAGGCGAGAAAGGGCCGCCTCCACATTCTGTCTGTGATGGAGCAAACCATTGCCGAGCCCCGCGCGGATATTTCACCCATCGCGCCGCGTATTATCCAGATCAAGATCAATCCTGACAAAATCCGCGACATCATCGGGCCGGGCGGCAAGATCATCCGCGCGATGGTCGAAGAGACCGGAGCCAAGATTGATGTCGAAGACGACGGCACTGTTTCGATTGCCTCGGCGGACGGAGCGGCTGCACAGGCTGCCATAGACCGCATACGCGGACTAACGGCTGAAGCCGACATTGGTCAAACCTATCTGGGCACGGTCTCGCGGATCGTTGATTTCGGGGCTTTCGTCGAAATCTTTCCCGGCACGGACGGGCTCCTGCACATCTCTGAGATCGCCGACCGCAGGGTCAAGGATGTGCGCGACGAATTGAAGGAAGGCCAGCAGATAATGGTCAAGTGCATCGGCAAAGAGGGCAATAAAATCAAGCTCTCGCGCAAGGCCGTATTGCGCGATGAACAGCAGAAGGCGGAGGCTGCCGGAGGCGGTGAAGGCGACTAAAGGCCAGGGCGAAAGTCAAAAGGCGAAAGGCGAAAGGGGAGAAGAAACGTAAGTCTTTTCCCCTTTGCCTTTTACCTTTTTTCCTTTATCCTGATTTGGGCCTCTTTTCCCTTGACACGAGGGTATAAAGGCGAGTTAAATCTAACTCCCCGAAACTGGAATCCAGACGGTATTAGGTGTCTTTCTCTAGCAAATGAAGAAAGCCAGAACGGGTTTTCCTCAAATAATAGAGAAGATTAGCGATAAAGAAGCTTGAAATTGATTATATTTGAATTGTCTTTGGTGTCGAAAACATGGAAACGCCAGAGAGTCTTTCAGGGTCTCAAACCGAATGGATTCATTGAGGAGTTCACGAAGATGAGGAAACGAGCTTTCCGCACTGCCGCCGTAACCGCCAGCCTGCTGCTGATGGTGGCGATCCCCGCACATGCCAGCCCCGTTCAGATTGGCGAAGTTATTCAGGTCGTCTCGGGGAGTCAGAGTAATGGCGGGAGAAATGCCAGCGTCGAGCTTCGCCACCTGTCGAATGATGACAGAGCGACGGCAGGCACTTCGACAACATCTACCACATCGGGCGATGGTTCAGCTTCGGGTAACAGCTCTTCATCCGGCATAACGACCACTGTCCAGGATCAGGGCGCGGTTATCCAGACTGAGGTCACAGAAGACATCGGCGTTGAAGAGTGCGAGTGCGGTGATTTTACAGTCCCGGTCGCAGGCTTTCCGAAGTGGCCGTTTATACCGCTGGTGGGGCTGGTCTGTCTTGTCCCAGACCTCTGCACAAATGGTAAATGCGAACCCAAACCCGGCGAAGATGCGGATTGCAAGCCCATAGTATGCGTAAACTGCAATGAAGTTCCGGAGCCTGCTTCGCTTATCTTGTTCGGCTCAGGCATCGCCGCGCTGGGAGCGCGTCTGCGCCGCCGCCGCACACAAATCAAGGATCAGGCCGCAACCAACAGTGGGAGCTAATCAAGATGCGTAGAGTAAATATCAAATATATTGTCGCTCTCATGTTCATGCTTTCGTGTTTCATGACGCAGGCCGAGGCCGCCGCCGTGAAGGAGCGCAAGCCAAAAAATTATGGTCGGATCACCGTGACGACGCCGCCCACAGGCGCGGAAGCGCCCGTCGCGTATCCTCTTCTTATTGATGGCAAGGATTACGGTCTGACTTCGACAACGCCTGATGTTGACAGAGCGCGCACCATTGACATCCCCGTCGGACAGCATCTGGTCGAGGTCGTCTTTTCGCCGACAAAGCGTTTCTCGCAGACGGTTAATGTTCTGGGCGGAAAGCGTCATTGCTTCTGCCTCAAGTACGCGAAGAACATCATCACCCAACCGTGCCCGACCTCGCTTTCTGTCTCCGCTCCGTCGCAGGTCAACGACGGCGATGTGATTACGTTCTCGTCGGATGTCGCTTACGGCGGCACTTCGGCACTCAACTATACATGGACGGTCAGTCCTGCTTCAGCCAAGATCGTCGGCGGAGCGGGCACGCCCACCATCACGGTTGATACGACGGGCGTGGGCAATCAAGGCATCAACGCCATCCTCGTGGTTGACGACGGCTCAGGCGTGCCGCAGTGCCGCCAAGTCGCGAATGCTTTGACGACGGTCGTCTTTACACCGCCTCCGGTGATCGTCCCGCGCAAGTTCGACGAGTTTCCGAATCTCGCTTTCGACGATCAGAAGGCGCGTCTGGACAATCTCGCTATCGAGCTGGCGAACAGCCCCGACTCGACCGGCTACATCATCGTCTATCAGGGACGAACCAGCCGCACGGGACAGGCCGACCGCTTAGGGGAACGCGCACGCGACTATATGGTCAGGACGCGCGGCGTTGACCCGAGCCGGGTCATGATCGTCAACGGCGGCTATCGCGAGGCAGACGAGTTCGAGCTTTGGATCGTGCCGCAGGGCGCGCAGTCACCGCAGGCTACGCCGACTCTTCAACCGAGCGACGCGCAGCCGGGAGCAGGCTCGACTACTACGCCCCGCCGCCGCCGCGGCCGTAGCCGCCGCGACGATGAGTAAGCGGTAAATCAGAGATGAGTAAAAAGTGACAGGTGCCGGGAATTTTCTCGCCACCTGTCACTTTTTTTACTTGTTATGCTTTATCACGTATGGTAACAATCTTCGCGTACGAGCGTTTTCCCGGACGAGTAATGAACAATTCCCGAACCGAAATCAGTCTCTCAAACTTTTAAAGGAGGAGTGGTGTTATGGGTGATGGTGATGGTGGCGGCAGCGCCGGAGTGGTCGCCGTGCTGGTGATCTTTGTGATCGTCATTCTGGTAGTGCTCTTGATGTTCGGTGGACGTCTGTTCGGAAGCAAGACTAACATTGATGTCAACGTGCCCGCGCCGGCCTCCAAATGAAAATATAAAGAGTCACGCCAAGTCTGTTTGTCTGAAGAGAGGAGCCTGCTCTTGGGGAGTGCTCCTCTCTCTTCTTTTCATTCCGCGTAACGGGCTGTTACCATTGGAGCTTTCCGAGAAACCAACCTAAAGGGATAGTCAAGAGAGTGCCAGCACCGAATATTGAAACCATCGTCAGCCTCGCCAAACGTCGCGGCTTCGTCTTTCCATCCTCGGAGATTTACGGGGGCTTAGGCTCGGCCTGGGACTACGGCCCGCTCGGCGTCGAGCTTTGTAACAACGTCAAGCATGCGTGGTGGCGCTGGATGGTGCATGAGCGCGACGACATGGAGGGCCTTGATTCATCAATCATCCAGAACCGTATCGTCTGGAAGTATTCCGGCCATGAAGACACCTTCAGCGATCCGCTCATAGATTGCAAAGAGTGCAAGAGCCGCTTTCGCGCCGACAAACTCGCTGAGGAAGTCGGCCAACCCGTTGTGGGATTTGATGTCAATACAGTCAAATGCCCGAACTGTGGCAAGTCGAACTGGACGGAGATGCGCCCCTTCAACCTGATGTTTCGCACGACCATCGGTGCTGCTGCCGAAGAAGATGATCCATCCGCTCTCGCTTATCTTCGTCCTGAAACGGCGCAGGGCATCTTTATCAATTTCCAGAATGTGCTCACAACGATGCGGCGTAAAATCCCTTTCGGCATCGCGCAGATCGGGAAATCTTTTCGCAACGAGGTGACGCCCGGCAACTTTATCTTTCGCACGCGCGAGTTCGAGCAGATGGAGATGGAATACTTCGTCCGCCCCGGCGAGGATGAGCAGGTTCATCAGGAATGGATTGACTACTGCCAGAACTGGTATCTGAGCCTCGGAGTTTCCGCAGACAACCTGCGTCTCTACGAGCAACCGAAAGAGGAGTTGGCCCACTACGCCAAGCGCACGGTGGATATTCACTACCGCTTTTTCCCCGAACGCGAAGAAACGGAGCGGCAGTGGGACGAGTTGATGGGCATCGCCAACCGCACGGATTTCGACCTCAAGGCACACTCGAAAAAACCTGAGAACGAGGAAGGCAAAAGGCTCAATCCTGATTCAACCGAAGACCTCTCGTATTTCGATGAGGCGACGAAGGAGCGTTTTTATCCTTACGTCATAGAGCCCGCCGCCGGTGTCAACCGTTCCGTGCTGGCTTTCCTGATGGACGCTTACTCGGAAAAGATTACGGAGAAGGGCGAGAAGCGCGTCGTCTTAAAACTGCATCCCGAATTAGCGCCGATCAAGGCGGCGATTCTGCCGCTCGCCAAAAACAAGCCGGAGATCGTCGGCATGGCCAGGGCCATCAAGCGCAGCTTGCAACCCGTCGTTCGCGCCGTCTATGACGATACGGGAGGAATAGGAAAACTCTATGCGCGCCAGGACGAGATCGGCACGCCCTTCTGCGTCACCGTTGATCACCAATCGCTCGAAGACGAGGCAGTCACCGTGCGCGATAGAGATACCTGGGAACAGGAGCGTGTTAAAGTCTCCGATCTTCCACAACATTTAAAGCAGAGATTAGATGTCAGATGCTAGATGTTGGCGGCGGCTGACATCCAGAGCCCGGCAATATAAATTATGCCGATTGTAAAAAAACGTAATGAGCAGACTGAGACGCGTCTCTTGCTTGAAGCGGGCGACCCGGTTGAGCTGCCGCCCGCTGCAATCGAAGACGGCGCGGTGCTTGTTCAATTCGAAAAATTCAAGCCCTACACCTCAGAGCTGC
The DNA here is from genome assembly GCA_046714695.1 of Pyrinomonadaceae bacterium. Lineage (GTDB taxonomy): Bacteria > Acidobacteriota > Blastocatellia > Pyrinomonadales > Pyrinomonadaceae > DASQYE01. The sequence continues at coordinate 23,156 of JBKKAL010000053.1, forward strand.
TAGATGTGCTGCGCGCGGGAACTTTGGCCGAGCCTGTGGCCGTGATGATGGATGGCTCAACGTTTGCCGTTCACAGCGCGACACGCACGTTCTGGATAAAAATCTGGCACACGGCCCGCTCCGAGATGACGCGAATCGAGCGCGTGCAGGTCATCAGTTGCCTGCCGTCCACGCGCGGCCTCCAGATTTACGTCGAGACCGGCGCTGATTACGAAGATGAAGAGCCGGACGAAGATAATAAAGAAGATGAGATGGATTGAGACGTATCAAGTCTGACGGGCACGCCGCATTCCCTTCGATGTCAACTCACATTCCAGAGAAAGTTATCAAGCTGGCAAGGACGGTCGGCGCGGCAGGGGGGCGCGCCCTTCTCGTCGGCGGCTGCGTGCGTGACCCGCTGATGGGCCTCGACCCGAAGGATTGGGACGTGGAGGTTTACGGGTTGGAGCCTGCGCGCCTTCGTCAACTTCTGGACGGCTTCGGAAATGTGAACGCCGTTGGCGAAGCCTTTACCGTTTATAAAATCGGCTCTGATCTGGATGTCTCTCTGCCTCGGCGCGAGCGCAAGCAGGGGCGCGGCCATCGCGCCTTCGTCGTCGAGGGCGATCCCGCGATGACGTTTGAAGAGGCTGCGCGGCGTCGCGATTTTACGATCAATGCGATTCTTCAAGACCCCCTGACGCTCGCGCTTATTGACCACTACAGCGGGCGCGAAGATATAGAGCGGAAAATCCTGCGCGCTGTCTCGGTTGAGACGTTTCCCGAAGACTCTTTACGCGTGCTGCGCGCCGCGCAGTTCGCCGCACGCTTCGAGTTTGACATTGAGCCTCGCACAGTCGAACTTTGCCGTGAGATTGATCTGACAGACCTTCCGCGCGAACGCGTCTGGGGCGAGATGGAAAAGCTTCTGTTGCACGCGAGCCGTCCCTCCATCGGATTAAAATGGCTCGTCCGATTAGGCGCGGTTGATCAACTATTCCCCGAACTCCAAGCACTAATCGGTGTTCCACAAGAAAAGGCATGGCACCCCGAGGGAAATTGTGATGTTCATACCTGGCTCACAGTTGATCGCGCTCGTGAGCTTATTGACGATTTGCCGTACGCCAAACAGGTGACCGTCATGCTGGCGGCGCTCTGTCATGATCTGGGCAAGCCCGCGACAACACAGTTCATAGAAGGGCGCTGGCGCTCGCGCGGGCATGATACGGCGGGCCTTGGCCCGACCGAATCCCTTCTCGAACGGCTCAACATACATACTCTTGATGGTTACGACGTGCGGGGGCAGACGCTCGCGCTGGTGCATTATCATTTGAAGCCGGGAGAGTTCTACAACCAGCGCCAAGAGATTGGCGAAGGAGCGTTCCGCCGCCTCGCGCGCAAGTGCGAACTGGAACTTCTTTATCGTGTGGCGCGCGCCGATACGTTAGGGCGCAACGCCCCGTGGGTATCGCGCGAGAAGTGGTACGACGCCGTCCCGCAGGAATGGTTCATCGCACGCGCAAGGGAGCTTGCAGTCGAAGAGAAAGCTCCGGCGAATATCCTGTTGGGGCGGCATCTGCTGGAAATGGGAGTCAAACCTTCGCCGCTCGTGGGCCGCATCGTTGACGCTGTTTACGAGATGCAATTGGACGGGCGCGTGCGCTCCCTTGAAGAGGCGAAAGAGGCTGCGCGCAGGCTTATCGCCGATGAACTGCCTTGAGGCTTTGCTCCATGGGGCGATAACTGGCTTGCGCTGTTAAAAAGGATAAGATCAATGCGAAAGAGTTTCACAGGGTCATGCGCTTATCTCTGCATCGCCGTCTGCTTGATGGTCCTGCTCCCGGCGCGCGCCTCCGCATGGGGCGGGACAGGGCATCGCATGGTCGCGGAGATCGCCATGTGGAGGCTACAGAAAATTAAGGCCGCGAATGCTCTGCGACAAATCGAGCAGCTCTTAAAATCCAAGCCCACCACTATCGAGGCGGCTTCGGTCTGGCCCGACACAATACGCAGCACGCCCGGTTACGAGTACACCGCCAATCTTCACTTCGTTAGTATTCCGAAAGAGAAAGAGCGCTTTGATCGCGCGACGCAGTGCAAACCGACGGCGCAAGTCCCCGAAGGCGATTGCGTGATCGGAGGGCTTGAGCATTTCAGGAAGGTGCTCAGAGACCCTGCGAGCAGCACGGCGGCGCGACTCGATGCCTTGAGCTTCATCGTCCACTTTATCGGCGACATGCATCAACCGCTGCACGCTACCGAGGACATCACTTTCCAAAACTACGAGGGCAAGACGGGCGACCGGGGCGGCAATCTTAAGATCGTCTTTTATCTCAACGAGGGAGTCTGGAATGACGCGAACGAGAAAAGCTGCGAGCGCGATATAGAGGCTTGCTCATACATAGACTTTCAAGGCGAGCGCCGCAAAAGAAATCTGCACGCCGCCTGGGATTCTTACCTGATCGAGACGATGCTCGATGGTATCCGTATCAAAGACGAAAGGAAGAAGACCAAAGATGAGGTCTTCAAGCTTAGGGAGCAGCGGTACATGGCGAAGCTGGAGCGGGCTATAGCCAGGCTCTCCGCTCGGGAGATCTATGGGATGGAGAATGGCGAGCCCGCAAAATGGGCGGAAGAGGCGCACGCTCTGGCAACCGAGTATGTCTTTTGTTTGCCTCCGCCGAGGCGCAAACAGAACGTCGCAGACAAGCAGTTCTACGATCATTACTTCCTCAGTCAAAGCTACCAGGCCGCTAATATAAAGCGCATTGACGCTCAACTGATGAAGGCCGGCCTCAGGCTCGCGGCTTATCTAAAGGCGATTTTTCCATAGCAGCAACAGGCTGGATGATTGAATTCGTGTCGAGCCGTAGCCTCATCTCGAATCGAACTATGACTGGCAACTGCGGCCGACTTTCGCGCGAGCGCGTGGGTGTTGTAAGATGCTTTATTGAAACCGCACATAACCAACGCAGTGAAAAATATCCGGCGCGCGATTGTGCGCGCACGCTCCAATTATTCCCCGTCTGTAAGGAAGAATCTGACATGATTGACTTTGAATTGACCGAAGACCACAGGGC
>JBKKAL010000054.1:0-4883 GCA_046714695.1 Pyrinomonadaceae bacterium
GCCTGCGACCTTATCGAGGCGACGACGTGCGGGTGGCAATGACCTGTAGCGGCGACCGCGTGCCCGCCGTAGAGATCAAGATAACGCTCGCCCTCGCTCGTATAAATCCATGCGCCTGAGCCCCGCTCGGCAGCCAGAGGCATCTTCTTATACGTCGCCAGTTGGTAACGCTCCTCAACGCCAGCGATCTCTTCAAATGTTGTTGTCGTGTCTGCTCCCATTTTCAGTAATCAGCAGTCAGCAGTCAGTTATCAGTAAAAGCAGAAAAACTGCTTACTGCTCACAGCTCAGTTCTCACTTTTTACGGGTTGCTGCCCGTCAAAAGGAGTCCGGTCTTTTCATCGAGACCAGCCATTAGGTTCATGTTTTGCACGGCCTGGCCCGCCGCGCCTTTGACCAGATTGTCGAGCGCGGTGAAGACGACGAGGTTGTGGCCGCGCGCGGCGAAGCCTATGTCGCAAAAGTTGGTGGTCTTGACCCAGTTGATGTCCGGAGAACTCTCGACCAGCCGCACGAAGAATGCATCGCGGTAAAAGTCTGCGAAAAGGTCACGTGCCTCAGCGCCGGTTATCTCCTTTTTCGTTTCCGTGTAGATAGAGGCGAAGATGCCGCGCGCGACCGGTAAGCTATGGGTCATAAACACAAGGTCGCTCGTGAAGTCGCCGACGGCGCGCAACTCCTGCTCGATCTCAGGCACATGCTGATGCGTGAAAGGCTTGTAAGCGTAAAATGAGTTCATGCGCTGCGGATGATGCGTGTTGGCCGCTGGCTTTGCGCCTGAGCCGGACGAGCCCGTCTTCGCATCAACGATCACACGTCCACGCTGTAGAACGCCTGCGGCGACGAGAGGCGCGAGGCCGAGCAGCGTCGCGGTCGCAAAGCATCCCGGATTGCTGATCCTTTGTGCCCCCCTGATTCTTTCTCGATTCGTCTCCGTCAGGCCATAAACGAAATCACCCTGCGCAAGCATTGCCGTGTGCTCGCGCCCGTAGTGCTGCTCAAACAAGAGCGGATCGCTCAAGCGGAAATCCCCCGACAGATCAATCACTTTGAGTTCGGGCGGCAAGCGGGGCGCAATCTCCATCGCCTGACCATGCGGGAGCGCGAGAAAGAGATAATCAAGATCATCAAGCTTCTCAATCTCTGCGGGAGCGCGCGTAAAGCTGAGATGGGTGAGCCCCAAAAGATTTCGGTGGACTTCACCAACTGATTTGCCCGCATGCTCGTTCGCCGTGACGAGCGCGATCTCGACAGAGGGGTGCAAAAGCAGAATGCGCAACAACTCTGCTCCGCCATAACCCGACCCACCGAAGATGCCGACTCTTATCTTCTTCATGACGGTTTCACATGCGCACAGGCAGCTTCGACTGCACAATCTCAAAAAGACGCGCGCCGTCGCGCCGCGCATTACCCGCCGGGACATTAAACTCGCTCTCTATGAAGTCCTGGCCCATCTGCGAATCGGTGACAGAGCCCGCGATCAGATCAACCTCGATTCCGCGCCGTCGAAACAGTTCAATGCCGCCCCACACGCCGACGTAATCAGAAGCGCAAAAGATAATGGCGGCGGTCGCCTCGCGCAGTTCAGCATCGTCAAACACGGAATCAACCGCGTAGCCGCCGAGTATTCCATCGCCAAGCTCGATGACGATCAAGTCGGGCGCGCTCTCGTTGAGACGCGCGATGATCGCCTTTGCCACCGGAGAGAGATCGCCAGCGCCGACCGTTGAGGGCAATCCGCAATCCAGAAAACTGGCGGTTGCCACCGCGCCGTGATCCGCCATGTTGAGCGTGTCGCGCAGGCAGGCGACGCCCGACAGCTTGGCTCCCGCCACACGCAAACCGCTTCGCGTCGCCTGTTTGATAAGCTCTGTCGCCGCGTAAGTCTTGCCGCTGTTCATGCATGTTCCGGCCACAAGCACGAGGGGCGCAGTTTGTCCCAATGTCTCTTGCAGCCTGAGCGCCGTGTCCGAGATATTGAGCACGCGGCCCGTCTCGTCGCAGCCCATGCCTATGACCTCGACGCTGATCGCATCGCTCAAGCTGGAATGATGTCCCGTGCAGCGACCGATGACGCCGCCCATGTTCAGTAGGTGAAGCTGGTCGCCAGCTTCGATACTATCCGGCACGTCTCCGACAAAACCTTTCAGGGCGCGTCGTCTTCCCAGAACGCCGATCAGGATGTCGCCCGGATTTATCTTCGCCAGTCTTCCCGTCGGCAGCTCCAACTGGTTGTAAGTCGCGCTGTCGGTCAATGCCCGCACCGCCACCACGTCTCCGGCCTGCGGGTTATCACAGGATGAGGGCGTGACCGCAATTGTTTTCGATAGACCGAGCAACGACGCAGCCGAGCCGATCTTGTCTGCTTCGACGATCACTACCGTCGTTGAAAATATGGAATCCAGCATTTTCGTCATACGCCTCTCCTTAAAGCCTAACTTCCCTTCACTTCGCGCCGCCCTTATGATCGCTCATCGCTCTCAGGCGCAGACGCAACGCGTTGAGCTTGATAAAGCCTTCGGCGTCGCGCTGGTTATAAATTTCGTCTGCCTCGAAGGTCGCGAGATTCTCGTTATAGAGTGAGCGCGGCGCGCGCCGTCCCGCGACCACTGTATTGCCGCGATAAAGCTTTAAGCGCACGTCGCCCGTCACATCTTTTTGCGTCTCATCAATCATACGGCGCATCAGCTCGAACTCCGGCGCGAACCAGAAACCGTAATAGACGCTCTCTGCAAACTTGACGCCGAGCGAGTCTCGAAGGCGCATCACCTCGCGATCAAGCGTGATGGATTCAAGCGCGCGATGCGCCGCCTGCAAGATAGTCACACCCGGCGTTTCGTACACGCCGCGCGACTTCATCCCGACGAAACGATTCTCGACCAGATCAACGCGGCCAATCCCGTGCGCGCCGCCCTTTTCGTTTAAAGTTTCGAGCAGCGCGACCGCGCCCAGGGGCTTCCCGTTGATGGATACGGGCTCGCCCCGCTCGAACCCGATCTCTATGTATTCCGCTTCGGCGCGAGCCTTTTCGGGCGCTTTCGTCATCTGGAAAATATCCGCCGGGGCTTCCATCCAGGGGTCTTCGAGAATGCCGCCCTCGTAAGAGACGTGCATCAGGTTGCGGTCTGTCGAATAGGGTTTCGCCTTCGTCGCCGTAATCGGGATGTCTTGACGCTCCGCATACGCGATCAGGTCTGTGCGTCCCTTGAACTCCCACTCGCGCCACGGAGCGACGACTTTGATGTCAGGCTCCAACGCGTAATAGGTCAATTCAAAACGCACCTGGTCATTGCCCTTGCCTGTTGCCCCGTGAGCGACCGCGTCAGCGCCGACGCTTCGCGCGATCTCTATCTGGCGCTTGGCGATGACCGGACGCGCCAAAGATGTGCCGAGCAGATAGACTCCCTCGTAGACGGCATTGGCCTTGACCGCCGTCCAGACATAATCGCGTACAAACTCCTCGCGCAGGTCTTCCACGTAAAGCTTCGACGCTCCGCCCGCGAGCGCCTTTTTTTCCAGCCCCTGCAACTCTTCGCCCTGCCCGACATCCGCGCAGTAACAGACGACCTCGCAATCGTAGCGCTCTTTGAGCCAGCTCAGCATCACAGACGTATCAAGCCCACCCGAATATGCTAGAACTATTTTTTTGATCTTCTTTTCAGCCACTTCGCTCGTCCTTCAACTGAATATCTCCCAGACCTTCTTGATAACGGCGCGCTGCGTCTTACTATCCGTGACGGCGATAAAAATCGTATCTTCACCGGCGAGCGTCCCGACGACTTCTGCCAGCGCCGCGCGATCAATCTCCACCGCGACGGCTGAAGCAAGGCCGGGCTCGCATTTCGCGACGACCAGCACATCTCCTGCCATATCCAGACTCAAGAGTCCGCGCGAGCCGACCCCAGCGCCGTTCGTCGCCTGCGGTAATCTGTAGGTCCCTTGATGCTTGACGATGCCAAGCTCTAACAGATCGCGCGAGACGCTGGACTGCGTCGCTTCCATCCCGCTGCGCTCAAGCAGCTCTTTCAATTCCTCTTGCGTGCCAATGCGCCTGGCCCTGATCAAACTTAGTATCTTCTTTTGTCTGGTATCTTTATTCATCACACTTTATGCAAATTATTTGCATAATGATTGCATAGATGCATAAAATGGCATTCGGGATGCATAGAGTCAAACTAATTTGGGGCAGTCGGCGTAGCCACGACGTACAATATGAGGCGGGGAAACGAGAACGGAGGTTATCGAGCGTGAGCGAGAGTAAAAATCTGTGGGGCGGAAGATTCAAGGGAGAGGCCGATCCCCGATTCGTCGAGTTTAATCGCTCGTTCAGCTTTGATCGAAGAATCTTCGAGATGGACGTGCGCGCAAGCGTCGCGCATTGCGAAGGATTGCGCGGCGCGGGCCTGCTCACGGGCGCGGAAGCGGAGCAGATCGTAAACGGTCTCCAGACGATTCTTAAACGCGCGGAGACCAATGCGGGTTATTTCGACGAGATGCCCGCGGAGGATGTTCATTCTTTTATCGAAGCGCGTCTTGTTCAACTGATCGGCGACACGGGACAAAAAGTCCATACGGGCCGCAGTCGCAACGATCAGGTCGCAACCGCCCTGCGTCTCTGGCTGCGCGACTCAGTTGACGCGATTGCGGAGAATGTACAGGCCGCGCAAAGTGCGCTGCTCGACATAGCGGCAGCGCACAGCGAAGCAGTGCTTCCCGGCTACACACATCTACAGCGCGCTCAGCCTGTGCTCTGGGCACACTGGTGTCTGGCCTATTTCGAGATGCTCAGACGCGACCGCGAGCGACTGCTGGATGTCCGCCGTCGCATCAATGTGTTGCCGCTGGGCTCTGCGGCTCTCGCGGGTACGTCTTACAGGATAGAC
>JBKKAL010000055.1:0-20297 GCA_046714695.1 Pyrinomonadaceae bacterium
CGTTTTCTCAGCATCTATCGCCGCACCAGGTTCGGAAACTTGCAGCCACAAACAATTCATATTTCCAGATAGCTGTTTGCCACGCTCAAGGTGAACCGGCAACAGTTTGCTATGAAAATTCCAGAGCCCTCACAGACAAAAACCGACTCCTCGTCGTCACACGCCTGCCGCGTGCTGCTTTGGTTTCGCTCCCGGCGGAGCAGCCAGGCGTGTAACCAAAGCAGCGTCGAAGATAAAGCGCACGGCTTCAAACTGCCCTCGCTTGCCTCCGTTTCATCCATTCATTTACAATCGCCTGTTGCGCGCTTACGCACGCGCCGGGACACTCTATCAACTGTGTGCAATACGCTTGTGCAGGTAGAATAAAAGATCATGATTGACAAGTTTTTAACCAAAGTTTTTGGTAGCGAAAACCAGCGTTACCTGAAGAGGATTCGACCCATCATCGCGCGCATCAACGAGCTTGAGCCCACAGTCCAACGGCTCTCGGACGAAGAACTGCGCGCGCGCACCCTCCAGTTCAAAGACCAGGTCGCGCGCGCCGTGGCAGATGCGTCTGACCTTGAAGATCGCAAGCGCCGCGAGCGCGAGATTCTGGACGAGCTGCTGCCTGAAGCCTTCGCCATAGTCCGTGAGGCGAGCGTGCGCTCGACCGGAATGCGCCACTTCGATGTGCAATTGATCGGCGGGCTCGTCCTTCACGAAGGCAAGATCGCCGAGATGCGCACCGGCGAAGGCAAGACCCTTGTCGCCACGCTTCCATCATATCTCAATGCTTTGACCGGGCGCGGCGGCGTCCACGTCATTACGGTCAACGATTACCTGGCCTCGCGCGACGCCGAGTGGATGGGCCAGATTCATCGCTTCCTCGGTCTCGAAGTCGGCTGCATCCAGAACGACATGGACGACTTCGAGCGTCAGGCAGCTTACGCCGCAGACATCACCTATGGGACGAACAACGAGTTCGGCTTCGATTACCTGCGCGACAATATGAAGTTTGATCTGGCGACCTGCGTGCAGCGCGGCCACTACTTCGCCATCGTTGACGAGGTTGATTCAATCCTCATTGACGAAGCGCGCACGCCGCTCATCATCTCGGGCGCGTCTGACGAAGCGACGGACAAGTATTACAAGGCCGATGCCATCATCCCGCAACTGCGTAAAGGCGAAAAGAATGAGGAGGACAAAACGACCGTCGGCGATTACCTCCTTGACGAAAGACAGCATACGGCAGTCCTCACGGAAGAGGGCGTTGATAAGGCCGAACGCCTCTTAGGCGTCGGCAATCTCTACGACCCCTCGAACATGGAGCTGCTGCACTGCGTCGAACAGGCTCTGAAGGCCCACACGCTTTACAAGCTGGATCATCAGTACGTCGTGCAGGACGGCGAGGTCATCATCGTTGACGACTTTACGGGACGCTTGATGAAGGGCCGGCGCTGGTCTGATGGATTGCACCAGGCCGTCGAAGCCAAAGAGGGCGTCAAGATCGAGCGCGAGAATCAGACGCTCGCCACCATCACGCTGCAAAACTATTTCCGTCTTTACGAAAAACTCTCAGGCATGACCGGAACGGCAGAGACGGAGGCCGCAGAGTTTCATTCGACCTACAAGCTGGATGTCATCATCATCCCGACCAATCAGCCCATGGTGCGCACGGATAATTCGGATGTCATTTATCGCACGCTGCCGGAGAAATGGGATGCGGTGGTCGAAGAGATCAAGGAATGTCACGAGAAGGGACAGCCCACGCTCGTCGGCACGGTCTCTGTCGAGAACTCTGAATTGATCGCGCGTCGTCTGCAAAGAGACGGCATCCCGCACAACGTCCTGAACGCGAAGTATCACGAGCGCGAGGCCGAGATCGTCGCGCAGGCGGGCCGCCGTGGCGCTGTCACCATCGCCACCAACATGGCCGGACGAGGCACCGACATACTGCTTGGCGGCAACCCTGAATTTATGGCGCGGGAATTTTTAAAGCATGAAGAGATAGACCCGGACGAGGCAACGGACGAGCAGTGGGAAGCGGCGCTCGTTCAGGCCAGGCACATCGTCGAAGAAGAGCACAAGGAAGTGGTCGGGTGCGGCGGCCTCCACATCATCGGTACGGAGCGGCACGAATCGCGGCGCATTGACAACCAGCTTCGCGGGCGCGCAGGCCGTCAGGGCGATCCCGGATCAAGCCGTTTCTTTCTCTCTCTCGAAGACGATTTGATGCGCATCTTCGCGGGCGATAAGGTCAAAGCACTGATGCAGCGTTTGGGGATGGAGCAAGGCACGGCCATCGAATCCCGCATGGTCTCGAAGCGCATCGAGGGCGCGCAGAAGTCCGTCGAAGGGCGCAACTTTGAATCGCGCAAGCACCTGCTGGAATACGACGACGTGATGAACAAGCAGCGCGAGACCATCTATGGTCTGCGCCGCCAGTTGATGGAAGAACCCGACCAGCGCGAATACCTGCTCGGCGAGACGGGTGTCGCCCGCGACCTGCTCTCGGACATCACCAGGCAATATCTCAACCCGGAGGTCGGCCCGGACGACTGGGACGTGGTGAACTACAAGGTACAGCTCCAGTCCATTTACGATTTCGATGCTGACGCCGAAGGTATAGACTTTGCCAGCTCCACTTCGGAAGAGATCGAGCAGATTATCTGGGACAAACTAAAAGTCAGATACGCGTTGAAGGAAGAGCAGATCGGCGTCGAAGCGATGCGCACCTACGAGCGCATCATCATGCTCAACATCATTGACGCGCAGTGGAAAGATCATCTGCTCTCCATTGATCACCTCAAGCAGGGCATAGGGCTCGTCGGCTACGGGCAGAAAGACCCGCTCGTCGAATACAAAAAACAGAGCTTCGATCTCTTCCAGGAGATGCTCGACCGCATTGACCAGAGCACCATTCGCTCGCTCTTTAATCTTCAGGTCGTCACCGAGCAACCACCCGAACAGATTCAGCAGCGCCGTCCCCCGCGCCGCCCGTCGTCTCTGACCTTCACGGGGCCGAATCAGGGCGCGACCGCCGCAGGCGAAGAAGCCTCTAAGACCAAGACCGTGACGCGCGATCAACCCAAGGTCGGGCGTAATGATCCGTGTCCCTGCGGCTCCGGCAAGAAGTACAAGAAATGCTGCGGCGCATAAGCTCCGGCGCTGTTTGAATGGAGACCGTCCATGTTTAGACCTCGCACACCTGCCGCATCGCTTCTAGGCGCGGCCGCGCTTCTTTTGCTCTTCGGTGGATTGCACTCTGCTACTCACGCGCAGCAATCAAGCGTCAATGCGCAGGAGGACTCCGGCGCGCTGGGCATCAAGCTCTACCAGCAAGGAGACATCAAGGGGGCTATCGAAGCGTTGCGCTCTGCTGTCAAACAGCGGAAAGATAATTCGGATGCATGGCATTATCTTGGTCTTGCACTGAACCGTAATGGCGACGTGAAAGGCGCGAGGAAAGCATTCGAGACAGTGGTTAAACTGCGCCCCGACTTTGCTCCGGCGCACACAGGACTGGCCTACACCTTGCTTCTCACGAATAAGGTGACGCAAGCTGCTCGCGAGGCTGAGCGAGCATTGGCGCTCGACCCGAAAATCGCCGAGGCGCATTATGTTATCGGCGCGGTAAGGCTCAGAGGGAAGCTATATGCCAATGCTCTGGAGGAGTCCGAGGCCGCGTTAAGAATTAAGCCTGACTTGTCGCCAGCGCTTCTTGTCAAAACCCAGGCGCTTGTAAATATTTATCTGGAAGCTATAGCGCCTATTGAAAAAGAGTCCCGTGCTTCTCGCGCACAAAGATCAAGAGAGGCAAAGGGACATCTCAAAGAGGCGGTTCAGAGTTTAGAGAAGTTTCTCGCCTTGAATCCGAACGTTAAGAATGCAGATATTTGGCGTCAACAATTAGAGACGATGCATGTTTATGCTGGATTAGGCGGGAGCGACGGCCCAATCTTTTCGCCGAGTGAAGTGACGAAAGCCGTTATTCGCAAGAAGGTTGAGCCGCAATATACTGAAGAGGCGCGCTGGGCCGGGATTGAAGGTACTGTAATGTTGCGCGCGGTTTTCGCCGCAGATGGAAACGTCAAGCATATACTCCTGGTTCAAGCGTTGAGTCATGGATTGACTGAACAGGCAATAAAAGCAGTGCGCCAAATTAAATTTGACCCGGCAATTAAAGATGGGCGTCCGGTTTCGCAATTTATACAGGTCGAGTATAACTTTCATCTTTACTAAGTTGCCATAGGGATGCAATTCGTCCGAGTAGTTCCTATCTAATGAGCGCCGAAGTCACATCTACAAATCCACTTGTCAAAGCCATCGTTGCGGGCACGGCTCCGCCGCAGGCGCGCATGTTGGCGGCGCGGGGCTTGCTTCCGCTCCCGCAGGCCGATCTGCTTGAGGCGCTGGTGGCCCTGAACGCGAGCGACGAGGCGGAAGTGGCGAGTGCAGCCCGCTCTACGCTTGAATCGCAGGATTCGGGCGAGATGCTGGAGATCGCCAGAACGAGCGAGACGGCCCCCTCCGTGCTAGGTTACCTCGCCGCGCACGCCAAGGCCGGACGCGAGATTCACGAGGCCGTGACGCTCAATCACAGCACGCCCGACGAAGCCATCGCGCTGCTTGCGGGATTGACCACGGACGGATCGCTGCTGGAGCTTATCGCCATCAATCAACAGCGGCTCATTCGCGCTCCAGCCATCATTGATGCGCTCATCAGCAACCCGGCGAGTACCTCTGAGGCTGAACGGCGCGCGCGCGAAACCCGGCGCGAGTTTTTCGAGAAGGAGCGAGGCGCACAGCAGATCGCCGACGAATTGCGCGCACGCGGCCAAACAGCCGCCGCAGAATTTTTCGAGAGCGCCGAAGTGGTCGCTGCCGACGACTCCTTTGTCGTTGAGGATGCGTGGCTCATCGCCGGTCATATCGAGGTCTCGGACGAGGATATAGATGATTCATGGCTCGCGCTTGAGCGCATCGAGCATCTGCTTGAGGAGAGCTTCGAGCAGCGGACCGCGAATGCCGAGCGCGTTATCGCCGATGCGCGCCTGGAAGGCGACGAAGTCTCGCCTGAGCGCATCTCGCTTATCCGCCGCGTGATGCTGATGGGCGTCAAGGATCGCATCAAGCTCGGCATGAAAGGCGACCGCGAGGCGCGCGCCATACTGATACGCGATTCCAACAAGATCGTCGCGATGTCCGTGTTGCACAATCCGCGCATCACCGACCATGAGGTCGAGAATATCGCGGCCATGAGAACCGTCTCCGACGATGTGTTGCGCAAGATCGGGCAGACTCGCGCCTGGGCGCGCAGCTATCCGATCATTCTCAACCTCGTGCGCAACCCGCGCACGCCGATTGCCACCGCCGTCACCATCCTGTCCCGCATTCAAACCCGAGACCTTCAGAGCATATCGCAGAACCGCAACGTCTCGGAGGCCGTGCGCCGTCAGGCCTTTCGTCTGGTACAAACCCGCTCAGGCCGCTAGAATCAATTTGACAACCGCCACGGCCAGTCCATAAAATCCGCTCAGTTTCTCCCTTGTCGCTAATAAATTGAATCCCCCTTCTGCTTTCAGGCGCGCGGCTGATCTTCGCTACAGAAGACAGCGATCAAACCTGTGAGCCATAAAGTGCGCACTAAGCAGGAGCGCACTCCTTCGCAGAGAGAGGATTACTCGATGTCTATCATTGCTTGGATTATTTTCGGATTGATCGCCGGCGTGATCGCTAAATTTTTGATGCCGGGCGACGATCCAGGCGGGTTCATCATCACTATCCTGCTGGGAATCGCTGGCGCAATCGTCGGGGGGTTTCTGGCCGGCATGCTCGGACTTGCAGGGGAAACGGGGAGCTTCGGTGATCGCGGTTTTCTTATCCGGCTGGTCTTCGCCGTCGTCGGCGCGATTGTTCTACTGGTTCTCTATCGGGTGATCGCCGGCAGACGAACGTGAGAAAGCTGTGACGATTAGCGAGTGACAAGTGATGAGCAAGACAACGTATTCAACTCATTACTTGTCACTCGTCACCGCTTTCTTGTCACTACTCTTAGAATATCTCCGAGCCCTTGCGCATGACGGACCACGCCACGTCCGTCAACGTGTGGCTCGCCGCGCCCCACCATAACCCGGCGAGGATGGCCCACGCGGCATGCCTGCCAGTGCTTCGACTGACGCCCGCCTCGATGGCCCGCCAGGCTTCGGCAAACTGCTCGAAAGTCGGCGGCGCTCCGCCCAGAAGTGTCGCACGCAGATAAACGCCAGCCAGGATAATTATTGCAATCACAGCGGCGAAATAGATGACGCGGATCAGCGTGCCGAAGATGATTCCGTGCGACCAGCGCGAGCGATGCCGGAACAGCATGCGATAGGGCAGCCAGAGAAAACGAAAGACGCCCCAGCGCGTGTACTGGCGCGACTGGATATCCAGATCGGGGCCGAACATAAAGCCGCCGAACAGCATCGCGCACGTTGCCAGACTCGCCAGCGGCAGACTTCCTGCCAATCCCCAGGCGACTACAAAAGTCGGCGCTGCGAGAATGATCGTGATGGTATCGTGTGTTTTTCCCGAAGGCATTCCTTGAACTCCCGTCACTCATTCTAACCTACTTTCCATCATCCCATGACCGCCAGGCTACACAAATCGCGTCGAGAGAACTGATTGTTCCTTATTACAGGACTGGGCCCATGGTGCCGATGTACAAGCGACTAACGTAATTGCCTTCTGTGAAGGATGTATAAGACGCGAATGGCTGCCGGGTCGGCGCGTAGAGTAGTCATTGTCATCTGCTCTTTAATGACAGCCTGGACCCACAAAATTCTTTGATTTTTCATCGCTCTGTTATAGAGTTATGCGAAATTTGATTGTGCCGGGCCAATCGGTACACATATGCCTCTGTTGCCCAAGATTCGTTTCGGTCGCTACGAAATCCGCTCGCTCTTAGGCGCGGGTGGGATGGGCGAGGGGTAATCTGCTGAAGGCGCGCGGCTGCACAGTAAAACTAGTTACTTGTAGTGGCCGTAAAAATCTATTTATTTCGTGATCATCAAAAATGCGGGAGAACAGGAATTATCTACTGTCCATAACTTTCGCTCTCCGTTTCATGTTTCACCGCCCGATCTAGCGTATCCGCGTGTAGGCAAAAAAAACTGTAAGTCCGCATTCCGGCAAGAGGAGAATTGATATGAACCGCCTCGTCAATACGTTCGCAACAAACGCCACCCGTAAGCATCAGAACGCGTCGCAAACTGTGAGGCGGCTTTTGATCGGCGCTATTACTCTGGCCCTTTTCTCTTCTCTCTATCTCTTCATCGGCGGCAGCGCCACGCCCTCACCAACACCGCTCATGGTCGCAGCGTCGCCGCAAACTGCTCCGCTCACGACCGCAAAGGTGCGCGAAGCTTATGGACAGCTACCCTTGAGTTTTGAGGCTAATCGCGGGCAGGCGGACGAGGCTGCCAACTTTGTGGCGCGAGGCGCTGGCTACACGCTCTCGCTCTCGCCGACTCAAGCCGCCTTCGCCCTCGCTCGCCAATCCGGTGAAGGGTCGCAGAGCAATAAGCCTGCGCCGAGCAGCCGCGATAATGGTAGCGCAGAGACAGGGGCGAGGCGCGATACGGACAATTCCAAGTCTCCCCGTTCAGAGCCGCCGCCGATGGTGCTGCGGATGAACATCGTCGGAGCTAACAGGGGCGCAGGCGTCGAAGGCTTGAACGAATTAGAAGGCAAGGTCAATTACTTTACCGGCAAAGACCCTTCGCAGTGGCGGACCAACATCCAGACCTTTGGCCGCGTGCGCTACACGGAAGTCTATCCGGGCATAGATGTGGTCTATTACGGCAACCAGAGGCAGTTGGAGTATGACTTCGTGGTCGCGCCGGGAAGGAATGCGAGTGCGATTGCGCTTGAGTTTGCGGGCGCAGATAAAGTCGAAGTGGATGCGGCGGGCGAGTTGCTGCTCAAGTTGGGCGAGAGTGTCGTCCGGCAGCCGAAGCCGTATGTGTATCAGGAAGTAGCTGGCGAGCGGCGAGTGGTTGAAGGTGGTTACTTAGTTCAGAGCGACGGGCGCGTCGGCTTCGCGCTCGGCGAGTATGACGCCGCTCTCCCGCTCGTCATTGACCCGGTGCTCATCTATTCCACCTACCTTGGCGGCAGCAGCAATGAAGAAGGCCGCGACATCGCTGTGGACTCCGCCGGCAACGCTTACATCTGTGGAAACACCAACTCGACAAATTTCCCCGTAGCAAGCCCTTTTCAATCTACGTTCGGCGGGGCCAACTTCGTCGGGGCGCGCGACGCCTTCGTCACGAAGATAAACGCGGCGGGTACGGCGTTCGTCTATTCAACCTACCTCGGCGGCAGCAGTGACGATAGGTGCGGGCACATGACGGTGGATTCCGCCGGCAACGCTTACATCGCCGGTGAGACCAACTCGACGGACTTCCCCACGGTCAACGCCATCCAAACTGCATACGGCGGCGGCCTCTCAGATGCCTTCGTCACGAAAATGAACGCGGCCGGTTCGGCGCTCGTCTATTCGACTTTCGTCGGCGGCACCATTTTTGACGCGGCCGCAGGCATCGCCATTGATTCTTCCAACAACGCCTACATCACGGGACGCACAACCTCGACGGATTATCCTGTGGTCAACGCCATTCAGGCCGCATACAGCGGCGGCCCGGGTGCCGACGCCTTCGTGACGAAGATCAACGCGGCGGGCGATGCGTACGTCTATTCTACTTACCTCGGCGGGTCGGGCGGCGGGGGTTTTGAGAACGGCAGCAGTATCGCGGTGGACTCCGCCGGCATCGCCTACGTTACCGGACAGGTCAACTCGACGAACT
Organism: Pyrinomonadaceae bacterium; assembly: GCA_046714695.1. GTDB lineage: Bacteria > Acidobacteriota > Blastocatellia > Pyrinomonadales > Pyrinomonadaceae > DASQYE01. The sequence continues at coordinate 8,832 of JBKKAL010000055.1, forward strand.
TCCCAGTCGCAAATGCCATTCAGGCCACCTTCGGCGGCGGCACTCCGGGCGGCGAGGGCGACGCTTTCGTCACGAAGGTCAACGCGGCGGGCGACGCGTTCGTCTATTCAACCTACCTCGGCGGCAGCGCTGATGACGTGGCATTTGACGTCGCTGTGGACTCCGCCGGCAACGCTCACGTCACGGGCTCTACCTTTTCGACGCTCTTCCCCCTCGCCAATGCCTTCGACAGTACCTACGGCGGCGATGGCGACGCCTTCGTGACGAAGATCAACGCGGCGGGCAATGCGTACATCTATTCTACTTACCTCGGCGGGACTTTTGGTGACTCAGGCAACGAGATCGCGTTGGACTCCGCCGGCAACGCTTACATCGCCGGGGGAACCAGCTCGACGAACTTCCCACTCGTAAATCCCGTCCAGAGTACCCTGGGCGGCGGCACCGACGCCTTCGTGACGAAACTCAACACGGCGGGTTCGGCGCTCATCTATTCAACCTATTTCGGCAGCCCCGGTTTTGAAAGGGCGAACAGCCTCGTCGTGGACTCCGCCGGCAACGCCTACGTCACGGGGATTACCAGCTCGACGAACTTCCCCACGCGCACTCCCATTCAGACCGCGAACGGCGGCAGCGACGACGCCTTCGTGTTCAAACTCGACCCGGCCATTGTCGCACCTCCTGTGGCGAACAACGACGCTTACAACACACCAGAAGACACGGCGTTAACAGTTGCCGCGCCCGGCGTGCTCGGTAACGACACTTCAGCTAACCCCCTCACTGCGATCATCGTCACGCAGCCAGCGAACGGCACCGTCACGCTCAACAGCAACGGGTCTTTCACCTACACTCCGGCTGCTAATTACAACGGCCCGGACAGCTTCACCTACAAAGCAAACAACGGCGCAGACAGCAACACGGCCACAGTCTCGATCACAGTAGGTGCCGTCAACGATGCTCCGACGCTAGCTGCCATTAGTGATCTGACGATCAACGAGGATGCTCCTCAACAGACCGTCAATCTCTCTGGTATCAGTGCCGGAGGCGGTGAGTCGCAGACGCTCTCCATCACGGCCACCTCCAACAACACAGGTCTGATTCCCCATCCGACCGTCAACTACACTTCGCCTAACGCCACCGGCTCACTGACCTTCACGCCTCTCGCCAACCAGAGCGGCTCGGCGCTGATTACCGTCACCTTGACCGATAGCGGCGGCACTGCCAACGGTGGAGTCAACTTCGTCACACGCACCTTCACCGTCACGGTCAATGCCGTCAACGATGCTCCGGTCAATTCAGTGTCCGGCGCCCAAACCACCAATCAGATTACCCCGCTCACCTTCTCGGCGGCTAACTCCAATCTGATCTCCATCTCAGATATTGATGCCGCGGCGTCTCCCGTGCAGGTCACGCTCTCGGCCACGGGCGGCACGCTCTCGCTCTCTGGCACTGCCGGTCTCAGCTTCACCACAGGCGACGGCACCTCGGACGCGACGATGACCTTTACCGGCACACTCGCCAACATCAACGCGGCTCTCAATGGTCTGGTCTTTACACCGACCGCAAACTTCTCGGGCGCGGCATCTCTTCAGATCACGACCAATGATCTGGGCAATACGGGCGCGGGCGGGGCGCTCTCGGATACGGATAATGTCGCCATTACCGTCATTGCCGTGCGTCAATTGCAATTAAGCTCGGCCACCTACAACGTGGGTGAAGCCGATGGTCACGCCACCATCACAGTCCTTCGGATAGGTGATTCTTCACAAGCTGCATCTGTGAACTACGCGACCTCTGATCTATCTGCTCTGACCAACTGTAATGTCACGACGGGCAATGCTTCTCAACGTTGCGACTACACGGCCGTAGCCGGCACTCTCTCCTTCATCTCGGGTCAAACCTCAGCCACCTTCGATGTCCCCATCATCAACGATGTCTATGTCGAAGGCCCTGAGACGCTCTCCCTGACGCTGAGCAATCCCACGGGCGGCATCCTTGGCTCTCAAGTCACCTCGACCTTGACCATTACCGACAACGACTTTGCGGCGGGCGCTCCCAATCCCATAGGTAATGCTTTATTCTTCGTCCGCCAGCACTATCTGGACTTCCTCAACCGCGAACCTGAGCCTGCTGGCCTTCAGGATTGGGTCAACATCCTTCAGAACTGCCCGGCAGGAGATAAGAGATGCGACTTTGTACAGGTCAGCAGCGGCTTCTTCCGCTCTCGTGAATACTTCGATAGAGGTTATTACATCTATCGCTTCTACGAAGTGGGGCTGGGCAGAAAGCCCACCTATGATGAATATCAAAGAGACCTCAGACTCGTCACCGGCTTCCTCAGTAATGCGGAGTTGGAGGCGAGAAAGCAGCAATTTGCCATAGACTTCTCGCAGAGGGCGGAGTTCAAGGCGCTCTACGACCAGTACGACTCACAGACACGCTCACAGGAATACGTGGATGCACTGGCGGCGACGGCAGGCGTGACGCTTGGGAACCGTCAGACGCTGGCCTTTAATCTCGTCAATAGTTTCATGCAGCGGTGGGATGTGCTGCGTGCGATAGTGGAAGGGCCGGAGGTGAGTCAGAAGTTCTTCAACAAGGCGTTTGTGGTGGTGGGATACTTCGCCTACTTAAGACGTGATCCGGACGCACAATACCTGGTATGGATAGAGAAGCTGAACAATCCAGCGGCGGGGCAGAGCTTCGAGGATACGTACAGAGAGATGATCAAAGGGTTTATCGAATCCACAGAGTATCGCGCTCGCTTCGGGCCCAACTAACGGCTCGCCGGAAGATTAAGAGAGACACGCTCAAAGAGAGAAGAAGCAAAGGGTCAGAGCAGCGGTGCTCTGGCCTTTTGCTCTTACCTCATCACTTCTATCGAGAACATAAGAACGCATAACAGCACTGACAAATTGAATCGTTTGCCAAGTCACTTAGACGGCTCTGGCTCGTCTCAACCGATATCCGTTAGCGCTTTCTTATAGCCCTCTCTCAGCCCCCTCTCATATCCTGATCTGTTGGCTGCTCTCCATATTGAAACGAAGGCGAGGAATATCAGGACGAAGGACATAATGAGTCCTTTTCCCACGGCATCGGTATAAAACCATCTTAAAGACAAAGCTTTGGATAAAGAGGCGGCAAACATGATAGAGGGAGCATGTATAAGCCATCCCGCCACACCGACAACCAACGATTGACCATCTTTGTTCGGCGATAGAATAGAGTGTCGCCAAAGCCTCGGCCAGAGGACAAGAAGAAGCAGGAAGAAGGTCGTATAGAACATCCATTCTCTCATGATTATCCTCCACACACTTTACGCGGTATTTCTTTAAGCATTCCTAATCGCACCGTCTACGTCAACCATCCGATCAATCGCCGGAAATAGCTTTCATCTTATTATTGAGATGAAAGCTTGACCTTGGCTCTACGCTCGAAACTGAGTTGGGCTGATTCAGGCGGGAGATTAACATAACGCTCAGGATCATCCCCATTCAAGCGGCCAGGATTTTATTTTTCCTGGTCGCGCGAAAGGCTTCGGTTTGCGACTTTATCCTCTCCGCATTACACTGATCTCGATACAGTTTGATGGGTAAACACGGAAAAGTACAAACGGCGCTTGAGTATGTTGCGGCGCGCTCAATCCTGACGGGGCTCGGGCTGTTGCCGCGCCCGCTCGCCGTCGCTCTAGGGCTCGGCATAGGGCGCATCGCTTACACATTCGGAGGCCGTCTGCGTCGCACGGGTGCGCGCAACCTCAAACTCGCCTATCCCAACATGAGTGAAAAGGAGAGCGCGGGTATCTTGCGCGGGTGCTTTGCCAACCTGGGCCGCCTGCTCGGAGAGTTCAGCCGCTTGCCGCGCGCCACTCCCGACGACCTGCGCCGCATCATAGATTGCGAGGGGATCGAAAATCTTGAGGCGGCGCGCTCCGCAGGACGTGGGGTCATTCTCTTTACGGGTCACCTGGGGGCTTGGGAGCTTTCAAGCTTCGCCCTCTCGGCCTTTGGTTATCCGATGAGCTTTCTGGCACGTCGCATTGATAATCCTAAGGTCGAACAAATTATCGAGGAGACGCGCACGCGCTTCGGCAATCGCTCGATTGATAAACGCAGCGCCGCGCGACCCATGTTGCGCACCCTTCGCGCGGGCGGCACCGTGGGCATTCTCGTAGACCTCAACACACATCCTCACGAAGCCGTCTTCGTGGACTTCTTCGGCATCCCAGCCTCAACCACCTCCGGCCTTGCCACGCTTGCGCTGCGCACGGGAGCAGAGGTTCTCCCGGTCTTTATTCCCTGGGATAAAGACCGACGGCGCTTTGTGCTGAGCGTTGATCCGCCCCTTAAGATCGAGCGAACCGGCGATGAGGCGGAAGATATAAACAGACTGACCGCTCTGTTTACCTCGACCATCGAAAGCTACGTGCGGCGTTTTCCCGGTCAGTGGTTGTGGATTCACAGGCGATGGAATACACGCCCCGCCGGGGAAGCAAATTTTTATGCAAACACGCCTTCCGGCTCCTTGGAGCAACAAGCGGAATGATTTAAGGGCTTTGTCTTCAAGGTCTTAATGATTTACCTTCAGATTTCACCCGGCTTTAAATCGAAGGCTTCGCCTGACTTTGTCACAAAAACATTTCGATTCAGTAAACTTTGTGCTTGACATCTCACAAAACTTCGGTATAATTTTGCACATACCGAGCAGCGACACCCCCCAATCCGGCATGCTTCGGTAACAGATGGTTGACAATTGTGGCTGTTAACGCTTTCGCAGAAACTCGGTTGAAAGGTGCGTCGGGTTTCAAAGCTTGCGCGTTATTTTTTAGGCCGCGCGGTTTTTTATCTCGCCCATACACACGCACCGTCAATAAATCACAGAATCGGCCGTAAGTGACGATTCTCAGTTCATTGCCAACGCCACCCTGACCCCGAGCCTGCCCAAAAGATTTCGCCCCGTCAATCTTAACGATTGACGGGGTTCCCTCTTTCTAACCTCAATTTTGTTTCGGTGGTTTTTGCTCTGTGAGCCGAGCGCATCACATGGCGAGCCCACCATCAACTTGAATGACCTGGCCTGTGATGTAACGTGCGTCTTCGGAAAGAAGGAAGCAGGCGATGCGCGCGACCTCGTCCGCCTCGGCGAAACGACCGAGCGGAATCTGTTCCAGCAGTTTGGCTTGATAGCTCTCGTCAAGCGCGCCCGCCATATCGGTAGCAACTAATCCAAGCGCGAGCGCGTTGACCGTCACACTGCGACTCGCGACTTCTCTGGCGAGCGATTTGGTGAGACCGATTAGGCCTGCCTTCGACGCTGAATAATTTGATTGACCTGCCATCCCGACGACCCCGCTGATCGAAGAGATATTCAAAACGGAGCCTCCGCCCTCCTGCCTGAGCATGACGCGCAGCGCAGAGCGCGAGAAATTCCATGGGCCTTTAAGGTTCGTATCAATGACGGCGTCCCAATCGTCTTCCTTCATCCGCAGGATCAAATTGTCGCGCACGATTCCGGCGTTGTTGACCAAAAAATCTATCCGGCCAAAAGCTTCTTTGGTCTGCTTGACCATCTCTGTGGCGGCGTCCGTGCTGGCGACATCGCACTGTGTAGAGAGCGCCTGCACGCCGAGTCCTTCAATCTCAGTCTTCAAAGTATCTGCGGCTTCGGCGCTCTTGGCATAATTGAAAGCGACATGTGCGCCGCGCCGCGCCAGCTCCAGCGCGATGGCGCGGCCGATGCCCCGCGTCGCGCCCGTCACGATAGCCGCTCTTCCCGTAAAGGGCTTGATCGAATCGTTCAAAATCTACAGTCCTCCATATTCAAAACAGATGTCAGATGCTTGATGCCAGATATTAGTAAAAACTGACATCTAATATCCGGCATCCGACATCTGCTTTTAGAGTTTTAGCGAGCGAAGGTAGCGTGTAAACTCCGGCGCGAGGTCCGGTCGTTTTAGGGCGAATTCAACCGTGGCGATGAGAAAGCCGAGTTTATCGCCCGCGTCGTGCCGTGTTCCGTTTAAACGCACCGCGTAGAATGGCCGCCGCTTTAAGAGCGCTCGCATCGCGTCCGTAATCTGTATTTCGCCGCCCGCGCCGGGACGAGTCCGCTCGATCTCTTCGAAGATATCAGGCGTCAGTATGTAGCGACCGATGATGGCGAGATCGGACGGCGCTTCCCTGAACGGCGGTTTTTCGACCATGTCCTTGATCTTAAAGACGCCCTCGCTTACCTCTTCCGCATCAATCACGCCGAAGCGCGAGATCGCCTCGCCTTCTACCCGCATCGTGCCAAGCACAGGCGCGTCGTACTTCTCATAAACATCCAGCAGCTGTCTGAGCGCTGGCGTTTCCGCATCTACTATATCGTCGCTGAGCATGACGGCGAACGGCTCATCGCCGACCAGATCGCGCGCCTGAAGAATGGCGTGGCCCAACCCTAATGCTTCACGCTGCCGCACGTAACTGACGCGCGCCATCTCGGAGATTGAGCGCGTCTCTTTAAGCTCTTTCGTCTTGCCGCGCTCTTTGAGTAGTTGCTCAAGCTCGAAAGAGATGTCGAAATGATCCTCGATGGCGCTCTTGCCGCGTCCTGTGACGATAATGACGGATTCGATGCCGGAGGCCACCGCCTCCTCTACAACGTATTGAATAAGCGGCTTGTCAACGAGCGGCAGCATCTCCTTTGGAGAGGCTTTCGTCGCCGGTAAAAAACGCGTACCGAGTCCTGCCGCCGGAAAAACCGCTTTACGAATACGTTGTGGCATAAATTCCGAATCCCTTGATAAATTACCGATCACCACGCTCACGCTACTTTATCAAAGTGCGAGAACTTCGCCTTCTCTTGACACGCGCGCACGGCGTCCGTTAGCTTGAGTTTTTTCATTTGACGCTGATGTAAAGGCGTATCTCATACCATACCTTGAAGGACGGCAGCAAATGCTCGATCTCAACTTCGTCCGCGAAAATCTTGACCGGGTGCGCGCTGCGCTCGAAGCACGCAGGTTTCCGACCGAGGCGCTCGACACGTTCGCCGAGGCCGACACGGAGCGCCGCCGCATCATCAGCGAATCCGACCAACTCAACGCCGAGCGTAATACTTCGAGTCGCGAGATCGGCGCGCTGATGAAAGAGGGCAAGCGCGATGAAGCCGAGGCACGCCGCAGCGCCGTTGGTCAATTGAAAGATCGTATCGTGGAGCTTGACGGCTCGCGCAACCGCGCGGAAGCGCGCATGCGCGAACTGCTCTCGACGATTCCCAACATCCCGCACGAGAGCGTGCCCGTCGGCGCGGATGAAGCGGCCAACCGCGAGGAGCGTCGCTGGGGCACGCCGCCCACCTTCGATTTCGAGCCCAAAGATCACGTTGATCTGGGCACGACGCTCGGCATTCTTGACCTCGAACGCGCGAGCAAGATTGCCGCCGCGCGCTTTTCTATTCTGAACGGTGCAGGTGCTCGTCTGAGCCGCGCGCTCGTCAACTTTATGCTCGACCTGCACACGCGAGAGCATGGCTACGCGGAGACGCTGCCTCCATTCATCGTCAATAGTGACGCGCTCTTCGGCACGACACAGCTTCCGAAGTTTGAGGGCGATCTTTTCAAGTTAACAGATGAGCGCGGGCTCTACCTGATCCCGACGGCCGAAGTGCCTGTCACAAACTATCATCGTGAAGAGATACTGGATGCTTCCGCTTTGCCGATAAAAATGGTGGCCTATACGCCATGCTTTCGTTCCGAGGCCGGGAGCTACGGACGCGACACGCGCGGCATTATCCGCCAGCACCAGTTCGAGAAGGTAGAGATGGTCAAGCTGTCGCTGCCGGAAAATTCCTATGAAGAGTTGGAGTCACTGACACGAAACGCGGAGACGATTTTGCAGCGGCTTGGTCTTGCCTATCGCGTTGTTACGCTCTCGACGGGCGACATCGGCTTTGGCCCAAGCAAGACTTACGACATAGAGGTCTGGCTGCCTTCACAAAACGCTTATCGCGAAATCTCCTCGTGCTCGAACTACGAGGCGTTCCAGGCGCGGCGCGCGCAGATTCGCTTTCGTCGTGCAGGCGGCGCAAAGCCCGAACATGTTCACACGCTTAACGGTTCGGGTCTCGCCGTCGGGCGCACGTGGGTCGCCATTCTGGAAAATTTTCAGCAGGCGGATGGGTCGGTGATTATCCCGGAGGCTTTGCGTCCGTACATGAACGGGCTCGATAGGATTGAAGCGAATTAGTAGCAGACAATTGGCAGAAAACAGGTTTGTTGACTTAACCCCTGGGTTTTAGATTTGGCAAAGGCTACTCATTTATCATGGGTAGCCTTCGCTGTCTTCAGGATATTTATCTACTTGGTCTTCCGATCCTCACTCTTGGCATCTGCCATCGCCTCCGGCTCTAATTGTTCCGCACTTGTATTTAATTTGATGAATACGCCCCAAGCGGCCAAAAGCACTGCCGCCGCAATCCCTATGGATGCGGCCTGAGGAAGTCGCGACGGATCTTCATGGATAAGCTCGAAGACAGCAACCAAAGTTTCGATTGAAAGCGCCACGATGACGACTACCATAAATCTCGATAAGAATCGCCGGACTCTGGTTGGCGCGCTGACCTCGGCTTTGCGCTGCACTTCCTCTTCGAGGATTGTCTGCCCGAGTTCGAGCGCGGCCACTGCGATGGTCAGTAGTCCTATGCCCTCAAGAATCGAGTTGAAGCGCTCCCTCAGGGGCAAGCCCGCCATAGGATTGATTCCGTGCCATAGCTCCATGACGGCGAAGAAGATCAAAGCCAGTGCGCAGCAGAGGAACAGAAAAACAATTAAGGAGTAGCCGACCATGAATACTTTATTGATGATCTTCAACTTGAGAGCCCCTCCTTATAAACGGTCGTTTCGTCTCACTTGATCTGTAGATCGAACGGCATCAGCGCCATCGTTTCACCGCGTTGCATGCGGTCGAACATAGCCGCGTAATGTAGCGCTCGCTGCACGTCCGCGGGTAGCGTTTCGATGAGAGCGCGTTGCTGCCGCGTCTTGGTGCTGATCATATCGTCCGCGTCGAACAACTCTTCAAAGAAGCTGCGCGGGTACGGCAGAATGACGCGCTGGATGCCCTTTTCGGCGGGGATGCCCGCGAGTTGCTTGGCGATCTCGACGGCGCGCTCAAGCCCGCCGAACTCGTCAACCAGCCCGTTGGCCTTGGCCTGCTCGCCCGTCCAGACGCGTCCCTGCGCGATTGAGTCTATATATTGGGGTTCGCGATTACGCCCGCGCGCAACCTTCGGAATAAACTCGTCGTAGTAAGTACTCTTGATGATCTCCTCGAACTTGGCGCGCTCTTCTGGCGTGAATGGTTCTGTCTCGCGAAACATCCCGGCGTTCTTGCCGCGCATCACGTACTCAGTGGAAATACCCAGCCAATCATAGAAACCTTTCATGACGGGCTTTCCGGCAAAGATTCCGATAGAGCCCGTGAAGGTCGAGGGCTCTGCGACGATACGGCTCGCGTTGCACGCGATGTAGTAGCCGCCGGAGGCCGCCGCATCGCCCATAGAAACGACGACGGGCTTTTTCTGCTTGGCGTTTTCGACGGCTCGCCAGATCAGATCGGAAGCGTAGGAAGAGCCGCCGGGGCTGTCAACTCTGAGCACTATCGCGCGAATCTTTTTATCGTCGCGCGCGTCGTTCAAAGCCTTGACGATGGTATCGGAGCCGACGGATTGGCCTCCTGTCGGACTGTTTTCAGATTTGCCCAGATCAATCGAGCCCGTGGCGTAGATGACCGCAATACGCTCGCCCTCGTTGAGGCCGACCGATTCCGGGGTCACGTCGCGGTATACGGAGCCCCTGACGATCCGCAGCTTATCAGAGTCGTTATAACCGAGGCGTTTCTTTAGTTCGTTCTCGACCTCTTCACGATAATTCGCGCCGTCAATCAATCCATTGGCCTGCGCCTTCGCGGGGCTAAACGGTGCCTGGTCAATAAGCGCGCGCACCTCTTCGGGCGTTTTCTTGCGCGTCGCGGCAGTGGCGTTGACGATACGGTTCGTCAGATCATCGAGAAGAGAGTTGAGGACTTCGCGATGCCCTTCCGACATCTCTTTGCGCGTAAACGAATCGGGCGCGTTTTTGTACTTGCCTATCTGGAAAACGTCCGGGTAGATACCCAGCTTATCGAGAGAGCCGCGAAAGAACATCACCTCGGCGGCCAGGCCATTGATAAAGAGATCGCCCGGCGGAGCCATGTAGATGCGTTCGCAAGCGGTCGCGATGTAATACTCTTTGTTGAGGCCGTACTCCATGTAAGCGTAGATGGGTTTACCCGAAGTGCGATAGTCCGCGATAGCATCGCGTATCTCGTCGGCCTTGGCCCACCCGGCGCTCGACGGGTGTATCTCAAGCAGAACAGCGCCGATACGCTTATCAACTTTGGCCTTCTTGATCTGCGTCAGCAGATTTGTGAGCGATTCGTCGCTGCCGCCCAAAAGGCGCCTCATCGGGTCTTCCGGCACATAGTCCGGTAAAGAGCCTCCGATTCTGAGGGCGAGCACGCTGTTATCTTTGACGGACGGCTCGCTTCCACGCACCAGGGCGAAGATCATAGCGATACCAATGATGAAGACCAGCAGGAATGCGACGACAATCCCGGAGATGATCAGAGCGATTTTACGTGTACGTGACATTGCCATAACTAAATCCTAAACGAGCCAGCTTCCGAAGTTCCGATTCCGCATTTATAAGGGGAGAAAATTCCTCTGTTATTACGTTATCGAAAGGGAAAAAGTTTAAGAGCAGATGCCGGATGTTAGTGAAAAGCTTTTACTGACATCTAACATCCAGCATCTGACATCTGCTCTTTTATTCTTGCTTTACGATCCAGCCGCCGCCCACGACTTCATCGTCGCGATAGAAGACGGTTGCCTGTCCGGGCGTGATGGCGCGTTGCGGTTCGTCAAAGGTGATGCGGGCGCGCCCGTCAGAGAGCGGGGTAATGAGAGCGGGCGCTGGCTGGTGGCGATAGCGCACGCGCACCTCTGCGCGCACAGGCTTATCGGGCTCGTCAAAGGCGACCCAGTTGACGCCCGCTGCCGTAAACTCTGCGCGCAGCAACTTCTCCTGCCCGCCCACCGTCACGCGGTTTTGTGCGGCGTCAATTGATAGAACGTAGAGCGGGCGCTCGCTCGCGAGGCCGATCCCGCGTCGCTGCCCGATTGTGTAGCGGTGAATGCCCTGATGTGTTCCGAGGGTTTCGCCACGCGTATTGACGATCTCGCCCGCGCCAGGCAGACGCTGCTGTTGGCCTACGGCTTCAAGGTAACGATCTATAAAGCCCGCGTAGTTGCCGTCAGGGACGAAACAGATCTCCTGCGATTCCGACTTCTCGGCAACGGCCAGTTGCTCGCGCCGCGCGACATCGCGCACTTCCGGCTTGGACATCTCGCCCAAAGGGAACATCGAGCGCGCGAGTTGATCTTGCGTCA
>JBKKAL010000056.1:0-23607 GCA_046714695.1 Pyrinomonadaceae bacterium
ATTCAAGAGCGCGATGCCTTCATTCATCGGACGCTGAAAGGCTTTGCGACCGGAGATGAGTCCCATCCCGCCGCCGCGCTTATTGATAACGGCAGTGCGGACGGCCTCCTGCATATCGCTTGCGCCCTTGCTTTCGCCGCCCGAATTGATCAGACCACACCGGCCCATATAGCAGTTGGCCACCTGATAGCGCACCAGGTCAATCGGATTATCGGTCGTCAGCTCTTCGTAAATCTTTATGCTCGTCTTTCCGTAGGGAGCATCCTTGGACAGATTGAGCGAATTGTAGCCGCCATTACGTTCGGGCAGCTTCTGTTTGATAATGTCGGCCTGAATAGTGACGCCCAGATGGTTGGCCTGCCCCGTTAAATCTGCGGACGCGTGCATGTCGCCCGCTTCAGATTTGAACTTCGGATTACGCAGATAGCACCAGAGGATGGTCGCCATACCAAGCTCGTGCGCGTAAGAGAAGGCGTCGCTGACCTCCGTGATCTGCCTAGTGGACTCTTCGGAGCCGAAGTAGATGGTTGCGCCGACGGCGACCGCTCCCATGTCATGCGCCTCGTCCACCGTGCCGAACAGAACCTGATCGAACTTGTTCGGATAGGTCAGCAGCTCGTTATGGTTGATCTTAACGATGAAGGGAATCTTATGAGCGTATTTGCGTGCGACGATGCCCAGCACCCCGAAGGTCGAGGCCACGGCGTTGCAGCCGCCTTCGATGGCGAGGCGGACGATATTATCAGGATCGAAGTATTGCGGGTTCGGCGCGAAACTCGCGCCCGCAGAATGCTCTATACCCTGATCAACCGGCAGAATCGAGAGATAGCCCGTCCCTGCGAGGCGTCCCCCGTTGAAGAGCGCCTGAAGAGAACGCAAGACGGAGGGCCGCCTATCGGAGAGCGCCCAGACACGATCAACGAAGTCCGGGCCGGGTATTTGAAGCTGATCTTTGGAGATCGCGTTCGACTTGTAATCGAGCAGCGTGCGCGCGTCTGGGCCTAACAACTCTTCGATGCGCTCAAGCGTATTATCCGCGCGTTTAAGTTCGGTTGCCATTTTGATCTCGTCCTCCTCGAATCGAGAATGATTCCGTATATTAACTAATGGATGATGCGAGACGCGGATTATAGCATAATTACAGGCCGTAATCTGAAGGCTAAAGTACCTACTTCCTGACCCTAACCGGCTCTCGTTCTCACACTTGAGGCGTGGTTTGGCCGCTTGCATAAGCGGCAAATCTGGCATAGAATCCACGATTCCCGTTGAACCCCCAACGGGCGAGACCGCTACTATCCAGACCTTTATTGTTATTTTCGAGTCTCTCAAAATCCACGTGACTCGTTGAAAGGTAAAAAGATGAAGTTCCCCTCCTCGCTTGTAAAAACACCCCTGGCCGTCGTGTGCCTCTTATTGCTGCTAGTGTTGGTCGCGGCGCTGCCCGTATTTGCCGCCGGTGAAGACTGGAGACCCGTCGAAGCGTCGGAACTGGCCCTCAAGACGCCGGTCGTGGAAAAGGATGCCGACGCCGAAGCGATCTTCTGGGAAGTGCGTGTAGATGATGGCGAGATGGGTGATTTGATCTTCACGCACTACATTCGCATCAAGGTCTTTACAGAGCGCGGCCGCGAATCGCAAAGCAAGATAGACATCCCCTTCGGAAAAATCTTCGGCAGCAATTTTAAGGTCAAGGACATCGCGGCGCGCACCATCAAGCCGGATGGCACGACAGTCGAGTTGAAAAAGGAAGATGTCTTCGAGCGCGAGATCGTTAAAGCGAGCGGCATCAAATTAAAGGCTAAATCGTTCGCGATGCCGAGCGTTGAGCCGGGCTCAATCATCGAATATCGCTGGCGCGAGGTGAGAGCTAACAGGTCTGCCAATTACACACGCCTTCAGTTTCAACGTGATATTCCGGTCCAGAACGTCAAGTATTATATCAAGCCATATCCATTCCCGGATCGCGGCATGCGGGCGCGAATTTTTCAAGGAAGCCTTCCGCCACTGGCTAAAGAGAAGAATGGTTTCTATAGTTTCACGATGACCAACATGGCGGCCTACCACGTGGAGCCGCACATGCCGCCTGAGGATCAGGTGCGGACGTGGATGCTCATCTACTACACCAGAGAAGAGAAGATCGAGACGCAAAAGTTCTGGAAGGATTTAGGCAAGACTTTCTATGATCTGACCAAATCGCTGCTCAAGCCCAACGACGAAGTAAAGAGAATCGCCGCCAGTGTCATTGGCGACGCCGCGACGCCCGAAGAAAAGCTCGAACGTCTTTACAACTTCGTTCGCACCACTATTAAAAACGCCAGCGATGATGCCAGCGGCCTGAGCGCGGCAGAAATCGCCAAGGTTAAAGATAACAAGTCACCCGGCGATACTCTCAAACGTGGGATAGGCACTTCCGGCGATATAGACCTGTTGTTTGCCGCGCTGGCAACCGCCGCCGGATTCGATGCGCGCATCGCTCTGGTCGGAGACCGCAGCGACATCTTCTTTGATCCCAGCTTCGCCAACCCTTACTTCATTGATCCGTCAAACATCGCCGTCAAAGTCGGGGATCAATGGCGATTCTACAATCCGGGTTTAAATTACGTCCCGCCCGGAATGCTGCGTTGGCAGGAAGAGGGCCAGGACGCCCTCGTCACGGACCCGAAAGAGACCGCGTGGATCAAAACCCCCGTCACGCCCGCCGAGAAATCTGTCGTCAAGCGCACGGCAAAGCTAACTCTATCGGATGACGGCACGCTCGAAGGCGATGTGGAAATTCAGTACACGGGACAGCTCGCAATCGAAAGAAAGGAAGAGAACGACGAGGAATCGCCTGCCAGGCGTGAAGAGATTCTGCGAGAAGAGATCAAGAGGCAGATGAGCACCGCAGAACTCTCCAATATTCGCATCGAAAACGTGACAGACCATGCCAAGCCCTTCGTTTATGCGTATCATGTGCGCGTTCCGGGCTACGCAGAGCGCACGGGCAAGCGGCTCTTCCTGCGCCCGGCCTTTTTTCAGCATGGTATCGGCCCCATGTTTCCTACCAGCGAGCGCAATAACCTTGTCTATTTCCATTACCCCTGGTCGGAACAGGATTCGGTGGAGATTCGTTTGCCAGCAGGTTATGCTCTGGACAGCGCAGATGCTCCGGCCCCGCTCAACGCCGGTAAAGTCAGTAATTACACGGCGAAGATTTTGGTGACTAAAGATGAGCGCACATTGTTCTTTAAGCGCTCTTTCATCTTCGGGCCGCCGGAGATGATACTTTTTCCAAAGAGCACCTACCCTGCGCTGAAACAGTATTTCGATGCGCTAAACCAGTCGGATAATCACACGATCTCGCTCAAGCAGGGAGCGGCCAAGGCTGGAGGCTCGGAATAAAATGGACAAAAATAAAAGCGACTTCCGTCCCCGCACAGACATTCCGGATTTAGTGCGTCCAACAAGATGCCCTCAGAGGATGACATATATGCCTTACAGAATACTCGCGCTGCTTTTCTGCCTCGCGCTTTTCGCCTTGAGCGCGCCGGCTGCGCTCGCCGTAGAAGACGCTCCTCCCGCCTGGTTGCAGCAGGCCGCTGCTGTACAAACCCCTGCGTACGAAAAGGATGTGCCCGCTGTCGTTCTGCATTCCGAGCAGGTTGTCACGGTCGCACCGGACGGGCGCATTACAACCGTTAAGAGCTATGCCGTGCGCGTACTCACGCGCGAGGGGCGAGTATTTGCCAACGCTATAGAATCTTACCTGATGAATTCGGGCAAGGTGCGCGAAATGCGCGCATGGTTGATTAGGCCCGGCGGCGATGTCAAAAAGTATGGCAAAGAAAACACGCTCGACCAGATCTCCGACCCGAACGATATTTACAACGAAATTCGGGTTAAGGTCATCTCCGCTGAAAAAGAGGCTGATGCCGGTATGGTCTTCGGCTATCAGGCGACGAGCGAAGAAGCGCCCCTCTTTGGTCAAGACCTGTGGAGGTTTCAAAACAGGCTGCCGACGTTGCTGTCTCGCTACACTCTTGCGTTACCAACGGGCTGGCGCGCGACGAGCGTGACCTTTAATCACGCGAAGGTCGAGCCGACGGTTGCGGGCTCAACCTTTACCTGGGAGTTGCGCGGCCTGCCTGCCATTGCGCCCGAGCCGCGCAGCCCGCAGGTTACAAATCTCGCGCCGCGCATCGCTGTCAACTATTTTCCGCCCGATGGTGCGCCGGTTTCAGTCGCCAAGACTTTTACTACCTGGGCAGATGTTTCGCGTTGGGCAACGGAACTGAACGACCCGCAAACCGCGCTCGACGATACCATCGCAGCCAAGGCGCGCGAGTTGACGGCCAGTGCCAAAACCGAGCTTGAGCGCATACAGGCCATCAGTCGCTTCGTGCAGGGCCTGCAATATATCTCGATTGACATAGGGTTGGGGCGCGGCAACGGTTATCGCCCGCGACCCGCGGCACAGGTGCTCGCCAAAGCATACGGCGACTGTAAAGATAAGGCGAATCTGATGCGCACGATGCTCAAAGCGCTCAGGATTACGGCGTATCCGGTGGCGATCTATTCGGGCGATCCGACCTTCGTGCGCGAAGAATGGGCCAGCCCCAGCCAGTTCAATCACGCGATCATCGCTGTCAAGGTAAGCGACGAGACGCAATCTCCAACCATCATCACTCATCCGAAGCTGGGACGCCTCCTGATCTTCGACGCGACGGACGAAAGCACGATGGTCGGCGACCTGCCGGAGCATGAACAGGGAAGCCTCGCGCTCGTTATTGCCGGAGACGATGGCTTGCTCATACGTATGCCGACCACTCCGCCCGAATCAAATCAACTGGATCGCCAGATTGAAGCCACCCTCGCCACAGACGGCTCAATCACTGGCCGCATACAGGAAAGATCTGTGGGCCAGGCGGCCGTTGATGAGCGGCGCGCCTTCAAAAATCTCTCTCGCCCCGATTACCTCAAGCTGATCGAGCAGTGGGTCACGCGCGGCGTTTCCGGCGCGCGCGTCTCAAAGGTTGAGCCTGTGGACGGTAAAGCGGATGGCCGCTTCGCGCTCGACCTGGAATTCTCCGCCGCAAGCTATGGGCAGTTGATGCAGAATCGTCTGCTGGTCTTCAAGCCCGCAATCGTTAATCGCCGTGATTCGCTCGTCCTCACGCAAGGGGCGCGCAGGCATCCCATAGTTCTGGACTCCAATTCTTTTACTGAGATCGTGCGCCTTAAGTTGCCGGACGGGTTCGATGTTGACGAGTTACCTGACCCGCTTAAGCTCGACACGGCTTTCGGAAATTACGACGCCAGCTACGATGTCAAAGACGGTCAGCTCGTGTTCACGCGCAAGCTGACCCTTCGCTCCACGACCATCCCCGTAGAGCAGTACGCCACGGTACGCAACTTCTTCGAGCGCATCCGCGCCGTCGAGCAGTCTCCGGTCGTGCTGGCGAGAAAATAGCGTAGATCACCGGTTGAAAAAGCTCACACACCTTTTCTCCTGACCGAAGAGATCAATTCAAGAGCCATGTCCCAACTAAAGGGCATGGCTCGCTTTTTATCGGCAGCGCGAAGAGGATGGAAATTGTCTAGTCGGTATGCAAGGTGAGCTGGCGAAACGCTTCGCGCAGGTGAAGCGCGAGGCTTCCGACCGGAATGGTGTAGCGGTGGAAATCGAAGGTCGTCACAATCGCGACATTCAATCCAGACGAAGTGAGAAAGATTTCGTCTGCGCCCGACAGGTGCGATAGCTCATAAACGCCTTCGACGTGCGGGACTGCTAACTCGCCGGCGAGCGCCAGGACGCGCGCGCGCGTGATGCCACTGAGCGCGCCCGTGCTGAGCGTCGGCGTGTGGAGCGTCCCCGCCGTTACCCAAAAAAGATTCGCCATCGTCGCCGAGACGATTTCGCCGCGCTCGTTCAAAACTACTGCCTCGTCGAAATCGCGCACCCGCGCCTCCTCCCAAGACAGCAGGTGACTCAGGTAATTAACGCTCTTGACGCCCGCGAGCGGCGAGAGCGTATTCGTGCGGTAGGGCGAGACCGTGAGCGCCAGACCATCTTCTGTCGGCGTGCGCCTATCGCCCGTCATCATCAGCATCTCTGTCCTCTGCCGGCCCATCCCCTTAAATTTCCAAACGCCCTGATCCGCGCCTCCGAACAGAGTGATGCGCGCCCTTCCATCCTTAACTTCATTGGCCTGGATCAGCTTTAAGAGCGATGCGCGAACAATTCCCTCATCCAGACTCCGGCAATCAATGCCGGAACGCGCCGCGTGATCCATCAACCGCATCCAGTGCTGCGGCCACAGGAAAGGGCGGCCGCCGTAGATACTGAGCGTCGTGAACACGCCGCGACCGTAAAGCGATGCGGAGGCGAGCGGCGAGAGTCTGGCTTTCGTCGCTTCAACCAAACGATTATTGAATATAACGCGCGCGTGCATCCTTTAGAGTCGCGGTCGAAAAGTTCAGAGGCATAGGGTCTGGGGCAAGCGAAGAATACATGAAAAGAGCGAGCCGCGGTAGATCATGCGAGGCAGATTTGGGAGGAGTCGGGACGGATTACTTGAAGCGACTGCTGGCGCGCGCCTTCGACGAATGATGCAGGCTTCTTTATTTACCAAGCGCGCGCAGCAGCGCGTGCGCTTTTGTCAGCGACTCTTCATATTCGAGTGCGGGGTCGCTGTCGGCGACGATACCGCCGCCGACATTAAAGCGCGCCAAACCTTCTCGCACTACCATCGTGCGAATCGCCACACTCAAATCCATCCGGCCATCGAAAGAGAAGTAGCCGATGGCCCCCATCGAAAGACCGCGTGGCACGCTTTCCAGTTCGTCTATGATCTCCATCGCGCGAAGTTTGGGCGCACCCGTGATCGAGCCGCACGGAAACGCCGCACGTAACAGATCGCCCGCCGCGACATCCTCACGAAGCAGGCCGCGCACTTTCGAGACGAGATGAAAAAGAGTCGGATGCTCCTGAACCGTAAAAAGCTCAAGGACTTCGATTGAGCCCGTACGACAGACACGACCCAGATCATTGCGCAGGAGATCAACGATCATCACATTCTCTGCACGGTCTTTCTCGCTCTCGTGCAACTCCCTGCGCAGCCGCTCATCCTCCGCCATGCTCGCACCGCGCGCGCGCGTCCCCTTGATCGGCCATGCCTCGACGCGCCTCCCGCCTCCTTCTGCTTCCACTTCAACGCGCAGGAAACGTTCGGGCGAGGCGCTCACAACCACATCCTCGCGTCGTCGTATAAAGGCCGCGAAAGAGGCCGGATGATCGCGGCGCAGGCGTAAGAAGATACTCTCCGGGGTGCTATGGCGGTCAAGCGAGACACGGATCTGCTGTGTAAGGTTGGCCTGATATATGTCGCCCGCCGCGATGTGCTCTTTTGTTCGCTCGACGGCCTTGATGTATTCATCGCGCGTAAAATTCGATGTCACGCTCTGACCGACCACGCATGACGGCAGACGCGAAAAATCAGCGTCGCCCGCAGGCTTTTCTTGCAAAGAAAAGTCAGCATCGCCTGTCCACATTAAAGCGGCGCGCGTGGCTGCATCGTTGATCGCATCGAAGGTCTCGTCAAGGCGACGAGGGCCGGAGCGGCTGACGATCTGTGATCGGGCGCGCGCGTAATCGTGTATGACGAGCGTGTCGTAAAAAGCGAGCACGGCATCGGGCTCAGTAATAATATGACGCGCCGTATCAATGCGCAGGCGATCAAGGCGGTGGGCCAATTCGTAGGAGAAGGTAGCGATGCACGCCCCCATGACGGGCACGTTGAAGAGGGGCGAGAACGGCGTGTGGTAACTTTTAAGGCGCTCATCAAGTGCCCCGATTACATCGCCCTCCGGCACAAACCTTTCTGCTTCGTCGTCGCGCCTGAGGATGCGCAACCCGGATGCGCGCGCCTCTATGATCTCGAAGGGATCAAAGCCAGCGATAAGAAATCGTGCTTCGCCGGGCGCGCGCGCCCCGCCGCTGTCAAGAATACAGACGCGCCGCCCGGCATCGAGTAGGAGCAATGCTCGCAGCAAAAGGTCGGGCGCGAGCTCTATCTCACGCACACAGGGGTTTGAGGGCTGCTGCTCTTCTCCAGCTTGGATGTCGCCTGCGCTTTGCATTCGTTGAGGAATCCAGCCCGTTACTTTCGATCAATGACCACGACGGCGCGCAAGCCGTCCTGCGTAAAGTTAAGTGTCGCGGACGCGCCCGCCAGTTCGCGGAGCAGCTTGCTCGGCGCGCTCGCCTCTGTCGGTGCTGAGGGCTGGCGCGGGTCCAGGATGCTGCCGTGGATGCTGCACGCCACGCTTCTGCCGTCGGACGCAGTCGTGTAGCGGCCACCCTCCGGGCAGAAGAGATGCACCGCCTGAAACTTGTCCGCATACTGCCAGACTAATTTATCAAGCTCTTCTCCCGTCGGACTATTCATAGTAGTAGTGGTCGCGCCGGGGAGGCGTGCTGTGAGCGCACGGCTGACGCCTGAGAGAGCGCCCAGATTATTCAGGCAGGCTTCGCGATCATTCTCCGCCCAGCTCAAGCGGAAATCGGACAAGACCTCGTTCCAGTTTAGCGGGCGCAGTCGCACCATCGCATGGCCTTCCGGGCCCAAGTCCTGAACAAGCGCGTTCGTCGTAGTAGTAGTTGATGCTGCTGCTCCACCAACGCCTGCGGCGCGGATACGCTCGGCTTCCATCGCGGCGAGGTCTTCGAGGATAAAAGGACGGCTCGCCAGATAAAGACCATTGCCGATTCGCGCCCAGAAGAAACGCAGCTTGAGCGGGCCGATGCGCAGACCATAGGCGCGATAAACGGAAGCCTGTCCCAGCGGGAACTTGTAGAAATCCTGTTCCAGGCTAAACCATCCGCTGCGCGACTGCCCGCGTGCAGTGACCGCCAGCGCTGTGTCCATCGCATTCAGAAAACGATCAACGATCTGCGCATCCTGAACGGGAATAGAAAGATAGACGGGATTATTGAGCGAGGCGACGGCCAGGCCGATAAGCAGTTCCTCCGTCCCGATTGTTCTCGTGCGGCCCATGCCGCTGCCCAGCAGCATGCCGAATACGCTCGACATGTTGAGATCGAACGTCGGGCTGGAATCATAAACGTGTATGCCGACCTGATTGCCCAGACCCTTTTGTACAAACTCTGCGAGATTAATCTTTCTCACTTCATCAACTCTAAAGCCCAGGTCACGCAGGAACTGATCGTTCTTTGCTTCGCGCTCCATCTGAGCGATGTCCGGCAAGTAGCGTTCCTTATTCAGACGTGCGCCGATGCTCAATATATTTCTCTTCGGAACGGGAAGCCCATCCAGTGGTTCCGTCTTTCCGCCTAAGACTCCGGCCAGGGTCGTGTAAATCGAGTTGTCAATAAGCGGCAGGACGATGGTCTCTAAACGATACTGCTGCGGCGTAATCTTGACGCGCAGCGCAATGGGATCGAAATAGGTTCGCCAGTACTGATTGTATTCATCGAGAAACGCTTTGTACTCGTCGGCTTCGAGTCCCGTGACCTCTGTGACGGGGATTTCGAGGTTGGGCGTCAAAAACTCCGCGCGACCGTGACGAGAACAGACGCCGCCCGTGCCATCAGCCGAGAGAGAATACTGGCCGCCATCCGGGCAGGAAAGCTCGCCCTGTCCGAACAAGCCCGGAGACGTTTTTGTCTCGACGAGGTCTTCCAGGGACGAAGGCCAACTGCCTCTCTCCGTGCGATAAAGCAACGAGGCGTGACCCATCATGCGCAGGTGGTTGTAGCACAACATACGGCGGCGCTCGGTCAGCTTCAGTTGTGGGCCAACGAGACGGCGTATAAAGGGATCGGACATGTAAACCAGACCGTCCTCTTCACGAGCCCCGCGCGGCATGAGCGTTCGTATATAGGCGAACTCCGTCGCCTCCCCCAGCCTTCGCACGGCCTGACCATCAGCACGCTTTCCCTTAAAGGCTTCAAGGACACGTTCCAGCGCGGCCTTTGAATTACTGCGAACATGAATGTCTGGCGCTGGCTCTGCGGCAAAGACACTGACCGCACGATCAGGCGTCTCAAGCTGAACATAATCAACGCCGAGGATATTACCTGTGGAGCGTTTCGCGTCCGCGTGCGCCTTCTCCGCGTTGACCATAAAACTTTCCATGCGCGCCCTGAAAATCTCCGGCTGCTTGATCTGGAAAAGAATCGTCACGTCGCTGCCTTCACGCGCGAACGGATCGCTGCCCGTGACGGCCACTTCACTAACAACAAGATCATAAAAGGGGCGTAGTGCCGCTTGGGTCTCCAAAACAAGTTGCCGCTTGATTCTCTCTCCAACGTTATGAGTGCGTGCTTCGCGGTAGGCTTGATTAAAGAGATGCGTGCCCCACAGGTCGCTCGTGTCCATCGCCTGCATGAGCTTGCTGAGAGAGCGGAATTCGACGAGGTAAAAATCTTCCGGCACATACTGCGACAACTGAGACATCTCAGGCTTTCTTCCGGCCAACATCTGTTCCCATGGATGGCCCTTGATGGTCGGGCCTGTGAGGCTCGCGACCGGCACGATCTCCTTGCGACGCTTCTCCTCTGCGGCGAGACTTGCACGTTCGCTAGATGTTGGCGGGATTATGACCGGCGGAGAAGATGGCCGCCTGCGACGTGATCTGCGATTGCGCCCAGGCGTCTGAGCCGTAGTCCTTGCACGATTGCCGTTCAAGGTACCGGCGGAAGTAACTGTCGTCGTCGTTGTCGCCGCCGTCTGCATCCTCGCGCGCGCGGGCGTATTGCCGCGCATGGTATCGAGTTGCAAACTCTCCTGGACGGCCAGCGCGCCCGTGAAGATACTAAACAGGTCAACGTTATTGGTGCGCGCAGTTCGCGCATCGGCAAGGACATCTCCACCCGGCGTGCGCCCGATCATGGTTGCGATCCGTCCGGCGATCTCCTCAAAACGATTTTGCCTCAGCGCCAGTTGCAGCGCCACATATTGCAGGTAGGCATCGTCAGGATGAAGTAGTAACTGGGCCAACGCCTCGTCGAGCGTCCATGCCTGCTGAGACCGCGTAGCGTTCTGCGTCTGTCCCTGCGGTAGAGCGCTCACCGTCCCGCTCAACAGGACGGCGGCCAACACGATCCAACACAGAACCGACCGCAAACCGTTTTTCATATGCCTAACTCTCTTCTCTTTTTGAAGCTGGAACCAGCTCATCCCGACGAAAGCCGAAGCAGTGTGATGTGCGGCCACGTATAGCGAACCGTGAGGTCATCACATTGCGAAGCGTAATATCGTCACGGCCCGAGCGAGGATAACTTTGGCGGCTACTTTTTTCCCGGCGGCAAGACGGTCTCTAATTTCCAATCAGCATCTGCGAACTCATCCCGGCTCTTGATGAGCAGCCACTGCTTGTCCCGCCCGCCCATCCTGACAAGATTGAATTCCCCTCGCAGTTTTTTACCCTTAAGGCGAAAGCTCAATCGGCCCGCCTTGAGCGCGGCCAACGCGTCGCCCGCGCTCTCGTAGCCGCCATTATCCCAGATCACAACCTCGCCCGCACCATATTTCCCCTCCGCGATGCGTCCTTCAAAATTGATATAGCTCACAGCATGATCCGGGACTGCAACAGCGAGACGCTTCTGCCCAGGATCAAGCGAAGGCCCCTTCGGCACAGCCCACGACTTGAGCACCCCCGCCACCTCCAGACGAAAATCAAAATGAAGTTGCGAAGCGTGATGCTCATGCACTACAAAACGGCCTTTGAAAATCTTTGAAGCCATTATCTTTTTAATGTAATCAGCAAGAGAGATATTTCTGTTTTTATTCCGCAGCCGCCACCAGAACATTAGCCTGCATACGGCGTGCGAGCGAGGTGCGCCAGGCCGATTCCAGTTCGTCTATGTGGAGGTTGACGACCTCTTCGCCGTCGGCCTCGATGCGGAGTTGGCCGCTGTTAGTGCGACCCATAAAGGTGAGCGGGCAGTTGGCGCGCGCGGCGATCTCTTCCATCTGGCCGAGAGCCGATTCGTCGAAGCTGATGATGATGCGCGAGGGAGATTCGCTGAAGAGGCGCGCGGGCGTGGGGAGTATACCCGTGAGGTCAACCTCTGCGCCGAGGGCTGGACGGTTGAGTGATGAGAAGCAGGATTCGGCGAGGGCAACGGCCAGTCCTCCGTCCGAGCAATCGTGCGCTGAATTAAGCAGTCCCAGCTCGGCGGCGCTGAGGACTACCTTCTGCACACAGAGTTCGCGCTCCAGATCAAGTACGGGCACGCGGCCCTCGTCTCTCATCTCTTCGGTCGTGCGTCCCTCTATGACGGCAGCGTATCTTGAGATGGAGAGATCATCACCAGTTGTGCCGAGCAGGGCGATGATGTCGCCAGGATGTTTGAAGCCGTGTTGAATGACGCGCCGCACATCTTCGATGAGGCCGACCATGCCGATCACAGGGGTGGGCAGAATGCCGCGTCCTTCAGTCTCGTTATAGAAAGAGACGTTACCGGAGACGACCGGCGTATCGAACGCACGGCAAGCCTCGGCCATGCCGTCCACGACCTCTGAGAAGGCCCACATCACTTCGGGGCGTTCGGGCGAAGCGAAGTTCAGGCAGTTGGTGATCGCGAGCGGTCGCGCGCCGACGCAGACGACATTGCGCGCGGCCTCTGCAACGATCAGTTTTGCGCCCTCGCGCGGATTCGCCGCGCAATAACGACCGTTGCCGTCCAGACACATAGCCAGCGCGCGCCGCGTCTCTTTGATTCGCACGACGGCCGCGTCAGCGCCTGGCAGCACGGCCGTGTTGGTTCGCACCATGTGATCGTACTGGCGATAGACCCATTCTTTTGACGCGATGGTCGGATCAGCAAGGATGCGCAGTAAAGACTGGTTCTGATTCTGAGCGTCCAGTGGTAGCCGGTACGACTCCATGCGCGAGACGACCGAAGCCGCAGAAACTGAGATTGAAGGAGGAGTTGCAAACGTGTTCGCGGAAGCTTCGCTGCTCGTTTCCGTGGCGGATTTATTTTGGGCCAACTCGTCAAACACAGGTGCGGTGGGCGGCGCAGGTTGAATGACATCCAGCCCGCCGCCTATGCTCGTGCCCGCATTGTCAATAGTCGGGTCGGCCTGCGCGGCATGCACGCTCAGCGGTACGATGTGTGACGCTGCGTCCATTACGGCCTCGTCCTGCGAAGTATCTATTTTGAGCGCCTCTTCAATCGCGCTCTCTTCTTCATTCGCCTGTTTCTGAAAACGTGCGGGCGCGCGAAGGGGTCGCCGATAGAGTGGCGCTTCATCCGTCAACGCACCGACCGGAATATCCGCGACCAGTTCGCCTTCATGAATCACGCGCATCGAAGCGCCTTCAAGCACTCGACCGATGACGACCGCATCCAAATCCCACTTGCGAAAAATATCAACGACCTCGCGCTCTCGTCCCTTGTGCGCGACGATCAGCATACGCTCCTGCGATTCCGAGAGCAGCATCTCGTAAGCGGTCATCCCCTCTTCGCGCTGCGGCACAAGGCTCAAGTCAAGCTCAAGGCCAGTGCCTGCGCGCGCCGCCATCTCGCACGAAGACGAGGTCAGACCGGCTGCGCCCATGTCCTGGATTCCAGCGACCGCGCCGCTCTTCATCGCCTCAAGACATGCTTCGAGCAGCAGCTTTTCCAGAAAGGGATCGCCCACCTGCACGGTCGGGCGCTTGGCGAGCGCCTCTTCGTCAAACCCTGCGGAAGCCATCGTCGCCCCGTGAATTCCATCACGTCCCGTCTTGGCCCCGACGTAGAGAACCGGATTGCCCACACCCGTCGCTTTGCCGAAGAAGATTTGATCGTGACGCACGAGTCCAAGCGCGAAAGCGTTGACCAGTGGGTTTAGTGCGTAAGCGTCATCGAATTCGACTTCGCCGCCGATGGTCGGGACGCCGAACGCATTGCCGTAGTGCGCAATGCCTGCGACGACGCCCGCCAGAAGCCCACGATTGCGTCGCCCGTTCTTTGCATCATCCAGAGAGCCGAAGCGCAGGGAGTTCATCGCCGCGACGGGGCGAGCGCCCATCGTAAAGATGTCGCGGAGGATTCCGCCGACGCCCGTGGCCGCGCCCTGAAAAGGCTCTATGAATGATGGATGATTGTGCGATTCGACCTTGAAGGCGGCGCACCAGCCGTCGCCAAGGTCTACGACGCCCGCATTCTCGCCGGGCGGAACGATGACGCGCTCGCCTGTCGTGGGCAGCCGCTTCAAATGCACGCGCGAAGATTTGTAAGAGCAGTGCTCAGACCACATGACGGAGAAGATGCCAAGCTCGACGAAGGTCGGCTCGCGCCCCATCAACTCCTTGATGCGTGTGAATTCTTCTGCGGTGAGATTGTGCGCGGCGACCTGTTCGGGAGTGATCATAAAAACAGTGACAAGCTTACCCGGTGATGAATGATGAGCCAGAGCAGGAGATTCTAGCCTGTCACTTGCCGGTTGTCACTTTGTCGAGGGCCGTGCGCAGTTCCTTTACGCGAAAGCGCCCCGTGTGCTTGAAGACTCTTTTGCCGCCCGCGTCGAAAAGAAATGTGGCGGGCAGTCCGCCGTGCCACTCCGGGTCAATCATATCAATGACTGCTTGAGGGTCAATGACGTTGAGCAGGTAGGCGGGCATCTGCGCCCCCATCTCAAGTAAAAATTTCGAAACCTTGGTTTTGCTGTCTTCCGGTTCGTCGAGCGAGATGGTGATGAAGTCCAGATTGGTTTTCCCGTAATCGGCGCTGATACGCACCAGATCGGGAAACTCTTCGCGGCAGGGCTCGCACCAGGTGGCCCAGAAGTTTATCAGGAGCGGGCGCGCCTCTTGCCCGTTCGCGCCACGCTGCAAGAGCTTTTTGAGAGTTTCGAGATTCATCTCGCGGATAACGGGCGCTTCCGCTTGCAAGGAATTTGCCTTGTGTGTTTGCGGCGGCGTCGTCGCCGCCCCTTGCCTTTTGAGATCAAATGCAGCGGCGAGCAACGCTTGCCCATGCATGGATTGAGCAGCAGCATGAGCGCGCGTGGCTGCATGCTGCTGCTCAGTCAGTCCCATAGTGAGAGAGAGTGCCGCTAAGACACACGCGAGCGAAAAGGAGTACTTCATACCTGATCAGGAAGCCCGCTTGATCGAACAGCCGAACGCGCTTGCCTCAGTTTTGACGACCGGCTTGCCCGCGAGCGTCGCATCAATGGCATCGCGCAGGTCATTCGCGTTAACGAGCGAGACGTTGCGATGATTGTCTATGCGCCCATGATAGACGAGCTTATTATTCGCATCCAGGAAAAAGACCTCAGGCGTGCGCTCAGCGCCGAGCTGGTCGGCAATCTTATTACTCTTGTCTCTCAGGACAGCAAACGTCAGGTTGTTGGCGGCGGCATGGGCCTTGATATCGTCGTTCGTCTCCGTCGCGTTGGAGTTGATGCCGACGACATTGACGCCGCGCGCTTTGTAGTCCACGGCGAGCTTCGAGATGCGCTCAATATAATCACGCACCATGGGACACTGTGCAGAGATAAAGATCAGGACAGTGCCGTTCGGTCCCTTGAGCGACGAAAGCTTTTGCTCATGGCCGCTCATGTCCGGCAGCTTGAAATCGGCAATCGTCGAGCCGATGGCCGCCCGCGTCATATTCTCGCCGCTGATACCGGCCGCACCTTTAACGATAAAAGTAAGGGAGAGAGAGAGTGCAAAAGAGAGTGCGAATGCGTAACGCTTCTTCATAATACTGAATTGAAACTCCTTTCAGGAATTAATGGGTCGAATCGCAAGATTAACAGTACGGGTAATCGGGTGACAAGCTACCCGACGTGAAATTTTCGAGGGCGGATTGTAAAAAGTTGGTTACAACCGGGGAAGCTCAGGATGTGTGCGCCTGCTTGTCCTTCGCTCTCTCAAGCGTAAACAGCCAGAGCATGCGTTGCTCTTCCTCGTTATAGATTTGACGCCCCGCCGTGACTCTCCAGTAGCCCATGTGCTGCCAGCGTCCCGTTGACAGCTTGTTGAAGAGAGGAACACCGTGACCGCTCTCGATGGCCGCAAGCAGGGCACGATTCGGTGGACTCAAGTATTGATCGCCGCGACGGCCCGCGCCCGTGTAATAGACCTGGTCGCCGGATTCGCTTTGACGGTCGGGATAGCAAGGGTTGATGCGCCCGAAGTCCGTCAGGAGCGAGATCAGACGCCCTTCGCGTTGATAGACTCCATTGCGTATACGATGCGTGCGATTGACTTCGGCCCAGGAGAGAACAGTGCTGGTCTCAGCGAGGGCTTTGGCCGTCTCGGTTTCTGCCGGAGAATCATCTCGCGGGCCAGCCTTGTTTCTTCGAGCGAGGGTTGGTCTAAGCATGTTGTCGGTTAGTGTCCTTATCAATAACAGAATTCAGAATATAGAATGGTTGCCGCATCCGGCAACCTGTTGTAGTAAGATGGCGCGCGTTCCACCAGAAGGCATTTGGCGAGAGGTATGTCTTGATGATAAGGAGATCGTACCCGATTCAACGTTCGGCCGTAGCGATTGTTTTACGGGTCGTCGTCGCCGTCATCCTGCTCCCGGCGATGTATGCCGCCGCTCGCGCACAGGATGATGCTCAGCGGATCGCTGACAGACAGGAGGGCGGCCAGCGGTTAGGTGTGCGCCTCCGCTCGTTTATCCCGACCGCGAGCGGCCAGATGCACTTTGAGCCGACGCCGGAAGGCGGCATCGTTCGCCTGACGGTGATGGGCCTGCCGCAACCACAGGTAGTGATGAGCGCGGCGCGCACCTTTGTCGTCTGGGCCTCTGCTACGGGCGGGCGCGTGGTGCGCGTCGGCGAATTGCAGACGGACTCAAGCGGCAACGGCGGCTTACAGTTCGCAAGGCCACCGGGACTCGATAGCTACAGCGTGTTGGTGACAGCCGAGCCGGCGGCGACGGCCGAGAAACTGACCGGCACGGTCGTCTTCGCGTCTCTGGCCAATGAGGTCACAGCATTTTTCGCTGAAGTTGATAAGAAGATTAAAAAAAACAGGAGGGCTGCGACGCGCGAGTTGAACAAGCGTACAAAATTGAAGAAAAGGGCAAACGATTTTTTCGACGAGGTTGATCGGGCACTCAATACCGCCCCCGGAGGCGGTCGCGTCCTCGAACTCTTCGGCGAACAGCTAGCGCCCGGCGCGCGCGGTCAGGCCCGCGTCACCACGCTCGCGCTGAAGGCATACGTGCGCGCACGCTTTCAAAATCTCCCGCCGCTGATCCTCGTCAGTGCGAACGATTACGTGCTGTGGTCAATTGTGCCCGACGGTCGCATCATCTATATGGGAAGCTTGCCGCCCAGCAGTGAGCTTGACGATACGGACATTTACGTGCGTGTGGCCGGCTTTAATTCCGATTTCGACCTTTTCGTCACGGCGGAACAGAGACGGCCGGTCTCGCGGCCCGGCGACCGTCGCGCTATCTCATCGCGCGAGCGGGCGCGACTGCCACAATAAAAGGCAAAGGGTAAAAGTAAAAAAGCAAAAGTGAAGAAGGGATTAGCACCTTTCTTACGTTTGCCTTTTTACTTGCTGAGGGCGAGCGTCGCAGCGAGCGAGCGAAAAATATCACGCCCGTCTGAAGAACCGAGCAAATCTTCGCAGGCGCGCTCAGGATGCGGCATCATTCCGAGCACGTTGCGCGCCGCGTTGCAGATTCCGGCAATCGAATCGCGCGACCCATTCGGGTTGCTTTGCGTCGTCGTCTCGCCGCGCTCGTCGCAATAACGAAAGACGATCCGGTCTTCACCCGCGAGCTTGGCGTAGGTCTCGTCATCGCACACGTAATTGCCTTCGCCGTGCGCGATGGGAATACTGAGGACATCCTTCGGCTTCAACTCGTTGGTAAAGGGCGTATCGGTCGTCTCAACGCGGACATTGACGTGATCGCAAATATAATGCAGGTCGCGATTGCGAATCAGCGCGCC
The DNA here is from genome assembly GCA_046714695.1 of Pyrinomonadaceae bacterium. Taxonomy (GTDB): domain Bacteria; phylum Acidobacteriota; class Blastocatellia; order Pyrinomonadales; family Pyrinomonadaceae; genus DASQYE01. The sequence continues at coordinate 17,919 of JBKKAL010000056.1, forward strand.
GGGCAGCAAGCCCGCTTCGCAGAGGATTTGAAAACCGTTGCAGATGCCGAGCACGAAACGCCCGCTCGCGGCAAACTCCTTGACGCTCGTCATGACGGGCGAAAAGCGTGCGAGCGCGCCGGCGCGCAAGTAGTCGCCGTAGGAGAATCCGCCGGGGATAATCAAGGCATCATACGCGTTGAGATTGGTATCTCGATGCCAGATAAAATCTACTGGCTGGCCGACGTGTTTCGAGATCACGTGATAAGCGTCGTGATCGCAGTTGGAGCCCGGAAAAACTATGACGCCGAATTTCAACTTTCTATCTCCATGCGAAATATTTTGACCTGCATAACTTTACCACGCGTCGTTTAAAGCCTGCCAGTAAGGTAGCGTGAGCAGGATTGCCGTTCCTTTAGATGTGCTTTGGAAGGATATTGTAGCCACTTATACGGCTATCACTGGCGACGTTGGCTGAGGTGGGTGTTTTATTGAATCTACTGCGCCTGTCGAGCTAAATCAAAGGATAGTGTTCGAGCTTGTCTTACTGACTGGTCGAAGCCTTCTGGTGAGTGGAGAGGTGGTTCACCAACTTCCGTCAGTAGGCTTTGGCGTCCGCTTCCCTTACTTGAACGAGCAATCTAAAACCATCCTCAGCGAAGTCATAAAGTATGCGCGGGAAATGAACAATAGACTCGAGGCTATGAGTTACATACTCCTGAATAGCTTGCCGGTAAGTGGAAAACCAACAGATGCACTGGCGGTCTTGAAATTCAAACTTACTATCGCTGATTTAATAATGATTTCACTTGAGTAATCAGGGCATCAAATTCAAACGGCTTCTGTATTGTGTCGGTCGCCCCTGCCTCAATAGCTTCCTCAGATAAACCTTTACCATATGCAGATAGAACGATTATCGGAGTCTTTGCAAACTCAGGTTCTTCCCGCAACTGCTTTATCATATCCGTACCGCTTAGATTCGGCATGTTAATGTCCGTGATTATTAAATCTGGATGGTCAGACCTGGCCATGTACAGCCCTTCCCCTCCGTCTGCCCCCACAATCACTGTGAAGCCCTCTTTTGTTAAGTACATGTGAAGAAGTTCGCGTGTATCAACTGTATCTTCAACGACAAGAATTGTTTTAGACATACTACTCCCCACCTAATTGACCGTTTAGTGAAAGTGTTTGGGTGGGTCTACGCTTCCAAAAATGATGAGTCAAGTGAACGAATGTTTAGCCTATTCGTTCCGCATCGAAATTCTTACTTCAAGGAGGGAGTCAAGCAGCAACATGAAGCGCATTGCTGATGATTTGAGGTAGACTTTCTATTTCCGGCTTCATCACGAAGCCCTGTGTCTCGCAATCGGAACCCGCCATGACCCGCTCACGTACATCCCCCGCGTAGAAAACAATCGGCGTCAGTGCATCAATCTCACGAAGCTTCTCACACAGGTCTTTGCCGTCTCCGTCAGCTAATCTACTATCGAGTAAGTACAGGTCAAAGCGTTCACTTTTGGCTAACCTCAAGCCTTCGCTTACACTGTGAGTCGCAGTAACTTCATAGCCGAGCGCGCCGAGCCATGTAATCACCAAAAAACGTGTATCCTCATGGTCATCAACGAAAAGGATGCGGGGGGGTGTATCCAAGGGAAACTCCTGCGTTTGGGGTTAAAGTAACCATTAGGAGATGCTTTGCCCCGTCAGGTGCAAAGCGGAAATATAATAGAGTGTAGTCTATCAGGAGGTAAAAAGGGAAACAGGCGCACCAGTTTTGGGCCGCGCGCCTATTCACCTATCTACAATCTCTTGAAGACATCTTTACAATGAAAGGCACAAAATCCAGTGTGCCTATACTGTCTCTGTATCTCGGCTCTGCTCAACCGAGCACGTAAACCGTAAGCATAAGTGAAGAAAAGACGCCGAATTTCAGCTTTCTATCTCCACACGATAATCTTCGATGACGGGGTTCGACAGCACCTCGCGCGCCATTCTCTGAGCGGCCTCGCGCGCCTGTGCTTCAGGGAGCGAACCGTCAAGCGCGATCTCGAAATACTTGCCCTGGCGAATGTCCGCGATGCCGTTAAAGCCCAGCAATTCGACCGAGTGCTGGATCGCCTTGCCCTGCGGATCGAGCACGCCCGACTTCAATGTGACGTAAACTTTAGCTTTCATCATCAGACCCTTTGCTTCCTAATAGTACGGCAAACTGTTGCGTAAGGTGTAGTCGTTGACATAAGATTTGCGACGCTCGTAGAGAGAATTCGATTCAGACAGCAGTTTTTGTACGGAATACTTTACCGATAGAGGAGAAAACACGCGATGCAGAATCCTCCGCCCACTCAACAACAGGGCTATGGCTATAACAATCAATACGGCGCGCCGCCGAATTCGCCTATGACCACGCCGCCCGGAGGCGGGCCTAACGATAAAACGGCTCTCGGGATGGACGCCAAAATCGCCTCGGCCCTGGGCTATCCCATCGGGCTTATTTCCATCATCATGATCATTATCGAGAAAGAGAATCGGTTCGCGCGTTTTCATGCGCTGCAATCGCTTCTGCTTCACGTCGCCTGGGTCGTGATCTTTATCGTGGTCGGCGTGGTGTTCGGTATTATGACCGCCATTTCAACCACGCTAGGGCTTCTGGGGATCATCCTCTATCCCTTGCTTATGCTCGCCTATTTCGGCGCCCTGATCTTCTGCGCTTATAAGGCATACCAGGGCGAGCCGTTCAAACTGCCTGTGATCGGCGACATGGCCGAGAAATTCGCCAGTAAATAGAGCCGGGTCGTGGGACGGGCGGAAATTATCCGAGGGAAATAACTTGCCGCCCGTCCACACATCACACATCACTATCTCGAAAGACGCGCTCGAAGATCGCATCAACATGGCGCAGGTACGTGTCGAGCGAGAAGACCCGCTCTATCTCTTCCGGCGAAAGATGCGCTCTTATATCCTCGTCGGCCGCCGCCAGAGTCTGAAACTCGCCGCCCTCGTCCCACACCCTCATCGCATTACGCTGGGCCCATTCGTAAGCCGCCTCGCGTGAAGCGCCGCTTCTCGTGAGCGCGAGCAGCAATTGGCCGCTGAAGACCAGCCCGCGCGTCGCGCGCAGATTTTCCAGCATCCGCTCAGGATAAACAACGAGCCCGTCAAGCAGCCCTGCCGCTTTGTGCAGCATATAATCGAGGGCGATTGACGCGTCGGGCAGCACGACGCGCTCGGCGGACGAATGCGAGATGTCGCGCTCGTGCCAGAGCGCGACGTTCTCTAAGCCCACGATTGAATAGCCTCTTACGACTCGCGCCATCCCGCAAATACGCTCCGAGAGAATAGGGTTGCGTTTGTGCGGCATCGCCGACGACCCCTTTTGTCCGCGACGGAAGCGCTCCTGCGCCTCGCGCACTTCTGTTCTCTGCCAGTGGCGAACCTGCAAAGCAAATTTGTCGAGCGATGACGCGATGATGGCGAGCGTCGAGAGGTATTCGGCATAACGGTCGCGCTGGATAATCTGGGTGGAGACGGGCGCGGGCGTGAGATTTAAAAGAGCGCAGACACGCTCTTCGACTTCGGGAGAGAGATGCGCGAACGCGCCGACCGCACCGCTGATCTTACCGACCGCGACCGTCTCGCGCGCTCTCTCAAGACGTTTCCGGTTGCGTCGCATCTCGTCATACCAGAGCGCGAAGTTGAGACCAAAGGATGTCGGCTCGGCGTGGATTCCATGCGTGCGCCCGACCTGTGGCGTTAGCTTGAACTCGAAGGCGCGTCTTTTTAAGACCGCCAGCAGAGCGTCAACTTTCGCAAGCAGCAGATCTGAGGCGTCTCTGAGCTGAAGCGCATTGGCCGTGTCCACTACATCCGAGGAGGTGAGGCCGTAATGCACGAAGCGCGACGCCTCTCCGATTGATTCGGCGAGCGCGGTCGTAAACGCGATGACATCATGATCGGTCGTCTTTTCGATCTCGTTGATACGCTCGACCGTAAACGCGGCGCGCTCCCTTATCTCACGTGCGGCATCTGGCGGGATGGTCCCCATCTCTGCGTGAACATCGCAGACGGCCACCTCCACCTCCAGCCATTTCTGAAACTTGGCAGCTTCAGACCAGAGCGCGCCCATCTCAGGCAATGTGTAGCGTGTAATCATAATCACTAGTCAGTAGTCAGTAGTCAGTTAAAAGCTTTGAGCGATAACTGATAACTGACTGCTGATTACTTTAATGCATCGGAGTTGACCATGTAGCCTGCGAGGAGCCAGCGGCCATCGCGTTCAACGAGGGTGAATGTCTCCATTGCATCGCCGCGCTCGAACTTTGTGTCGTAGCGAATGACGAGCCGGTGTCCGGCCCGTTCGCCCGCCGTTTTTTCCTCTTCGTGAACAGTCTTGCGCGCACGCTCTTTTATCTTGCCAAGCTTAAGGCGCAAAGTCTCGAATGTGGCTTTGGACTGTTCCGGAGTGGCCGTGCGCCGCCACTCTTCCGCCGCCTCGCGATAAATCATATCATCGCGAGCCGCCTCGATATTCGCCGTCACCGTATCAATCGTCGCCTGCGCTGCGTCCGGAATGCCGCTCTGCCTCTGCTGGCCCACATTGCATGCGAGCGTCACGATAAGGAGTACGAGCGCGACGAAAAAGCAGGGATGAAGGATGAAGGATGAAGGATGAAGGACAGAACCCTTCACCTTGAATTGGCAAGCTTTCATCCTTCCGCCTTCATCCTTCATCCTTATATCTCTATCCAGGGCGTCGGCTCTTTGGGGAACGAGAGAGTGATCTCGGTCTCGGCGCGAAAGAGAGGCGCACGTGCTTGGAGCGCTACCTCGGCGGAAATCTGTGCGAGATAGGGATTGTTGGCGCGCTGCGAAAGATGCGCGAGCACGATGTGTCTGGCCGTGCCGTCAAAGCCGTCGCGCAGCCAGTCGGCGATATCCTCGTTGGAAAGATGGCCCGTGCGCGAAAGAATGCGCTGTTTCAATTCCCAGGGATAAACGTCGCAGGCCTTGAGCATATCGCGGCTGTGATTGGATTCGATGACGATGGCTGCGCAGCCTCTGAGCCGCTCCGTGATGAGCGTCGTGATGTGGCCGAAGTCCATCAGCGTGGCAACACACACGCCGTCGTGCGTTGCCGTAAAGCCGAAGTTGTCGGCGGCATCATGCGGAATCGTAAAGGGGTGAAAATCAATCGCGCCAATCTTAAAATCTTTGCTTGAGACGATCTCTTCAGTGCGGTCGCGCAGCGCTTCAATGCGCTTGCGCGGCTCTTCGCTCGATACTCCGTGCCGCTCGGCGATGTAGGCTTCACGCGTCTCGCCGGAAATAAAGACCGGACACTGCAAACTTTTCAGAAGCACACGCAATCCCCCGGCATGGTCGCCGTGCTCGTGCGTAATGATAATGCCGTCCAGGCGCGAGACATCTTCGCCGACAAGCGCGAGGCGTCGCACGGTCTCTCTGGCACTCAGACCTGCGTCAACAAGCACGCGCGTTTCATTCGCCGTGATCAGGATCGCATTGCCGGTCGAGCCGCTGCCCAGAACGGTGAATCTCATAAGAAGACAGTGGGAAGTGACGAGTAAAAGCTTTTTATCAGAACGCTCGTCACTTGATCTTATATTTCAAGGCGCGAGCGGTCTACACGAAAGCCGTTGAGGTCGCCGAGCGCGGCCAGCGCAATTGTCGCGGACGTGAAGGATGCGCGGGCGAC
>JBKKAL010000057.1:0-42224 GCA_046714695.1 Pyrinomonadaceae bacterium
GGCATGATTCGAACATGCGACCCCTTGATTCGTAGTCAAGTACTCTATCCAGCTGAGCTACGGGTGCGCTCGCTCTAAAGCGAAAGAATGAATATACGGACGGCCTCTACGAGTGTCAAGCGGGCCATGCCGTCGAATAAAAGCCGCCCAAGTCCACTTCAATAAGTAGATAAATACACTTGCGCCTTTTCATCAAGAAAGAGCAGATAAAGACGTGTTGATAATCGCACTCGGGCAGTGGGAATTATCAAAATCTTTTACGAGAGATAGAAGATTATGGCTCACAGGCGCGAAATCGGGCAAAGGTAGATTTCACTCGATCTTGCAAATTATTATGCAGAGAATTACCTGATAAAAGCTTGCTATAATAAGGTCAGGGTAGTGGACTACGCTCTCCGGTTACGCCTGACAGACCGAGGTTGTGAGATGCGGAATCGTAAGGCGGGGGGGTGAGAAGCTGCGTTCTTTTTTCTACCAAAAAACGGTATCATGTGGATAAAGAGTGCGACCGGGTTGATCAAATAAAAATCATTAGTAAAAGGAAAAAACAACATGCCAGAATTGAGAGGCGAACTAGCAACACCGGAAATTAAAGCTGAGTGGGTACGCGCATATGGCTTCTACAAAGAGGCAAAGGGCGACCCTTACGATAAGAAGAATGACCGCACAGAGCGCATAGAGTACGTAGCTCGGATGATGAACCTGACGAGGAAACAGGCCAAACGGCGGATCAAGAATTACGAGCAGTGGCAAATTAATATCAAGAAGGGATTGGTCAAGCCGTAATCGGAAACGTTCCCGATAGTTTAATTTCCTCTTACCAGGAATCGAATCCTTCGGAGAGCACAGGGAAAGCCTTCTTTCGGGGTGAAGGGATTTGAGAATTTAAGCCGACAGGTTTCCCAACACAGAATAAAGTTGTACGCACCTTTAACAAAGGACTTCGCCTGACGGGCGGGCTCGTTGTAAAGCGAAGGAAAGAATTAATTTATGAACGGCCTTGACGTGCGTCAAGCGGGCCACGCCGTTGAGCGAATGCGGCTTCTCATGTGGCCGGATTATTGCGCGTAGTAGCCCGGACGCGTGCGCGCGATCAGTTCAGGGCGCGCAACCTCTATCCGTATCTTGCGCCAGCGCCCGTCGCGTGCGCGCGCGCCCACAGGTTGATAGCCGACGCTGTAGAGCGTGCGCAGGTCAGCCGCCACCTCTACGTAAAGAAATCCCATATCTTCGAGCCGCCTGATGACATTGAGACGCCCGCCCGTGCGGTCGGCGAGCGCTTGCATGCGTGTGCGCGCAGACGTGTAGATGGCGATCTGTTTCGGGTCCGGGAAGGCCAAACGTTTGGGATCACCAGAAGGCAGCGCCAGCGGATAGATCGTCACGCCCTGACGATCCGCCGCGTTGAGAACAGCGTTGAGCGAGGCGCTCGCATCGGGCTTGATAGATGCGATGGCCTCATCGTTCGTGCGCGCGTTTTCGGCAGCGGCCCGATCCACCTTACGCATCTCCGTATCAATACCATCAGTTAAGACAACGATGGCCTTTCGCCTCTGGCCTTCACCGGCGAGTAATTCAAGAGAATGCCTGAGCGCCTGATAGAGATATGTTTCGCCTTTGCCATCTGCGTAAGTGATCGCGTCCGCAATCTTTCGACCGTCTGAGGTAAACTTCGTCAGCGTTTGAACCTTCGAGTTGAAAGCGATGACGGCCACTCGATCACCGGCCCCGAGCGCGTCTATAAAACGCAGCGCCGTCTGCTTGAGCGTCGTGCGAAAAGTGAGCGTCGAGCCGGACATGTCCAGCAACAGGACGAGACTGAAGGGGGCCGTCGCGGGCTCAAAATTGACGATTGGCTGTCGCACGTCGTCTTCATAGACTACAAATTCGTTGCGCGAAAGATTGGTCACGGCGCGGCCCTGGCGATCCACGACACCGACGTTGAGCTGGACTAGATTGGTTTCGACGCGCACCACGTCATTGGGGTCATCCTGCGCATGAACGGCTGGTTGAAATATGCCGGGCGCGCACAGGATAAGAAGCGTCAAAGCGGTGTAAATAATAATTCTGACAGGGAATGTGAAAAGTAAACGGGAATAGATCATTGCTCAAGGCCAAACACAAGTGAAACTCTTTTGATTCGAGTATGCACGGCGGCGGCGAAGTTTTGCAAGCGACGGCCGAGGCCAACAGACATACGCCATTGTCGGACGCTGCAAACGGGCCGGGAGTTGCTTGAGCAATGAGGGGAAAGCACAGATGCAAAGCCGGAGCTGCGGAAGGCAATCGAGGAGATAAACCTAAAGTTTCTTCTTGCTGCCTTCTCTGGCCCGCTATCTTTTGCCCTTACCTTTCACCGGCGGCTTTGGCGATGCGCGTTCGTGTGCGGCGCGCGACCTTCGGCCTTGCCGGAGCCTCTGCTGCGGGGACCGCGGCGAGCGGCGACGAGGCAGCCGTAGGCGTCTCCAAACGGGCGGGCCTCAGACGCGAGGAACGGCGCGCGGCGGCGCGTTCAGCTTCTGCGGCGACCGTACGCTTCGCCCTCTCGATATGTTTACGCGGCACGAGCTGAAAGCGCAGCTCCATCTCCTGGGCCACCTTGTAAATGTTCTTGGCCTTCGCGCCACGCTCGGCCCTGCGGATTATCTCTTCCAGGTTCAACAACTCGGCCTGATCGTCTTTTCCTATCCAGATATATGTGATTTCCGGCATCTCTCGTTTGACCTCCAGTTTGATAAGCGCACGCATCTGTGTGGGCTCAGGGGCGGACACAAGCGTGCGCGGGCGCGCTGGCTTTGATGCGGTCTGCGCGGCGAAATAACCCTCGACGAGCACGTCAACTTCCTGGCGGTGTGCGTCATAAAAAAGGGCGAAGTCCTGGCAGCGTGTGCGATATGGGCAGACCATAGAGCACACCAGCGGGTCTTTGAAATGCGCGTAGCGATTGCAGTAGAGCCTCAAGCCCATCGGACTCGCCTCCCGCCGTCCGGCATGAAAGCCCGTGCCCGCATCCAAAAACAGGCACACGGCGACACGGACGCTGAAACTTTTCGGGAGTGCGCACGACTATAACACGCCTGTTTTATCTGTGCAACTTGTGCCCGTGTGCGCAACGAAAGAAATGTGTGGCCGAATCTATTTGGGATTATAATGCGCGGCAATCGGACGCTCGCGCTCGACCTCTTCACAAAAAGCGCAGGCTGCTGCTGCGCACGATCAGAGTGCCGGGCGTCTCTGAAACCGACGGAGACCTCACCATGTACAAGCCAAATTTTTGTGCTGAGTGTGGCGCGCGCGTCGAGCGTGCGCGCTGGCGCTTATGGACGAGCAGAAGATTCTGCGCGCAATGCGCGCGGCGATTTCAGAGACCGCAAATCTTCCTGGCGCTGATCGCAGGCGCGACGCTCTTCGGCTTCGGTCTCGTCATTGGACGCTTCCAACGGCAATCGCCTCCGCCGCTTATCGTCGAGCGTGTAGAGTTTCCCGCAGACCCGACGGCATCAAAGGACGCAGCCAAACCGCCGGAGGGCAAAAACGGGACGGACGCTGCTGCGACCAATCCGAAGCCTGAGCCGGTTTATGGCCCGGATGGAACAGCCACCGAACGACCGACGGAGCCGAATGAGACGATCTTTATCTGCGGCGCGCGCACACAAAAAGGCACGCCATGCCGACGCAGAGTGCGCGGCACAGGAAGATGCTGGCAGCACAAGGGGCTGCCAGCAATACTGCCTTCGGACAAATTAATCGTTAATGGATAACTGAGTGATGACGTCGAACCGAGGGCTTTGCTCTTTAAGGTACTCGGCCTGGAGACTTCATACGCCAGCGCCTCACGATGATAAACAAGCGCACTTTATACTATCGTGACAGCGTAAAGGAATTAAAAGCATTGTCAGACAAGAGAGCGTATTCAATAACTGAGAGGATTGAAAAGCATTAAAAGTTTAAAAACGGATGATAGTTATGACTGCCTTTACGTTATGATGAGATCGTGAAGGAGAAAATAAAATCCTTGACAATGCTCTCGCGGCTGGAATAAAGTCTCGCCGCTCTCTCAAGACGTAACTTGCAACTCCTGAAAAAATCCCTTTACAAAAATGCTGTAGATGAATAAGGGACAAACCCCGAATCCAATTGAGGAGGAGATTATTGATGAAGGTAAAAGTGCTTTTGTTGATTGGCGTTCTCGCAATACTAACTATCTCTCAAGCATGGGCACAAGCGATGAGGAATCTGGCCGCCCCGCCTCCACTCCCGGACTATGTGGTCCTGGAGGTCAGCACGTCTGATTATGATACTGTTAAAGTGCGCGTCAAGAATCAAGGCGCTATTACTGGTGGACCATGTTATATGGCAATTACCATCAAGACTAGTGACGGCAAGACGAAGGTTTTTAGCCCGAAAGTGAACGGCCTGCCGCCTGGCCAGGAAACAGTAGTACAAGCTAAGACCGGCCTCAACCTGATACTGGCTGACTACAATGCGAAGGTAGATCGCTCGAATTCGGTGAAGGAGAGCGATGAGACTAACAACACGTTGAAGGGCAAGTTCGGAGGTAAGCCCTAACAATCAGATCAGGTAAGAATAGTTGTCAGCTTGGAATCGAAGGGGCGGCCGTTATGGCCGCCTCTTTCTTTTAGCATGAGCTTGAGATTGCCACGAGGCTTGGATCTGCGTGATCGTATAGGGGCCGGCCGGGATCGTCGCGTTTCCGACGACGAATTCAAACGGGATGTGGGCTGTGTAGCTGGCACGCGACTGCGCCTGTGCGTTTGCGACCGCGAGGGTGGATAAGAGGACGAGGCCGATCATCGTTAACGCTTTCGTTCTCTGCTTTCTCATCCGGCGGCATCAATATATGCAACATGATCTCGTGGCCCGGGCTCTAATTGCGTCGTCTCCCCAGAGCATCGTCAATCGAAAGCTTGCCAGCGCCGTAGAGCAGGAAGAAAAAGGATGCGAACAGCATCATCAGTGCCGGAAACATTCTCGGATAAGGATCGGCGCGATGGGCTATAAGGAGGGCGGCGATAAAGTTGATAATCATGACTATCGCCGCATAGCGAGTCAACGCGCCAACGATGAAGAGGATGCCGCAGATGAACTGCGCATAGGCCGATAGGAATGCTGAGAAGAGCGGGGCCGGAACATTGCGCGCGCGCAGGAACTCGGCGAACTCTTCCATTTGCGCATAGCTGAAGACGTTATCCTGTGTGCCGTAAATGAGATGAAACCCGATGATAAGCCGGATAAAGACGGGGGCGTAGTCTTTGTACTTATCCAGAAACGCGAGAGTTGGAAATCTCCTCATCGGCCCTCCAAAAATCGTAATCATCACGAGCGGCTACAGGCACACGAACACGTTTGTTCTTACTTTCTATCTTTAAACTGTTCGTAAAGCTCTGTATGACGACTGGTAAGCGGGAGTTGCCTGCCGTTAATAAAGAGATAGCGAATGTGCGTGCGCGCGTCCAGGATATCGCCGTCTGTGATGGCGATGTTCGCTATCTTGCCGACCTCAATAGAGCCCAGACGATCCCCGACACCCATGATCTGCGCCGGATAAAGCGTGACGGCCTTGACCGCTTCGTCGTGCGAGAGGCCGAAGGAGGAGGCCATGCCCGCATGATAAGGAAGATCGCGCACCTCCGAGCCAATATCTCCCGAAGAGATACAGAAGCGCACGCCCGCCTGTTGAAGTTTAGCCGGATTCGAATAGAGAACATCGTAATAGTCGTCTTCGAGCGAAGGAAGACTGCGTACGCTCGTGACAATCACGGGGACATTGCGTTCCTTCAAGAGCGAAGATGCTTTCCATGCCTCGTTGCCCCCAAGGATGATCGCTTTGAGATGCATCTCTTCGGCGAAGCGCACGGCGGCGCGAATCTCCGCTTCGCGCTCGGCGCGGAAAATCACCGGACGCTCGCCACGCACGAATGGAACGAGCGAGGCGAGCACGACGGATTGAGCCGGTCTGGGAAGACTCTTATCGCGCGCATAGGCATCCTGCGCGCGACCGTATGCCTCGGCGTCGCGCAGCAGCTTGCGCAGGCGCTCGACCTGCTTGTCGCGCGTCGTGATGGCCTCCGTAATGGGAATATCTGTCGGCGGCGCGAAGAATCCTCCATCATTGCTCGTCGCGGCGCGCGGAAAGCTGATCACCAGCGCAGCCCTCGGCACGACGGCCATCTCCGTCGTCGTCGAGCCATCCAGATTAATGACAGCCGCTTGCCCTGAGACGAGACCGCCCAGGGGGAGCGTGACTACGCTCGTAATGCCGTTGACCCGCGTGACGTTGATGTGCGCGCTGTGCGGATTGACGCCGTTGATGGCCGCAGCATTCGGGTTTATCTCGCCCACTTCCGTCGTGTCCACAGTGCCGGGCGCGCCAAGGTCTATCTCCGACAAACCCATGGACGTTGCCGCATCCATCATTCCCGGATAAATAGTCAGCCCGCGCGCGTCTATCTCCTGCGCGCCCGGCGGAACGGCAACGCCTGTGCCGACCGCCTCGATCTTTCCATTGCGGATGATGAGCATGCCGTTCTCAATCGCAGGCCCGCTGACCACGACGATGCGGGCGTTGCGAATCGCGTACGTACTCGCGCCGCCGTTTGAAGACTGCTGCGAGGTGGCTATTCCTACTACAGCACCCGCCTGTTGCGCCCTTGCCTCGATTGCTCCGGCTAGCAAAGCGCAAAGCGCGCACAGGCAAGAGATGGTAATGGCGGCGATCTGTTCTCTTAGTATCTTCACTGGTTGTTACCTCCATCGCCGTCTGCATCGTCAAGATGCCCGGACCTGCGTCCGGGACGCGGAGCATTCGGCGTGGTCGCTCCCTTAGCGGGCGGGCGATTTACCTCTGTGCGCTCAAGCTGTGCGCGCTCGCGCTCAAGCTCTGCGCGACGCGCGAGGTCTTGCTGGCGGTCGAAGAAGACCTCGCCGTCAATAAAGGTTGTCTCGACGCGCGAGTAGACGCTGAACGGGTGGCCGTTCCAGATGACTAGATCGGCATCCTTACCGACATCAATCGAGCCGACACGGGCTTCAACGCCAAGCTGCCATGCCGGATTCAAAGTGATCGTCTTTAAAGCTTCTTCTTCCGTCAGGTCGCCGTACTTCATCAGCTTGGCTGCATCTATGTTAAGGCGGCGCGCGCGCTCGTTCGAGTCGGAGTTGACGGAGACGTTGACGTTTGCGCGCGTCAAAATCGCCCCGTTATACGGGATCGCGTCGTAGGCTTCGAACTTGTAGCCCCAGCTATCAATAAAGATAGAAGCGCCCGCACCGTGTTGCGCAATCTCGCGTGCGACTTTGTATGCTTCCAGCGCGTGCTGGAAAGTTTTGACTTTGAAGCCGAACTCGTTCGCCAGATTGATGAGCATCAAAATCTCATCGGCGCGGTAAGAGTGTGCGTGAACCAGGCGCTTGCCTTCGAGAACTTCGACTAACGGCTCAAGCTGAAGATCGCGGCGAGGCTCGATCAGATTCTTTTCATTGCTCGAAGTGGCCGCGCGATATTCATCCCATGTCTTTTTGTAATCGCGCGCCCGCTCGAAAGCGTCGCGAATCACCTCCTCGACGCCCATGCGCGTCCTCGGATAACGCCGCGGCTGCCCGGGGATGGACGGAAAGTTCGAGCGCTTCGGATTCTCGCCGAGAGCAAATTTGATTCCGGGCGGTGCGCCCGGAAAAACAAAATCCTCGACCCTGTGCCCGTACTTGAGCTTGACCACTGTGTTCTGACCGCCGATGGCATTGCCCGATCCGTGCAAAAGATTGGCCGTCGTCACGCCGCCCGCTATCGCGCGATAGATATCAACGTCGGTCGGATTCAACACGTCGCGAATGCGCGCCATCGAAGTCACGGAATAAGTCAGCTCGTTGACGGCGTCCATCATCGTATGCGAGTGGCAATCAATGATGCCGGGCATCAGATATTTTCCGGTCGCATCTACGACGCGCGCGCCATTCGGCACTGCCAGGTTCTGTCCAATCGCGGCGATCTTGCCACGGCGAATCAGAACGTCGGAATTTTGCAGCGTGCCGTGCGAGACCGTCAGGATCGTCGCATTGCGAATGACGGTGTCTTCCGCCATCGTGCCGCCGCCGCGCGGCTGCGACGGTCGCTGTTGAGCCTGCGAAGCATCGAGCAGCGCCGGGCCTACTAATAAAATCGCGAGTATGAACGCAATAAATTTTCTCATCACCAACTCCGGTGAAAAACAGTGGATAAAGGCGGAAGGATGAAAGTGTAATTGCTCAAGTTGAATAAATATTCTTTCATTCTTCATCACTCATCCTTGCCTTTGTGGTTTTATTCCTGTGAATGTCATAGTGCCGATTTGCGAAGATGCTGCGCCGCGCAGTTCATTGCCGGTGACTGTCCCGGTGACTGTGATCTCGACGACGCGGCCCTGAATAGTTTCCATAGTGGTAAAACGAAAACCGTCCGGGCCGATTGAGCCATTGCCGATTTGGGACGTGCCGAACGAACTCTGGATAGTGCCGCTCAGCGTGTTGCCCTGCTGGCGCAGCGTGAGCGTGCCGGGCACGGATTGACCCCCGACATCGTAAGTAATCGCCCATGTACCGGACAGATCGCTTGAGGCGGCGGGGGTCGCGGGCGGTGTGCCCGGTTGCGCCGGAGGAGGCGTCGCCGTGGTGCGAGGTGGTGTTGAGGGGGTCGTCGTCGAAGCGGGTGGGCCGCCGGGGCGTGTGCCCGCGAACGTTCCGGGCGAGCGCCCGACGACCGTCACCGTGCCGCGCATCTCGTTGCCTGTAATCGTGCCCGTGAAAGTCGCCTCGGTTGTCAGTCCGCCGACGTTGACGGGGGCGCTAAAGCGTATGTCTCCGCTCGCGCCGACAGAGGCGTTGGCGATCTGCGCAGAACCTAAAGCGCCCTGCATCGAGCCGCGCAAGCGCTCGCCATCCTGTTGCAGCGTGATGGTAACGGCCTGCTCGCCCTCGCCCAGATCAACGCTCAACGTCCATGTCCCCGAAGCGATAGCTCCAGCGCCGGTCGCCGTCACGGGTTTCAGATCAATCGGACGCCCGTCTATAAAGACATGGCTGATGCGCATGTTACGGTCGAAGATGTCGCCGCGCGTGACTGTCAGGTTGGCGATCTTGCCGACTTCGATTGTGCCCAGGCGATCAGCGACGCCGAGGATTTCCGCCGGACGTAGCGTTAAGGCGCGCACGGCTTCGTCGCGTGCGAGACCGCTTTCGACAGACTTCGCGGCGTTCGTAAGAAAGTCTGCCATGCTGGGAAGCGAGCCCGATTGAAAAGCGAAACGAACGCGTGCGGCGGCCAGACGACCTGCGGTCTTCGGCGCGTCAACGCGGGCGCGAAGTATTCGCAACGGATCAGGATCGGCTTCCGCTGCATCAATAGTTGTGCGCTTCGGAAAATTTAGCGAGAGCAGAACCGGAACACCGCTCTCGCCCAGCCGGTCTGCGACCTTCCATGCCTCTTCGCCTCCGGCGATGATGGCGCGCAGGTTGAACTCCTTTGTCAGATCAAGCGCGCGAATAATCTCGCGCTCGGTGTTCGCGTACATCACGACCGGCATCTCGCGGGTAATGACGGGAACGAGAGCGGCCAGCGACTTGTCCTGTTCTGGACGCCGAAGCCCTCTCGGCGCTCGCTCGTAGATCCTTTGCGCGCCCGCGTAACGCTGCGCATCTAGAAGCATTTGCCTGAGCGCGGAAAAGACCCCCATCA
Organism: Pyrinomonadaceae bacterium; assembly: GCA_046714695.1. Taxonomy (GTDB): domain Bacteria; phylum Acidobacteriota; class Blastocatellia; order Pyrinomonadales; family Pyrinomonadaceae; genus DASQYE01. Next base: position 9,731 of record JBKKAL010000057.1, read on the forward strand.
AAGATGCAGGATAGCCGCCCGTGCGCAGTGGCGTAAAACCGACATGCAGAGCGACGGGCGAACGAATAATCATCTGCTGCGGCGTGTCGCCCGCGAGATTGATGAGCGCCGATTGCCCTATCAGTATGCCCTCGCGCGGCGACGAGAGCGCGGCCGTTATCCCTGCGCTTCTGGCCGATTCGATCTGATCGCCCCCGGCGCGTATCTGATCCGCCGCTAATAGCTCGGGTTGAAGACCGGGCGGCTGCGTCGAGTTCGGCGAGGTGAAGTTTGTAGAGCCCTGCGCGCTGTCGGACGCTGATCCTTCTCCACGGCTTCTAGGCGTCGGCGTCGCCTGAGGAATGCCGAGGCTGGTGTTGGAATCAATGAGTCCGGGATAAACGGTCAACCCCTTGCCGTCTATAATGCGCGCATCGGCGGGCGCTGCAATTCCGGCCCCGACAGCAATGATCAAGCCGTCGCGGACGACGACCGTACCGCGCTCAATCGTCGGCCCTGAGACGGTCACGATGCGAGCGCCCGTGATGGCATAAGTATCAATGCCGCTGCTCTGTTGTTGCGCTCTCGCCACGGAATTGAACGTCTGCGTCGTGGCGAAGGTGACAAGCAGGAGTAGAAAGACGAGCGCCGTAGCCAGCCGCAGATGAAGATTTCGCATAGACGTTTTCTAACCTCGAAGAGAAACGTGCGGGCACTACACAATCACCACGATCAGGTGTAGCGTCCAACACGCAAATCTGTCACGACTAAAATGGTGAACGACACGTGCTTTTGGAATCGGCTGGGATAAAACCAAGCTGGGGGCAGCAGATCCCAGGTATGATCGCAAGGCTTACGTCGCCCGCGCGCAAAAAGTTTCCGGGCCGGGGGTACAAAAACTACCTTTTATCGAAAGGCCGGAGCGATGTGCCGTCACGCACCGGGCACGATGTCCAGCTCAAGTTAAGAGGGGGTTGAAGTGTTGCTAACGCAGGTATCTTAATTCAGAAATTTGCGAAGACGCAAGAACGACGGGCGATTCTTCGGATGAAGAATGCCCGTCGCTCATAATTCAGAGAAGTTCCAGTGTGTCGGAAAAGCCTTTAAGATTTTTTGGCCGGGGAAGCGGCTGGCGCGGCCGGTTTGGTTTCAGCCCCGCAACCGGAAGTGGAAGCCGTCTTGCCCGCCGTCGAGCAGCAGGATGCTCCGTCGCCGCCTGCCTTACCACAGCAATCCGACTTGCCTGCGGCCATCGTCGAGCAACTGCCGTCCTTACCGCCGCAGCAGCCCTTACCGCCGTCCGCCGTGTTGCACTCCATGCCTGCCGCGCTACACTTGCAGCCTTCTGCGGTGCCACCCGTCGTGCTGGTCGGATTGGCGCTCGCCGTGATGGTGTTCGGGTCTTTGGCCGGAGCTGCCGACGTGGTGTTGGAATTATTCGCCGACCTGTTGCCGTTGCCCGTATTGCTTGTGTTCGTGTTGCCTGGCCCACAGCCCGCCAATACGAGCATGACGAATGCCAGTAATGCTACTAATTTAATCTTCATGGGTGATCTCCTGTTTTGTCGGGATGAGCCGTTTCGGTCCCGCGCTGATCGTCCTGGCGCGGATGGCCGAGATATTCTAGAAAATTATGCCTAAAATCGCCCGCTTGCTATGATTTAGTGAAGTGTCTCGCTCGACCGCCAGATGCGAAAGAGATGAAAAGCATTGTATCCGAATGGAGCAATCCACTAGGATTGCGGATGTTACCTTGAGTTGCGGCCGATGCGCAAGCCCAAAACGCTAAATTTGCCGGGAATCCCAAACACCTGTGGGGCGGACAAAACAGCTTCGTCGAGGCGCTTAAATGATCTGTTTTATTCAGGAGACGGTTAATACTCTGGTCGGGTCGCCGCGCGAAGGGGCCGTTGAGAGCACTATCGTCAACGCCGTTCAGTGGCTGCGACTCATCGTCGAGACGACGGGCGCAGTGATCATCGCTCTGGGCGTGATAACGGCCGCATACCAGTTTGTGCGCTCTCTTGTTCCGCCGCAACTGGAAAGCTATAACAAGATCAGGCTGACGCTGGCGCGCTATCTGGCGCTCGCTCTGGAATTCCAACTCGGCGCGGACATTCTCTCGACGGCGATTGCGCCAACCTGGGAGCAGATCGGCAAACTCGGAGCCATCGCTGTCATACGCACCGGCCTCAACTACTTTCTGACGCGCGAGATCAGAGAGGAAAAGAAGGGGATTGCCAGCGACATCGGCGGCTCGCCCACACCATGAGATCATAAACGAAAGTGGATAGCGAATGATTCATTGCTAAAACTGTACATCACCGATCACTCATCGTTTGCCGTTTCACCCTACCACTTGACCGTGCCTTCCTTCGATTCATCTATCTGCGCCAGTTGAACTCCCTCGTTAAAGAAAAATATCTTCATATTGTCGAAGAGAAACTCGTGCGTGTCGGGGTTGGACAAATCCAGTCCGTAGTGGTTGATGAGTTGGTTCTGTTTCTGAAGCCAGGCGGCCCAGCACGGCTGGCAGATTTCCACTCCGATGCGCCCTCCCAACTCCGTCGGGATCGGCGCATACCCGATCGCGGGTCGCTTCTCGCCGCACCGCGCGCATTTGATCTTGTCTGACATAACGAAAAACTCCTTGAAAATTCCTGATGGCCTTGAAGCGAAAAGGATAGCACAAACCGCGCGGGGCACTTACCTGACGATATCAAAATCTATCCACTGTGTAGCCGTGCGGTGTTTATCTTCCTTGGCAAGCCTATCCGTCACGATCACCTGCAATACGTATTCACCGGGCTCCATCTCTCTCATAAGTTGTAGAGCACCGCCGCCGACGAATTGGTTGGCGTCTGTTTGCTGTCCCGCATTAAACTCACGAACTTTGCCGGCATAGACCTGCTGCCCGTCGCGGAAGAGTCGCATCTGTGTCTCCAGTTGCGGACGGCGGGTTGCCTTATCTGTCCGTGCATTGTAGATGACATAGGCATACTCAAGCACCATCCCGCCTCGCAGTTTTCGGACAGCTCGTCCGGCCTGCGGATCCATTGCATCAGCTTTATCATCCGTCTGGTTGACAACCTGCCCGGTGCTCGCCGCAGTGCGCGGGGCGCTCGTCGAATTTATGCCGCGCATCGTAATGCCAGAAAGCGCAAGGCGGCTTTTCTTGATGTCGGGTATCTCGATAAGCTGGTTGGCCGAACCCACGCGCCCCGTTGCCGAGTCGCGCACGGCTATACGAAGCTGGTATGCGCCGGCTTTTTTGATCGGAAGGCTGACACTGTAAACGAATCCTGCTTCTATACTGCGCCGGTAATCCTGTGCCGGCAGGCGTATGGTGTGAATGCGATCATCTTTGTCAACCATAACTCCATTGTCGCCAAACGTGATCGCCATGACATCTATACGAGTCTTGTAGAATCCCTTGAAGACGCCCTCTTTTTCTTCCTCAAAAGTAAGGTCTCGCGCATCTATGTGAAGCAGTGATTGCGCGAAAGAACCTTTCTTCGTGTCGTACCCGAAGAGGGATGTCATTCGCAGATCAATATCTCCCGAAGAAAACGGTGAAGTCAGAGCGGCGTATAGCTGATCGGTGACGGTGCGGCGAACCGGGAGCGCTTGTTCTTCTGAGATGCCATAAAATCCCGTGCGCGTGCGGACATGCAGTCCGGGACGTTTAACTTTGACCTTGATTTTATGGAAGCTACGACTGCTCCCGGCAGCTTTGAAGGTCGCTTCATCGGGTCTGTAGCCAATCAGATAGTAGCCATCTTCCTTAAGCACGCGCCGCACAGCACCGCTGATGTCGTTTGTGTTTTTGACGAGAAAGCCGCCGGTTTGCTGGGCCAGGTAGTTGAGACCCTGTTGCGACTCGAAAAACTCTTTACGCCGATCTCGCAGACCCTTGTCAACGTCGGCAAGATATTGTGTCGGGTTTAAATCACCCAGAGTATTGGGGTTCCTCCCATCGCCAACAGCTATAGGCCCGGAGAGATTATCGGCAGCCGTCAAGGTTAAAGGTTGCAAGCCGCGCGGGTCTATCGTGTAAAAAACCACAGAGGCCCGGTTAGCCAGATCGGTGAGACGTTGCAAAGAGTCTAAAAGGCGCTGGTTTCCAGTATTCTCCGTATTGTACATCTTGAAGCCATCGGAGAATAAAACCACAGACTTGCGCCCCGGCAAATCCTTGAGGCCGCGGACGATAAAATTGAGCGCTCCCAGCGTGCCGACTGAAAAAATCTCTTCGCGAAAATCATTCAGTTCCTTGCCCGGTTGCTTTATCAAAGAAGCCATAAGGTCTTCCCCGAATCTCGGTACACCAGCCTGAGACTCGGGAACCTTGAGCCTGATCTCATTACCGATCGGCGCAAAGGCGCTAAAGCTTCGGCTGCTCAGGTTAAAGCGCACCCGCTCGATAGCCGCGTATAGTTGTCGCTTGTCGGTGGTAAATTGCTGCAATGCGCCCATGCCTGCGCCCGTGCGAATGATGGCGACCAGATCGCCCGGCTGCATCTGCGTATCCACAAACTTGCGCAGGGCGTCACGAACATAATGCGAGCTTTCAAACGAGAGACCGAGATCGTCCACCACGAGCGCGATGGCGCGGCGCACTTGGTCAGGACGCAAACGGGTGGGCGGAGCGGGCGGCGGCGGAGGAGCCGCGATCTTGCTTGCGGAAGCTGTCGCGGCCGTCTTTGAAGCAGGAGGCGTTATCGAAGACTTCGAGATATAGGAGAAATTCACTATCGGCTGCGGTTTGTCGTCCTCGTAAATTTCAAAGTCTTCGGGGCTGAGGTTGGTCACCTGCTTTCCGTCATCATCCGTCACGACGGCATCAACCTGCACAAGGTTGACGCTAATGCGAACCACATCCTCTTTCTGTTTTACAGGTGCGTTCTGCGTATCCCTGGGTGGAGTGTCGGGTTGCACACCGGGCGGCTTTTGCTGTTGTTGCTGCTGTGCGATGACTGACACAAAGAGAGAGAACACGAGGGAAATTGCAGCCAGGAAATAAGCTTTCATATCAAACCTCTAGAGTGTGTTCGCAGGTAAGCGTTGGTCCGCTAAGGTATGTGGCAATATAACATAACAATACGGGTGTCTGTTATAAACCGTTCATCTCACTTGAGGGCTCTGGTTCCGAATCTGTTTGTCCTCAATCGGGCAGGGAGAGTAACTCCTGTATAACTCCGCGCAGGGTTTAAGTGCAAGCTTTTATTAACGTGAAATTGCCGGTCGTGTTGAGCCGCCGTCCAATCGCCGCTATCTGGCAAAGAGGGTTGCCGCCGTGATGATCGCGGCGGTCAGAAGCGAGAGCAGATGAACGCGAGTTGCTTTCGCGCGCAGAGCCGTCACCAGCGCGCCGTCAGTTATCTTTTCTTCACCATTATCCATGTCGCGTGAACCACGCGCAGCCAAAAGTACTCAAGTCTTCTCCCTGGCCTGAAAAATTTCCAGACCGGCGAACCATGCCGGAAAGAAGATCAAAAACCTGGCCCACAGAGGCGCCTGGTAAATCAACATCAGGCCAGCACCCATGATGGTTAAAGCAAGCAAAATATAACCCACCACTTTTCGTCTTTGCTGTCCCCTGGGGCCGATGTTTAGAACCTGGCTCATAAACTACTTTTATCCTTTCCCAACTCTGCTCGTTCGTCCTGTCTTTGATTTTCCGGTTTGAGAGACGTTTAGACACGCCGGGCAATGTCGCATCTGAAATCATAAATCTCAAAATCTCAGATTCTATTTAAAATCTCTGATGTCCTTAAAAGGCGTTTCCGGGTCTGCAAAGTCCGGGCGGTAGTAATGCGAAGCAGTGTCGTATTCCTGCATCCATCCCTCAGACATTTCCAGCTCGTCGAGTGCGGACAGAGCCTGTAGCCATTCCGATTCCGTGATGCGGCGCGAGAGCAGAATGTATCGTTCATCCTGCGCGGCGCGGTTAGTGGCATAATACTGCGCCATCAAAGAGACGGCGACGCGCGGGCTCAAAGCATCGCGTATCCATTCCAGTGACTCGCGCACGCCCGCCAGATCATTGGGCAAGACCAGCAGGCGAATCACCAATCCGCGCTTGAGAAGACCGTCCTCTCCGATCTCAAGGTAGTCTCCCATCTGTGAATACATCTCAAGAATAGCGCGGCGCGCGTGCTCGCTGTAATCTTTGACTTTGGAGTATTCATAGCCCGCCGAGGAGTCCGCGTATTTCAGGTCTGGCAGATAAACGTCAACCACCCGGTCGAGCAGGCGCAGGACTTCCACGGAATCATAAGCGTTGGTGTTATAGACGATGGGGAGGCGCAAGCCCCGCGTGGCCGCCAGCAAAACTGCGCGCGCCATCTGCGGAGCGAAGTGCGTGGGCGAGACGAAATTGATGTTGTGGCATCCGCGCTCCTGTAATTCGATCATCATCTGAGCGAGCTGCTCATGTGTGACCTGGTTTTTGATCTGCTCTTTGTGCGTCTGCGAAATCTGGTAGTTCTGGCAATAGACGCAGCGCAGGTTGCAGTTGCCGAAAAATATATTCCCAGCGCCGTGCGTGCCGACAAGCGCAGGCTCTTCGCCGAAGTGAGCTGTGTAAGATGAGACTACGGGCAGGCGGCCGGAGTAGCAGGCCGCCAGTTCATCGCGCAGGCGATTGTTCAGGCAATCGCGCGGGCAGACCGTACAGCTTTCGAGCAAGCGTTCGAGGAGGCGGACACGCCGCTCCAGTTCGCTCGTCGCGTAAAGCTTTAGATAAGAAGGCTCTCTACTCATGACGCCTGAAATGAACGAAGTGCGGCTTGTGTTGTTCGACAACCTCGGCGGGCCCATACCGCTTGCTCAATCGCCAGATAAAATCCATCTCCGTATGAATAGTGCTTAAGGCCAGACGCGCCTCGAAGATCAGGAGTATGCTGCCGTAAAAGAGGAAACAGGCTCCGATCAAACCCATGACCACGGGGATCCAATTATAACGTGGAGCGCCCGAGACGGCGACGGCCCCGATGGCGACCGATGTCGCGACGAAGATGCCGAGCGCCAAATAAAAGACGGTCATGCAGCGTTGCAGCAGGCGCGCGCGGCTCGTCAGCTTGTCCAGTTGATTGAATATTACTGTGCGCCGTTCTTCGTAAAACTCCATCTCCGGCTTGTTGTGCGCCAACTCCTCCAGACGATCCGAGAGCGAACGCACGCGATCCACCACGCGGCCAAGGCGCGTCGAGGTCGAAAGAATCATCGTCCCGCACGCCGAGATCAGCACGGCGGGCGTGATCATGGCCGTCAAAACACCCAGAGCTGATGAGAGATCATCCATGGTTTTTACGAGACGTGAGCCTATTTATAACGTTGAACGGAGCGCGAGAGCAAACGATGCTGTTCATCTGAAGAAACTTTTTTTGAGCGCCATGAAAAGAGAGAATCACAATCTTATAAATTGTGCTATGTTACGCGCCAAAGCAGAAGACCCGATCTTTATGTATGTCACATTCAACCTCTGACAAGGGAGGTTCCATCATTTGAAAGGAGAAGGGGAGATGTCAGAACAAGGGTACAGGGATCGTGACGAAGACGGGCTCGATAATGATTCGGGCGGCGGCGACACGCAAGGCAGTGGCACAGTCAAAGATGATATGGATAATCGCCATGGCGGCCAGGCTATCGGTCGCGCTACCGGCATGGGCGCGAATATGTCTGAGACAGGCGGCGGTGGAGGCTCACGCGGCGGAACTCGTAGCGCAGAGGCTGCCGGTCGCAAGGGGGGCTCGAAGACGGGCGGCAACGCCGGAGGCGGACGCGGCAGTGCCGGCGGCGGCGGCCAGAAAAAAGCATCGAAGGCCGGAGCCAAGGGTAGTACCAAAGGCGGCGCGAAGAAGGGCGGAAGCCGTGGCGGTGCTGGCGGTCGCGGTGGCGCGACCCGGCCCGTGAGCGGTGGCGGAAGCCCCGGTCGCGGCGGCACGAAGAAAGGCGGCGCTGGCGGAAACAAAGGCCAGGGCAGCGGCACGCGCAGTGACGGCGCACAGAAGGGCGCACGCAAAGGTGGCGGCGGCGCTAAAGGCGGAGCCGGAAAGGTCAGTGCTGGTAAGAAAGGCGGCGGCGGCCGTGACGGCGGTCGTGGTGGTGGTGGTGGCGCACGCGGCAGCGGTAAAAAAGGAGGCGGTTAGCAGCGCCTCACAAAAGGGAACGGCGATCAAGGTCGCAGAGGCCATCGGCAGAGGAGCGGCGGTCGTAACCAATGTTCTTGAGTCTCTCACCCACGTCCGGAAGCGTCGTTCGAGCTAAGTTTACACAATATCAGAGGACAAACAGCGAGAGGTCGCTTCTTTACAGAACTAAGGGGAGAAGCGACCTCTTTGTTCATCATCGGCAATCAGGAACAGTTCGAGTTGCATGTTTTGAACCGGATCAATTTTCTGTTGAGTATATGGAACGAAGAGATTCACCACAAAGGACACAGAGGAAGCACGAAGGCTTGAATCATATTCAACCCTCTGTGCAACCTCTGTGCTCTGCGGTGTCTGCGGTGGTGAATTCTCGACTCTCTATAAGCTCAATAGAATTTCATACACAAACTTTCAGACCGGAGACACATAGACTTTGGAAGCTAAAGGACGCATCACGGTCGAACTAATAGAGAGCCATGTGCTGCGCGGAAATCCTCTTCATGATCCGGCGACGCGCGAGCTTTTCGTCTATCTACCGCCGAGCTATGATCGCGACAACGCGCGCCGCTTCCCGGTAGTCTATTGCCTGACGGGTTTTACAGGTCGCGGGCAGATGCTGCTCAACTCGCAGCCCTTCGCGCCGAATCTGGCCGAGCGTATGGATCAATTGATTGCCGTGGGCACGGTCGGCGAAATGATCATCGTGATGCCGGATTGCTTTACTCGTCTGGGCGGCTCGCAGTACATCAACTCGACGGCCACGGGACGTTACGAAGATTACCTCGTCCAGGAGATCGTGCCGTTTGTTGACGCGCGCTTTCGTACTGACGCCCGACCGCAGCGGCGTGCCGTGATGGGGAAATCTTCCGGCGGGTATGGTGCGCTCGTTCATGCGATGCGCCACCCGGATATATTCGGGGCAGCGGCATCGCATAGCGGTGACTGCTATTTCGAGTACTGCTATCTGCCGGATTTTCCAAAAGCTGCGCGCGCACTTGCGGGCGACCCGCAAGCGTTTCTCGAAAAGTTCTGGCGTGAAGGGCCAAAGGGTAAAGACGACATCGCGACGCTCGAAATTCTGGCGATGAGCGCCTGCTATTCGCCCGACCCGACCGCCCCCCTGGGCTTTCGCCTGCCGTTTGACCTGAAGACGGGTAAAATCCATCCGGCTGTCTGGGCGCGCTGGCTGGAGCACGATCCCGTCCGCATGGCCGCGCTCTACCGTGATCAATTAAAGAACCTGAGGCTTCTCTACCTGGATGCGGGGACGCGCGACGAGTTCTGGCTTGACCTTGGCGCGCGCACCCTCTGCGCGCGACTCGAAGAGATGCAGATCAGTTTTATCTACGAGGAGTTCGACGACGGGCATTTCAATATCAGCTATCGTTATGACCGCTCTCTCGCGCACATCTCGAAAGCGATAAGCGATGAGCGGTAAGCAGTCAAGAACAATGCTTGTTTTTGCAGCTTACTGCTCACTGCTTACCGCTCGCTTATTATGCGTTTATGGCTCGCGAAAAATTGAAGATGCACGAACAAGCCCTAACATCTTCCCTCTGCGTTGATCGTGAAGCCGGGCTGTCACGACTGGCGGGAGAGCGCTTCGATCTGCTCATCGTCGGCGGAGGAATCACGGGCGCTGCCGTAGCGCACCGCGCCGCTCGACAGGGTTTGAGCGTCGCGCTTATTGAGCAGAATGATTTTGCGAGCGGGACGAGCAGCCGCTCTTCGCGCCTTATTCATGGCGGCCTGCGCTATCTCAAGCATGGGCACGTGCGACTGGTATATCGCTGTTTGCGAGAACAACAGCGACTGGCGATTATAGCGCCGCATCTGGTCAGGCCGCTCTCGCTACTGTTGCCACTCTATCGTCAATCTGCTTCAAGCCTGTGGGCCAAGCGAGGCGGCGTAGCGCTCTATCGTGCCCTGCAACCCAGGCGCGCCCACCTTTTCCACGAGCGTCTGGACGCACCAAAGCTTCTCGGCCAGGAGCCTTTGCTTCCAGCAGGGGATTTGCAGGGCGGTTTTCTGTGTCGTGAATTTCTCACGCATGATGCGAGATTGGTCTGGGAGACAGTGCTTGCGGCCAGATGTTCCGGTGCGTGCGCGCTTAATTACGTGCGCCTGCTGGAATTTCTCACCTCTCGCAGCGGGCGCGTCCGTGGAGGTGTTCTCTGTGACGAGTTGACGGGGCGCACTGTCGAGGTTCGCGCCCGTGTAGTGGTGAATACGACCGGCCCCTGGTCTGATACGCTCACGAGCCGCATCAACGCTTCAACCCGTCGGCTGCGTCTGACAAAGGGAGTGCATCTGATTATGCCGCGCCGGTTGTTGCCGCTCTCTCAGGCGGTCGTCCTCTTCTCGCCAAGAGACAGTCGGCCGCTGGTTGCCATCCCCACAGAGAATCTGGTCATCGTTGGGCCAACAGAGACGGAATACGAGGGCGAGCCCGGACGGGCTCAGCCGGAGCGCGAGGATATAGAATATCTTCTCGAAGCGTTGTGGAGTTTTTTCCCTGATTGCTCCGTGACGGCGCAGGACGTGGTCGCGCGCGCAGGCTTGCGTCCCCTCTATGATCAAAAGAGCGGAAAGTCCGCCGGAGAGGTCAGCCGCGCATATCATATCGAGTGGCATCGCGCCGGCCTGCTCTCTGTGCTCGGAGGCAAACTCACCCTGCACCGGCAGGCGGCCGAGGCCGCGCTTAATATTCTGTCGCCCGTGCTGGCGCGCGCGCGTGACCTCACACGGATGAGTGCTTTCGATCCGCTTCAACTTCCGGGCGCTGTCTGGACGTGCTCGCCGGAGAGCATTATGGAAAAACTTCTGGAAGGCGGCGTCGCAGAGGACAGCGTTGAGCATCTTCTGCGCACTTATGGAAGCCGCGCGGAGTTGTTCGTCCCGTTGCTTACAGAAGAACCCTTGTGGCGAGAAAGGATCGCGCTGCCGCTTCCGCATATCCGGGCTGAGGCAATCTTTTCTGAGCGTTATGAGATGGCCGTCTGCGCGCAGGATTTTTTAGAGCGCCGCACAGACCTTGCCCTGCGCGCAAAAATGGAAGGCCGCGACCTTGAGCTTGAACTCGACAATCTTTGGGGAGCGTCAAAAGGTATGGCGGCCGCGTATGTTTGATCAAGACAGATTGGAGATAATAGAACGTGCCTGCGGAAACGCTTCACTTTGAAGCAGCAATCAATCCATACGGGTGTTCGCCGAAGGTCTCGGAAGCGCTTGAGGCATTCGCGCGCACGAAAGAGTTCCGCGCTTACGGCGAGCCGACGGCGCTCGCGCTTCGTGAAGAGCTGGCTGCTCATCATGATCTCTCGCCGGACAACTTCGTTGTTTACAACGGCGCGGGCGAGGCACTGGCCTGGCTCTTTATCTTCAACCTGCTGATGCGGCAGGGGCGGCTTGTCGTCCCCTCGCCTTCCTATGAGCGTTTCGTCGAGGCCGGGAAGCGCTGCGCCGCGGAGGTCATTGAAGTCCCGCTTGACGGAAAAGACTTCTCGCTCTCGGTCGAGCGTTTAATAGAAGAGGGCAAGCGTGGGCGAGCGAGCGTGGGCCTTATCAGTAATCCGAACAATCCGACGGGCAACAGTCTGCTGGAGCGTGAGGGGATTGAGAGATTGCTTGACGAAATGCCGCAGTGCCTTTGGATCGTTGATGAGGCGTACGCGGATTACGTGGGCATCGGCTTCGCCGAGTATGTGCGCGAGCGGCCCAATCTTGTGGTGCTGCGCACGTTTTCAAAAGCGTACGGGCTGGCCGGACTCCGCGTCGGATGTGCGGTCGCGCACCGAAGCGTGGCGGGCGAGTTGTCGCGCTCTCGCCTGCCCTGGGCAGTCAATTCGATGTCGCTGGTCGCCGCCCGCGAGGCGCTCCGCGATCAAGCCTATCTGAAAGAGATCGTCGCGCGCATCGGCGATGACTGCCGGGAGTTATACTCTATGCTCAAGCGAATACCGCACGCGGAAGTTTATCCGAGCGCCGCCAACTTCTTTCTCGTGAGGTTCGATTCCGTTGATGCGCTGCGCTTGAAAGATTATCTGGCCGCTCGCGGGATGCACGTTCGCACTCGTCCAGACATGCCGGAGTATCTGCGCATCACCTCGCTCAGGCCGGAAGAGAATCGCCGCCTGCTCGGCGCTCTGGCGGATTACGACTTCAAAAGTTAATAACGAACGGTCGAAGGCTTTCCCAATTTATCTCCCATCGTTCATGATTTCTTTCCCTGACTGATAGCCTGCGCGACCTCTGCTTCCATTTTGCCTGCGAGCATCAAAGCAATCATCTTGTAATCGGCGATGAAAGACCAGAGTGGATATTTGAAGCTCGCGGGCTTGTTATGCTCGACGAAGAAATGACCGACCCATGCCGCGCCGTAACCGGGGATAAGCGCGAGCGGGAGGTATTTCCATTTCCTCTTGGCGATAAGTGCGGCGGTGCAGGCTAAAGCGGCGGTCGTGCCCGCCAGATGCAGAGCGCGCGTCGCGGGCAGGCTGTGATCGGCGACGTAGTGCGGCCAGAACTCTGCGAAGGATTTGATCTCTTCCTGTTGGGCCATCGTGGGCGTTGCCTCCTTAAAGTTTTAGACGGAGAATAGTAAACAGAAACGGACGAAAGCCAGTACTACCGGCACGACCTGTTGTTTTTTTATTCATCCTGAACGGCGAACAGTCGCTCGTAATCTTCGGGCATCGCGGGCTGGATGCGTACGAGTTGTAGATTCTCTTCGACGTGTTTGCGGCGACTCATGCCGATGAGCGCGGTCGCTACGCCTGGCGTCGAGCGCACGAATTGAATGGCCGTCTGCGTGTCTGTCGCGAGCGAGCCCAGCGGTTCGCGAATGTGTGCGGGCAGATTGCGCGCCGCCTTGCCCTGCAAGGTTGACGAGCTGGCGACGACCGCCACGCCGAGCGCACCCGCCGCTTCGAGCAAAGAGACCTGCTCGCCCGCCAGAGTTTGATTGTTCAGGACGAGGGCTTCCGGCATCGCGAGGTTGAAGGGAAGCTGAATGAAGCGGAAACCGTGCTCTGCGCCTCCGACCTCGCGCGCCAGCTCCGTCATGCGTTCAAGCGAATGATACTCGCGCGCTTCCGGCGCAACGCGAAAACCACTCCATGTCGCGACGCCGTACATCCTCAAACGGCCTGCGGCGCGCTCGCTCTCAAGCGACGCGAAGGCGGCCAGCAATCGCGCGTCAAACTCCTCGCGCGAAATCTCCGAGAGCTGCGATTCGGGATTGTGTATGTAGTAAACGTCAACGCAACTGAGATTCAAGTTGTCGAGCGATTGGCCCAACTGGTGTTTGAGGTAAGCGGGCGTCATGCAGTGGCTGCCCCCGACGATGTCCGGCAACTCAATGATGCCCGTGCGTACAAAAGTCTCTTCGACATACTGCCGCACATTTTTCGGCGGTGCTCCGTCAAACGGCAAGTAGCCTCCCTTGGTGCAGATGACCAGCTCATCGCGGGCGAAAGAGGCGTCCTCAGTCAAGCTGCGGAGCGCCGCGCCGATACTTCTTTCGCTGCGCTGGAAGCGATAGTTGGCCGCCGAGTCTATGACGTTGACGCCAAGCTCGACGGCGCGCGCGACAGCTTCGGTATATCGCTCGTCGGTCTCTTCGTTCCAGTCGCCCAGATATGTGCCGATCCCGATTGACGAGAGCCACAGGTTCTGTTCGGGACGAAAGTGTTTCTCAGCGCTCTTTTCCTTAAAGCGATCACGATAGCGCGCCGTGCCGTCCAGCGTTGCGTAGCCTTCAATAGACATAAAATCCCTCGTTAAATAACGGATGAGGGCAGAGGGATGAATTGATTGAACCTGTGCTCAATTGAGTTATTTGATTCATGCTTTTTTCATCCCTCATCCCTTGTTCATGCGCTCTCGGAAGAACCGCAGCGTGCGTTTCCAGGCGTCCGCGGCAGCCTCCGCGTTGTAGGCTTCGGGGCGCGTATCGTTGAAGAAGGCGTGCTTTGCGCCCGGATAGATTTTGATGTCCGCCTGCTTGCCCGCTTTCTTCAGAGCGTCCTCGAACTCCTTAACCTTGGCGGGAGGGATGCCCTGATCCAATTCACCGAAGTTTCCGAGAAGCGGGCAGGAGACCTGCGGGACAAGCTCCAGCGGCGTTCGCCCGTAAAAGATCACCGCGCCCGCGAGGTCTTTCGTGTGCGTCGCGAGTTGGTAGGAATACCCGCCGCCCATGCAGAAGCCTATGGAAACCGCGCGCGGCATGACACCGCTAAAGGTCTTCGTAAAATCGAGCGCCGCCTGCATGTCTTTGATCGCGGCTTCAGGTGGAATGCTCGACGCGGCTTTGCGTAGCGCCGCTATGTCGGTCGCATCCTTCGGCGGAGGTTCGGCGGCGCGCACGAAAAAATTCGGGGCGAGCGCCAGATAGCCTTCATTGGCGATGCGGTCGGCGATTGATTTGATGTGATCGTTAAGACCGAAGACTTCGTGTATGACGAGGACAGCGCCCTGCGCCGGGCCGCTCTTGTTCCGCGATAGATAAGCGGGAATCTTCAGCTCTCCGCTCTTGTACTCGACCATCTGCCCTTTCAATGCGGGCGCTTTGGCAGGGGCCGTGTTTCGATTACCCGTATTCTGATTGTTGGGCGCAGCCGTATTGCTGTTTTGTGCCGTAGCGCAACCCGCCGCCGTCGTAATCAATGCGGCGGTGGCTGTGCCCTCAAGAAACTTTCTGCGGGAAACGTTCGCGCCTCTCTTCCTTGTCTTCTTCTCTTTTATCTCATCCATTTCTATCTTACTCCCCTTTGATTTTGAGCTGACGCGTGTTCTTGATAAGCAGCCGCCGCATCATTGTAAATGCAACTCGATCTCCCTCGTGAAGAGCATACGTCGAAAATTTTCGTGCGAGTCGAAACTATACGCGCCAGTGGCGGGCGTCGGCAAGCGGCGCTTTAATGAAGCGCTGCCAGTGTGTTAAAAAGCAGGAGGCAAATTCAAATGAGCGAAAGACGCGAACAAAGCGATAATGATCAAGGGCTGCGCGCGTCACGCGCTTCGTCGCTGGAGATGACTGAGGAAGCGATGAAGGAGATCGCCTCGCAGACGCTCTTGCTGGTCACAGACTATTTCGCGCATCTTCCTGAGCTTCCCGTTTTTCCGCAAACGTCCGCCGATCAATTAAAGGAAAGATTCGACGTTGATCTGCCCGTCGAAGGCATCGCGTTCGAGCGGATACTCGATGATTGCCGCGCGATGATCAGCGCGAGCCGCCATAACGGCCACCCGCGATTCTTCGGCTACGTCGCTTCGCCCTCGACTCCAATCGGAGCATTCGCAGACCTGCTGGCCTCTGCGCTCAATGCGAACGTGACATCATGGCGCTCGGCTCCGGCCCCCGCCGAGATTGAAAAAACAGTCGTGCGCTGGCTCTCCACGCTTGTCGGATACGGCGAAGATGCGCACGGGCTACTCACGAGCGGCGGATCGCTTGCGAACCTGAATGCGCTGCTTGTAGCGCATCGCTCGCTCGCGCCGGCTGAAGGCCATGTCTCGCGGCGCGGTCTGTGGGGCAATCCCCGGCCCATGACCATCTACGCCTCCGATCAGATTCACATGTCTATCCCGAAGGCGGCGGACGTGCTCGGCCTCGGGCGCGAGCAGGTGCGCCTCGTCAAATCGGATGAGCGATTTCGACTTGACGTGCGCGCTTTGCGCGAGATGATAGAAGGCGACAAGGGTCGCGGGCTCGTGCCCTTCTGCATAGTGGCGAGCGCGGGCACTGTCAATACCGGCGCGGTTGATCCTCTAGCAGAGACTGCGCGCATCGCCGCAACTTACGATCTATGGTTTCATGTTGACGGCGCATACGGCGCTCTGGGCTCACTGGACGAACGTAAGCGCCCGCTCTTCGACGGTATAGAGCGCGCCGATTCCGTCTCGCTCGATCCGCACAAGTGGCTCTACGCGCCTGTTGATTGCGGCTGTCTTCTGTTTCGTGATCCATTGAAGGCACGTCGCGCTTTTCTCACAGATAATGCCGATTACATCAAGGTGCAGGAAGAGACGACCGATGAGAGCTTTGCTTTCTGGGATTACGGAATAGAGCTGTCGCGAAGATTTCGCGCGTTGAAAATCTGGATGATGCTCTGTTACTACGGAGCGCGCCGCATTGGCGCTGCCATTAGCGATGACAATGACCTGGCGGCCTACCTGGCCGAGCGCGTCCATCTAGCGGAGGATTTCGAACTGCTTGCGCCCGTAGAACTGAGCATCTGCTGCTTTCGCTACACGCCGCCCGCTGTGCGTGCTGCCCTTCGGGAGGCAGAGACGGCGGAGCGTGAGCGTCTGAGCGCAGAGCTTGACCAACTGAATGCGCGCATTATGCACCGCGTCCAGCGCGGAGGTCGCGCTTATCTTTCAAATGTGACGCTCAACGGACGCTACGGCCTGCGCGCATGCATCGTCAACTTTCGCACGACCCGCGATGACATTGATCAAACGCTCGATATAGTACGCGAAGCGGCGCGCGAGATCAGTAAAGAATAGGAAGAACGGCCAGTAGAATTTTAGATTACGCGGTTCGGGATTATTTCAAATCCGTAAGCAATCACGATGATTGGGGCTTCGTAGATTCGTCGTCATCAATAGTGGAAACGGGAATGAACAGGTATGGGCGAGAGCTTGAGGTTGCGCTACGGCTGGCGCGCGAGGCCGGAGCGTTGGCGCTTCAGTACTATGGCCGGCCACTTCACATCGAGCAGAAAACGAGCGCGGACGATTACGAGCCGGTGACGGAGGCAGACCGCGCGGCCAATGCTCACATCGTCGGCGGAATACGCCACGCATTCCCGGATGACGGCATTCTCGCCGAGGAATCAATAGACACCGAGCGTCGCCTCGGCAAGCGCCGCGTATGGATGATAGATCCGCTGGACGGCACGAACGGTTTTATCACGGGCGACGGAGATTTCGCCGTCCAGATCGGCCTCGCGGTCGAAGGCTTGAGCCGTCTGGGCGTGGTCTATCAGCCGCTCCCCGATCTTTTGTACCGGGCGATTGAGGGAGAGGGAACATGGATCGAGCGGCAGGGGGTGGAGACGCAGAGAGCGCGCGTCTCAGATCGTAGCGAGATAACCGAGATGCGACTGGCGGCGAGCCGCTCGCATAGAAGCCCTCGCATGAACAGTGTCGTCCGGGCGCTCGGTGTTAAGGCGGAAGTGCGACGCGGATCGGTCGGCATCAAGATGGGTCTGATCATCGAGCGCCAGTGCGATCTTTATGTGCATCTATCGCCGCGCACGAAACAGTGGGATACCTGCGCGCCGGAGGTGATTTTGCGCGAGGCCGGGGGCCGCGTGACAGACCTCTTCGGCCAACCGCTCTTCTACAACTCGCCCGACGTGCAGAATCGCAACGGCATCGTCGCGACAAACGGTGTGGCACACGAGCGCGTTATCAGTGGACTTCGGCCGCTGCTGGCAGAGTTCGGACGGGAAAGAGCAGATGTTAGATAAAAGCGCAGACGTCGGATACTAGATGTCAGATGCCGGTGTTTCATCTATGATGTGATGGCTGGTGATCTGTAAACGCGCTGAACTGGTCTTTGACCAGCATCCAGCATCTGACATCTAACATCTGTCATTAGCCGTGGGTATTCGACCCAAAATCTTCCTCATCTTCTTCGCCTTCGGCGTTGTGCCGGTGCTGGTGCTCATCTACGTCAGCAATCTCCATAGTGTAGAGACGGTCGAGGCCATGCTGCGCAGTGACGTGGAGCGTGATGCGGCAGCGATTGCGCGAGATGTTGAGGAGCGCCAGCGCGGGCAAGAGGCCAGTCTGGTTGCGCTCGCACGCTCGGCCTCTTTAAGAGACTACGTGCAGCAGACAGGGGCACGGACTCAAACGAGTCCTCCCTTGAGCGCGGACGCCTCAGCCGTTGACACGGTGCCGAGCGACGTGCGCGCAGATTTCAGCGCATTCATCAGGAATAAGTATTACGCGAGCGTGACGTGCTTGAGCGTTGGGCGAAAAGTACTCTTTCGCGTCGAGCCGGATGCGACTGTTACGGAGAATTCGTCGCCGCGCTATCAAACGCGGGATTTTCTCTCGAACGGTAACGCGGACGAGCGCGTCTGGTCGGCTACAGAGCGCGTGCCTTTACGCGCCCCGCTCGCGCGCGAGCCCACGGGGATGATCGTGCGCTATACCATCCCTGTCTTTACTGCGGAGGAGGGCGGAGTCGCGGAGCGTGGCGCGCTTGTCGCAGACATGAAGGTGGATGCGCTCTTCAGTGAATCGGCTGGCCGCATCATCGAACCGGCAGGTGCAACTGCGCGTACAGCGGATGCGGCGCTTCCGCCGCGCATCATCATCGCGCTCGACTCCAAAGGTAATATCATCTATCACTCCAACGACGCGCTTCGCTATCAGCCTGTCAGTAGCGCCATGCCTTCATTCAAAGCGGTCGCTGACCGTATGCTTCAAGCGAGCGATGATGGTGGCGGGGGCGGGTGGGCCTTCTATGACTCGACCGGAAGTCGTTGGTTGGCCGTGTATCGTCGCATCGCGCCGCTGGATGTTTCGCTGGCCGTCGCCGGTAATTATTCGGCGACCGTCGGAAGGCTCCGGCGTAGGGGCTGGGTCAATCTCATCCTCGCGTTTCTGATCGGAGTCCTGACGGCGATTGTCCTCAGCGTCGCTGCGCGTCGCACAGCGCGCAGCATCGAGCGCGTCACGGAGGGCGCGGCGGCGATTGCCGGAGGCCAACTCGATCAGCGCATCGAGGTGCGATCCAGCGACGAAACGCGCCTGCTGGCCGAGAGCTTCAATATTATGACCGACCGCTTGCGCCAACAGATGGCGCAAGAGGCCGAGACACGGCAGTTTCAAGCATTCCTGCGCCTCTCGGCGATGATGACGCACGACCTGAAGAACGCCATCGCGGCGCTTTCACTGATCGTCAGAAACATGGAACGACAGTTTCACCAGGAGGAGTTTCGCGCCGACGCTATGCAGTCGTTGACGCTGGCGACAGATAAGCTGCGCGCCCTGGTCGCCCGCTTAAGCGGCCCATTGGAAAGCCTGAGCGGTGAGTTTAGACGACCGGGGCCGGTGGACCTCGTTCCGATTATCCGGCGCGTGCTCGCCGCGAGCGGCATTCCGGCCGCTTCGATCCACCTAGAGACGCGACTGCCCGCAACGCTCGTCGCTGCCGTTGACGCCGAACGCATCGAGCGCGTCGTCGAGAACCTCGTTATCAATGCGATTGAAGCGATGGGCGCTCATGAAGGCAAGTTGACGATTGTTGCTGGTCACACCGATGACGGCAAACTCTTTTTTAGCGTCGCCGACACGGGCCGCGGCATGAGCGAAGAATTCTTGCGCACACGGTTGTTCCATGCTTTCGCCACGACCAAGAGTCAGGGAGTGGGCCTCGGCCTCTACACCTGCCGCGAAGTGGTGCGCGCTCACGGCGGCCAGATAGATGTGGAATCTGAGGTAGGCTCTGGCACTTGCTTTCGCGTCGTGTTACCATCTGCGCCAGTTAGCGCAACTTAGGGGATGCTGCAAGAAAGAGAGCAGCGCCAAGTGTGCGTGAGTTCCCCTCAGTTTCTCCAGCAATAAATGATTGAGCAGAGTGTTCCACTGATAAAATCAGAGGTGCTTTAACTACTCGCGCGATGCTGTGGTCTGGATTTGTTTGTTTCTGCTTTACAGTGACCGGGCAAGATGAGAACCAGATGAGCGAACAAACAGATGTGAAAGTAACTGTGCTGGTGGTTGACGACGACGAAGCCGTGCGTCGCGGGCTCTTCTGGGCGCTTAAGGAAGAAAAGTACCGCGTGCTTGAGGCGGGGACGCGGGCAGAGGCGAGCGAACTGCTGGAGCGCGAAAAGATTGACGTGGTCTTGAGCGATCTGCGCCTGCCGCCTGCTCCCAATGAGATTTCTGAAGGGCTGGCGATAATCGAAGCGGCACGCCTCCAGCGCCCGCCCGTGCCCGTCATTGTCGTCACGGGCAGCGAATCCAAGCAGGCCGCGCTGGAAGCCGTGCGGCGCGGAGCTTATGGCTTCTTTGAAAAGCCTTTCGACGCGGATGAAGTTCTACACATCGTCCATCAGGCGGCGCGCGCTCATCGTTTAGAACAGGAGATCCTGTGTCTGCGCTCGGCCCTAAACGCACGCCATGGTTTCGGTCATCTCGTCGGCGCGAGCCCCACGCTCGAAAAGACGCTCAAGCAGGCGCGCGCCGTCGCCCAAACTTCTGCCACCGTTCTCCTGACCGGAGAAAACGGGACGGGCAAGGAAGTGCTGGCACGCGCCATTCATGAAGAGAGTCCACACGCCCTTGGCCCATTCGTCGCCGTCAGTTGTGCGGCGCTGCCCGAATCCCTCATCGAGTCAGAGTTGTTCGGCCACGAGAAGGGCGCGTTCACAGGCGCGACCGCTGCCAAGAAAGGGCGCTTTGAACTGGCCGATGGTGGCACGCTCTTCTTAGACGAGATTGGCGACTTGACGCCCGCCGTCCAGGTCAAACTGCTGCGCGTCCTACAGGAGCGCGCCTTCGAACGCGTCGGCGGAACGAAGACCCTCACAGTAGACATACGCTTGATCGCCGCGAGCAATTGCAATCTCGAACAGGAAGTGGAAGCTGGAAGGTTTCGCCGCGATCTTTTCTACAGGCTCAATGTTGTGCCGCTCTGCTTGCCGCCGTTGCGCTCGCGCCCCGATGATATTCCTATGCTGGCCGCGCACTTTGCCGCCAAGGCTTCAGAGAAGCACGGACGCCCGCTGCCCGAACTCGAACCAGTGTTGATAGACGCGATGCTGGAATATGATTGGCCCGGCAATGTGCGTGAGTTGGAGAACGTCATCGAGCGGCTGGTCGTCCTCACTATTGGCCCGCGCCTCAGTATCGAGTTCCTGCCTGAAAACATGCTGCGCAACTTGCCCGACTCACCGGTCGCAGACGAGACCACGCTCGAAGGCGCAACCAGTGCGCTCAAGCGCCGGATGATTAGCGGAGCATTGCAGAGTGAAGGCGGCAATAAGGTGGCCGCTGCGCGGCGACTCGGCATCAGCCGCTCATACCTTCATAGATTGATTAGCGAGTTTGAAGCAGGCGACCCGCAACCCTCGGAGAAGAGATCAGCTTAAAAGCAGAAGCCATCTCAAAGAAACAAAGAGTGCCGAATGCGCTCTTCGGAAAAATACAAACGCAAGTGGGAAAGTCATATGCAACTTTCTGTCAACCTGCCTTCCGCCTGACAGGCACTAAATTCAAAAGCTTGATTACGACGAGCAGCGACTCCTCATTCATCATCCGTCGCTCAACGTTTCTTTAACGACGCAATCGCGCAAAAAAAAGGCCGCGCGTCTGTCTACAAATGTGGACACTTATATGGCGCGTCTGTCGCCTCTCGTGCACAGGTAAAATTTTTTGCAACTTGTGCAGGGGAGCGATTTTTGTAACAAAACGGCGATCAGCGACATATACATTGACGATGGTATAAACGTTGCAGGCATACTGCGCAACTTGAAGCCGAAGAAAGAAATAGAGATATTGAATGAAGCCAAGAGTTTTGATCGTTGATGATGATGAGGCCATCACGCGGCAGCTATTCTGGACGCTGTGTGACGATTACGAGGTCATGACGGCCAACGATTTACAGTCTGCGCTGCGCCGGGCAACTATTTACGAGCCGGCGGTCTCGATACTTGATCTGCATCTGCCTCCGTTGATTGATTCGCCGGAAGTGGGCATGCGGATTTTGGGCTTTATTAAAGACCGCTTCCCCGATTCAAAAGTGCTGGTGGTAAGTTCCGCCTCGGACATGGAGATGCAGGAGACCTGTCTCAGACGGGGAGCGGACGCCTTTCTCGGCAAGCCCTTTGATATTGAACAACTGCTGGCAGCCGTGCGGCGTTGCGCGCCCGAATACAGGCTCGACGCTGTCTGAGGCGGGAATATTTTAGTTGACGCTCTAGGCAAAAGCTTTGGGCTAAGAGCGTCAATCCAGGACGATGAGCAAAACGGAATATACATTGCTGGCAGCCGTGATAGGCTTTTATGCGCTGCTCTTTGCGTATCTATTGATGAGAGCATGCGCCTCTATTATTCGCGCCAGGTGGCCCACGTCCACGAAGATCAAGAAAGGCACGCTGCGTGTGTCGCGAAACAGGGGCTGGACACGCGCCGTGTGGCGCGCTCCGCTCACGCCCGACGTGAATTCGAGTAAGCCGGCCGGGGTCATGACCGCCTGAGCGAGCGCCGCTGGCGTAGGTCTTTGTCAGAATAAGTTCCGGCCACTCGCCCCACTTGAGAGGCCGTCAGTGCCCCGCGCAGAACGGAATCCCCTCCCGTCGCACGGAGCCAGGAAGCCCCCGCACCTAAATGACTCCTGCCCAGAGTCGCGGGGGCTTCTACTTTTTCCTGAAAACAGCCACCTTTGAGTTTGTCTTGTGAAGCCATTCTTACCAGTGCTAACTTCACATTAAATGAATACGAAAGACCGGAAGGCGAAAGAGTTCATTTGGGACCTGGGCGGGTTGACGTGGCGAGAACTGGGCCGGCGCATCTGGTCGGAGATTTATGAGAGTGATATTTTCACACGCGCTGCGGCGCTATCTTACTACTTCCTGCTGGCGCTGTTTCCACTGCTACTCTTCCTAACATCCCTGCTCGGCTATTTCGCGGAAGCAGGCACAGAACTGCGCAAGAATCTCCTCAGTTACTTGGGCCAAGTAGTGCCACGCTCGGCTTCAGACCTCATTTATACGACCATTAACGAGATCACCAAGGACACGGGCGGCGGCAAGCTTTCCTTCGGATTGCTGGCAGCATTATGGTTCGCCTCCTTCGGCATGGGAGCCATTAGCGATACCCTGAACGCGGCGTATGGCATCAAGGAAGCGCGACCGTGGTGGAGGGTTCAACTTACTTCGGTGGGTCTCACCATTACGCTCGCCGTGCTGATAATTTCTGCGCTTGCCCTGGTGCTCTATGGCGGTGAGATCGGTGAAGGCCTGGCAACTCGCCTCGGTTTGGGTGAAGCCTTCACGCTTACCTGGAACATTATCCAGTGGCCTATAGTGCTTGGTTTCATGCTTTTTGCATTCGCTCTGATCTACTACTTTGCGCCTGATCTACACAATCAGAAGTGGTACTGGATTACGCCCGGTTCGCTGACAGGTGTCCTCCTGTGGCTGTTCGTCTCTTTCTGCTTTCGCATCTATCTACGCTACTTCGACCGCTTCAGCCTGACTTACGGTTCTTTGGGAGCTGTGATCATCCTCCTGCTCTGGTTTTATCTGACGGGCGCAGCGATTCTGGTCGGGGGTAAAGTAAATGCAGAGATAGAACATGCGGCCGCAGCAAGGGGAGCACCCGAAGCCAGGCTCCCTGGAGAGAAGAGTCCATCGTGATAAATTCACTTCAGTTATATTGAGCAAGTCAAACAGGAGGCCAAATATGATTTTAAGGTTGCGTCAGATGCCACTGAAATATATAGAAGCTGAACGGTATTACTTGTGATCGGGTGCTGATTTCTACTGATTTTGAAAAATCAAGACTTAAGGGCGTTTAACTCTGAGGTGCCCACACAGCATCTTGGGCTTTGCCCATAAAATCTGCCGGCGTTTTCATTATCACGGCTGGTAATAGTCATGATGATTTTCTTGGCAAATCGATAGTGCTTCCGTTTAATCTCTGAGCATATTAAAACTAGAGGATCAATTCTATCTCGCGGTCGAGAATATCTTTAAGTCGTAGCGTCCGATCTATTTCTTCAGTCACAAGCTGTGCAGGTTCGAGCGTAAGCAGGTAGGCGCTCAATGCTTCCAAGACATTGTGATGGCATGCGGCGATGCCACGATACCGTAGCAGAGTGTCGCTCACCGCTTCATCCTTCTCACCGATTCCAGAGATGCCCCCGTCTCATTTCGCCCGCAGCTTTCACTTTTGCCCCTGCTCGATGAGAATCACGTCGCTCGTCTCGACGCCTTGGACGAAGGCCAGCGAGCGCCCGTCCGGTGCCCAGTCGAAGGCTAGGATTTGTTTGGCATTGAAGCGGGTCAGACGCTTCGGCGGACTCCCGTCGAGCGACTGGAGCCAGATGTCGGAGAGGCCCCCGGGGTTGTTCACGTAAGCGATTGATTGACGATCGGGTGACCAGCGGACGAACCTTCCCGCTGGTGTCACTGTCGGCGGGAAGTCGAACCGCTTCAGGGGCGGCCCCCCTTCGGATGAAACGACCCCGATTCTCCAACGCGACTTGTCCACTTCAGGATCGAGATAGTAATAGGCGATCAACTCGCCGTCGGGCGAGACAGCGGGGCGGCGCGCGCGCGTCTTCGTCAACTGCACGGGTTCTCCGCCGTCCGCCGGCACTTTCCACAGTCTCTGTTCCATCTCCCCGCGCTGGTAAACGACCCACCGACCGTCGGGCGTCGCGTGCGGGTAGAGTTCGCTGTCCCCGGCGGTCAATTGCGTGAGGTTGCCGCCGTCTGAGTCCACCCGCCAGATGTTGAAGCGCCCCGCGCGGTCGGAGGCAAAGAAGATATAACGACCGTCAGGCGAGACGGTCAGGCCGCGGCTCGCGCGCGCGTCCACCGTGAGTTGTTTCGGGTTCGAGCCGTCCGCGTCCATCATCCAGATTTCGGCACTGCCGCCCGCGTTCGAGCGGTAGACGATCCGCCCGTCAGGAGTCCACGCCATCTCTTGTATCCAGCCGACGTCGGAGGCAATCTGCTTCGCACGATTCGCGTCCCCTTCGGGCGCGACCCAGAAGCTTGAGACGGAGTTATCCTGCACCGCTGTCAGTCTGCTCGAATCCCTCGTGAGACTGAGGTCGTAGTAGTTGTTCAGATCGTGCGTGACACGCGTCGCCTCGCCGCTTCCAAGGGCGACGTGCCAGATCTGATGTGGGGCGGTCGCGCCCTCGCTCGCCGTCACTAGCAGGCCGTTCCCGTCCGCGAGCCAAGCGGGCTGGCCGACGTAGTTCCAACGCCTGGAGGTGAGCGGCAACTGCGACCCGTCCTCGACGCTCACGCCGATCAGTGTCTCGTATTGACCGCGCTCGTCATTGAGCCTGACCTGGCAGGCGATTGTCTTCCCGTCGGGCGACCACGCGGGCGCATTCCAATCCAACCGAAAGAGCTCCGGCTGCCGGCGCGTTGCCAGCATCCGCTCGTTCGTGCCGTCGGCACTCGCAATGATGAGCCGAGTCTCTTCGCCCGCATACGTCCTGACAAAAGTTATCCGGCTCCCGTCGGGGGAGAAACCGACCGGGCCGACGTCGTAAGCCGCCATGCTTGACGGGCCGCCCAGCACGGGCACGCGGTAGAGCGCGGTAGCACCCTTATCTCGATCCACGGTGAGGTAGTAAACCGAGTCGCCGTCCGGCGCGAAAGTGACCGAAACGTATTCGGTCGCGGCAGGCCCGGCGATCCGCACGTTGCTCGGCGCGGCGACGTGGCTGATCCAGAGGCTGTCCCCATCGGCGTCATTGGTCACGTGCGCGACGTATTTGCCGTCGCGCGAGATGGCCGCGTGCGTGATCTTGCCGGAAGTGGTGAGCCGCGAGATAGACATCTCGCCGAAGGGCACGGCCCCCACCGCCCTGTCTCTCGGCTGGCGTTGATTGGCAAGCCAGTAAAGGCCGAAGGCAGTTGCCAACCCGACGACGAGCAGTGCCGCGACAACGAGAGCGAGAGAGCGCGGACGCGCACGCCCAGTGAGGCGGCGCGGCACCGTGACGCCAGATATAAGCGACCCGGACGCGGGTTCGTTCCCAACACTCTCTTCCTCTTCGGTGACGATGCGTGTGAGAGTGTGCTTTTCCAGCACTAATTCGGCTGCGCCTGCCGCCGATAATTCGCGCACGGGTGTCGTAAAGCGATAACCGCGCTTCGGGACAGTTTCGATATAGCGATGACCGTTCTGACCTTCGCCCAGCGATTTCCGGAGCGTCCAGACGTGATGGTTCAGATTGGCCTCCTCAACAAAGCTGTTCGGCCAGAGAGCCTTCATTAACTCATCCTTCTCGACCAGACGACCGCTTCTCTCAATCAGTAGGACAAGCATCTCGAAAGCCTTCGGCGGCAATTGCACTGGATTGCCGTCGCGCAAGAGAAGGCGATCCGCCGTGTCCAGGCGAAACGGGCCAAACTCATATAAGCGCTGTGGATCTTTACTCATTTACTGCCTTAGAGGCTTTATAGAGAAATTATAGAGCGTTCTTAAAGGATTTTCCTCACTACCACCGATTAGGATTTGCGGCGAGATGAAGAAAATTGCATCGGTTTCACCTCGCAAGAGCCCCGATAACGCGCCTATTTTAGTCCTCGATGGTCAATTGGGCAAACCAGAGATGAAAGGCGATATGGGAAACAAGAGGAGAACCGAGACCATTATTGAGACGCACGAGGTCTGGGTGATGAGAAGTGTGTTGAGCAACCGCCAGGTGTGCGTCGAATGCAGCAATGAGGTGGAAATGCTCACCCCGGAGGAGGCGGCCATGCTGCGCAGCGTCAGCCAGATGACGATTTATCGCTGGGTGGAGTGTGGACACATCCATTTTACGGAAACACCGGATGGGAAACTCTTCGTCTGCCTCGCGCCGTTACTAGCCGGGACTGGCTGAAAGCATCTATTTATCGCTTTGCATGCTCAGTGCATGTGCATCTCCCGGCAGGCTTCATAAATGAAAGGAATTCCCGAAGTGTTTAATCGCTCACTCATAAATCGGCGGGCAAGATTGTTTCGCCTCGTGCTTGTTACTGCTGTCGCGATGTTTATGGCCTGGCTCATTCTTGATGGCAGTGGAAAACAGCTTGCGGCGGAGATGGAGACGAACGCTGAGGGGCGCGGGATTGCGCTGGCGGGGGCTGAGATGGGTGGAAGTTACCCGATCACGATTGACCCGCTCCTTTCGCAGGTCGTCACATATAAGACCTGGGAGCAGAAGGCCAAATTAGAGCAAGAGCCTAACGACAACGCGAATTTTGATTTATTCGGCGCTAGTGTAGCCATCAGCGGCGACACGGCTATCGTGGGATCGAACAAGGGCAAGGTTAAAATCTTTGAGCGGGCTGCTGATGGAAAGTGGGGCGAAAAAATGAAGCTGGTAGGTGTGACCGGCTTCGGGCTCGCGGTCGCCATCAGCGGCAACATGGCGATGATTAGTGGCGAGAGGTCAGTTAACGTCTATGAACGGGCTAACAATGAGTGGATCCCTAAACAGACAATAAATGTTGACGTTCCCGCTTTCGGATCTTCTATCGCCATCGACGGCAACACAGCCATCATTGGAGCTTTTGCTGACAATGGTATCAACAACAAAACTGAAGGCGCAGCCTACATTTATGTGCGGAACGACACGGAGTGGGTAAGGCAGCAGAAGCTAACAGCAGCCGACGGTAGGCAGTATGACTCCTTTGGCCAGTCGGTTGGCATCAGCGGCGATACGGTCATCGTCGGCGCTCCAAGGCATCAGAACAGCGAAGTTAATAGAGGCAGCGCTTATATCTTCGTGCGGGGCGGCGAAACGTGGAGGCCGCAAACGCAGTTTGACATTGATTTTGGTACAGGCTTCGGCTACAGGGTCGCTATCAGCGGCGATACGGCGATCGTGTCCGAAGACCCTATTTATACCAGCTCAGTTTTCGTCTTAACACGGAAAGGCACTACGTGGTTTCCGCCGGCCAGGCTTCCCTACCATCCCGATGTTAAGACAGGTCAATACTTCGGCGATGCGCTCGCCATCAGCGGCGATACGATCATCGTCGGAGCGCACGGCTATGACGAGATACAGCCTCGCGGGCGCGGCGCGGCTTATATCTATACTCATGAGGGATCGCAATGGTCATTGCGAGAGAAGCTGACGCCCACCGGCAGCGTTCCAGGCGAGGTACTGGGCGACCATTTCGGCGACGCCGTCGCCATCAGCGGCAACACCTTAATCGTCGGTGCTCCTACTGATAATGCTATGGGCAGTGCTTTTATTTTCCAACGGCTCGACTCTGATGGTGATGCTCTGCCGGATGACTGGGAGCGGAATGGCGTCACCTTTGACGATTACAGGATTGATCTGCCGACAATGGGCGCAGACCCCATGCATAAGGACATCTTCATCCACGCCGATTGGATGAAGACAGGTCCGTCCGGGATCGCGTTAAAGCCAAGTGCTAGGGCCATCAAAATGGTCATAGATGCCTTTGAGCGCGCGCCCGTCAATAACCCGAACGGCAAGCGAGGCATACGCCTTCACATTGACCTTGGCCCGGAAAGTATCATGAAGCCGAGGACGAAATGGGCCTATCTCTCAAAAGCAGGTGAAGTACCGTTTCAAAAAGAGCTCGGTTCGTTCAGAGACCCCCGCCCGGATGAAACAGTCCTTAAGTATGACGAATCTTTATATGACTGGAGCAACTTTGACCGCATCAAGACGCAGCGGTTCAGGGACGCGAAGAGAAGTGCAGTTTTCCACTACGTTCTGTTCGCTAACG
This sequence comes from Pyrinomonadaceae bacterium, assembly GCA_046714695.1. Lineage (GTDB taxonomy): Bacteria > Acidobacteriota > Blastocatellia > Pyrinomonadales > Pyrinomonadaceae > DASQYE01. The sequence goes on from JBKKAL010000057.1 coordinate 38,337, forward strand.
CTCTTCCTGATGGGGGGCGGCTAGGTGGCTTGTCGCGATCCGCGCCGGCCGCAGACATAATCATAATGTATGGTGGGTATAAATATGCTGATGGCACAAGCCGTATTCCATCCGTTATGGAAAAGGCTCAAACATTCATGCACGAGCTAGGCCATAATCTGGGACTGGGTCACGGCGGCGGGTCCCTGAAAGACCCCGAAGGCCAATACAACATCAATTTCAAGCCGAACTTCCTGAGTATCATGAACTACAACTTTATGGTCGGGCTGCCTGGCTCCAACGGAAAGTACAAATTAGATTATTCGAGTTTGCCGCTTCTTGACCTGAATGAGATGAATCTCGACGAGACGGTTGGTATTAGGGACCCGCTTGGGCATCTGACCACGTGGAACATATTCACGCGCCCGACCTCGCCTCCCGGCTTTAACAAATGTGTCAATAATCCGAATGGCTATAACAAGATTTTTCTGCCCGGGCCGGCGCTGGACTGGAACTGCGATGGAATAAAGACGACGACACCAATCACGACCGGCCTGGACATTAATGGCGACGGAATATGCGTGAGAGCTGGCGCCAATAAGGTTCTGGATACCACAGTTCGCGGCGGTGACGACGAATTTAGAGGTACGGGCGCAGAAAAAGTAATCACTGCCGGAGACAACCGCATCTGTGAAACAGCCTCGGTGAAGGATGGCGCGGGGGGGAATCTTGACCTCCAGTCGCAGAATGTCGGCTTTAAAGAACCTGATCTATTGAAAGGATTTGCTGACTGGCCCATCCTGATCTTTGACGCAGGCGGCGAGTTAGGTGGCCTGGCAGTAAATAACTCTGACCGAGTGAGCAACCCGGTTGATGAGCCGACACTTGAAGAAATTCAGGCACGGATGCCGCCCGGCCTCCTGGAGGAAATTGAATCGGCTCCGCTGGAGGAACTCACCTCCTCAACGCAGGAAGGCCCGGCGGCGCTGACCGTCGATTTCGACGGCAGGGCTTCGACAGCCGTCACGGGAACGATTGTCAGTTGGGAGTGGGACTTCGGCGACGGCACGACCGGCACGGGCGCAACCGTCACACACACTTACCTTAACCCGGGAGAGTATTACGTCAGCCTGAACGTGACCGACAGCAACGGACGTGTGAACCTGGTACCGTTGCTCTATCTCATCACGGTCACACCGGGGAACAATCCCCCGCCCTCGCCAACTCCGACACCGACGCCGGGTCAGGTTAACCTGACCCCGTATCAGCCGGAGGGCTGGTCCGATGAGATTGTTGTCTCGACAGTGCCCGGGACAAACGCGGACAGCGATTCGCTCTCAACAACCGACACTCTGTATGTTGATTGGGCGGCGATTAATAACGGCGGCGCGCCAACGACCGCCACCTTTGAAAGCAAGCTCTATCTGGATGGAGTGGAGCATCAGACCTTTATAACTACCCGACAGATGATTTCGGGTGACTTTTTCGGGAGCCAGGACTACGCCATAGGCTCGCTCGGCGCAGGGGAGCATACGCTCCGCATTGTGCTCGATACGACCAGTGTCTTAACGGAAAGTAGTGAAGCGGACAACGAATATACTAAAACGTTCAGCGTAGCGGCTACGACACCGACTCCCAGTCCAACGCCAACGCCGACTCCAACGCCGACTCCAACACCGACTCCGACTCCTAGTCCAACGCCGACTCCAACACCGACGCCAACGCCGACACCGACGCCAACGCAGACGCCAAAGCCCGGTTCCAGCAACGTTGATTCTACTTTCACCGCGACGGTGACCGTGAATGAGGGCTCAGTCGATACGACCGTCACGCAACCGGACGGCAAGATAATCGTAGGCGGCTTTTTTGAATCTTTCGCCGGATGCGCGCGTAACGGCATCGCGCGCATCAACGCAGATGGAAGTTGCGATCCGACTTTCGACCCCGGCCTGACGATTCCCAATCAGTACAGAACACAGGCCAGCGTACAAACTCTGGTATTACAGCCTGACGGTAAAGTTTTGGTTGGCATCTCGTATTACTGGAACGTGCATTATTTTGGTCAAGATCCCAACCGCCGGGCGATTATCCGTCTTAATACTGACGGCACACTTGATTCTTCGTTTGACTCCGGTGGTCTGAAGATTAATGGAAATGGGGACGAAGTGAAATCCATCGCCTTACAACCGGATGGCAAGATCATCATCGGTGGGAATTTTCGTTATAACAACAACACCCGGGACAACCTCGCGCGTTTGAATTCAGACGGCAGCGTTGATTCATCCTTCGTTTTGCCGAGCGGAGACAATTACTCCTTTACCGTTACGTCCGGGGTTAATAGTGCGGCCATAGTTAACGGCATCGCGCTGATGGGGGATGGCAAGATTTTGATTGGCGGCTCCATCCATTTTGGCTGGCGGTATGACCCAAACGTCCCACACAGTCTCATCCGCCTCAATGCGGACGGGTCTCTCGACGCGAGTTTCAACGCCCGCATCCTTACCACCGCCCCGGATGGCGCTCACATACACATAGACGCGCTCGCTTTGCAGCCCGACGGAAAGGCCATCGTCACCGGCAACAATCTGCGAGCTGGAAACGTCATGACGGCAATCGCGCGGGTTAACGTTGATGGCACGCGCGACGCGAGCTTTACGAACGCTTTCCAATCCACCAACACCGGTCAATATAATCTCAGACACCTCGCGATTCAGCCGGATGGCAGAATAATCGTCAGCGGATTCTTCTTGATGACCACTCCGGCCACACGCGCACATATCCTGCGCCTGAACGCAGACGGCACTCTCGATACTTCATTCGACACCGGTATTACCGGAGAGTTCCAATCCGTGGATTCCATCGAGCTGCAAACGAACGGTCAGGTCGTGGTCGGCGGCGCTTTCGAGAACATAAAGGGACTGCCCGCCGAAGACATCATACGATTCAACACGGATGGCAGCCGCGATCCGCTGTTCGATTCGAACGGGCCGAGCCTCAACGCGGAGGTTCATGCGATAGTCCGTCAGCCGGACGGCAAGCTGCTCGTCGGCTACGGTGGCACCATCGGTGCTGCTAAAATCACCAAATTGAACGCCTCACGGCACAACGGCATCGGGCGGCTCAACGCGGACGGTACGACCGATCCGACCTTTACCTCGCCGTGCGGCATTTTATCCAGCATCACCCATATCGCGCTTCAGACGGACGGCAAGATTATCATCAATGGCGGTTGCAGGGTCATTGGGTCAAACCAGTATTTAGGCATGGCGCGGCTCAACGCCGATGGCACCTTTGATACAAGTTTCGTCGCGACCGGTGGCGGTGTCTTCGCCATTCAGCCGGATGGGAAGATCATCACTCTCATCGGTGGTTCTTCTTTTTCCACGAGGATCGGGCGTCTCAACACGAACGGCAGCCTCGACAACACTTACCCAGACATCTCCATTGACGGCGGCTTATACGCGCTCATGTTTCAACCCGACGGGCGACTCCTGCTCGCCGGTACTTTCACCTACATCGCGCACAACTCTCAACGTGTGACGCGTAACAATATCGCGCGGCTCAATGCGGACGGCAGCCTTGATACCACTTTCGATCCGGGCACGGGCACGGGCGGAGATGGATTCAACTCAGTCATCCGCAAACTGATCCTGCAACCCGACGGGAAGATCATCATCGGCGGCGATTTCTCCAGCTACAACGGCACGCCCCGCGACCGGATGGCACGCCTTAATGCGGATGGCAGCCTCGACGCTTCGTTTAATCCGATCGTTCCCAATATTACGCGGTTCAATGAGGGCGTCGGCGCGCTGGCTCTGCAACCGGATGGAAAAGTTGCTGCCGGAGGCGTTTATCAAACCGGCGGTCAGGCGCTCAACCGCGTCTTCCGGTTCAACACGGACGGCAGCC
>JBKKAL010000058.1:0-10300 GCA_046714695.1 Pyrinomonadaceae bacterium
CTCCCCTTGCTCGCCAATCCAAAATCCAAAATCTAAAATCCAAAATGCCTTACGCGCTTCCTGCGAGGTCTTCAAAATCTTCGATGCTCGGCAACTCCGTCAAATCCTTCAATCCGAATTGCAGCAAAAACTCCTTGGACGTGCCGTACATCATGGGCCGTCCGATGGTCTCTTTCCGTCCTTTGGCGACGATGAGACGTTTGTCCAGCAGCGTCTTGATGGCCGAAGGCGATTGCACGCCTCGTATCTCCAGTATCTCAGGAACGGTGATCGGCTGCTTGTAGGCAATGACGGCGAGCGTCTCCAACGAAGCAAGCGAGAGCTTGGCCGAGGGGCGCGATTTGAGAAAGGCGCGTACATGCTCGTGATGCTCTGGTCGGGTCGCGAACTGCCAGCCGCCGGCCACTTCACGTAATTGCAGGCCGCCGCCTCTGGCATTGAACTCTTTGGCGAGCGCCTCGACCGCGATCTCTATCCAACCTCGATCCTCTTTGAGCACGTCGGCGAGCGCCTTGACGCTGATAGGCTCTTCCGAGACGAAGATGAGCGATTCGACGATCCCCATCATCTCCTCCATGCTGCGCACGCTGTGTGGAGCATCTACGGCTTCGTCAGCCGCATCCGCTCCGGTCGAATCCTGCTGTTCGGCCACCTTCGTACCTGCTGCTTCCAGAGCGTCCTCTGCGTCGGCGTCGTGAATGATGACGCCGTCATCATCGGCCTCGTCCCCGGCAATCAGTATCTCAGCATCTAGGCTGTCAGCGATTTCAATTTCCACTGTTTCAGTGTCTTTAATCTCTTCGGTCATGGCTTTTGTAAAGTTCAGGCGCTCGCGACGGCGATAATCTCGCCGAAGGTTTCGCGCTGGATAAGAGAGATTTCCGTCGTCCGTACCAGTTCGAGGATAGAGAGAAAAGCGAGCACCAGTTCGCGGCGCGAGCGTGCGCGCTCGAAGAACTTGATGAGGTTCAGCTCTCCCGCCGACATCACCATATTCCGTAGCCGCTCAAGCATCTCGGTCATCGTCACCTCGTCGCGCTCAATCTCCATCATAACCTCTTCTTTGCGGCGCGCGAGTATCTGCTGAAAAACTTTGAGGAGATCGAAGAGGCCGACAGAGACTTCAGGATTCTGCTTATCCGTCTCAAGCTCCGCGCGTTTGAAGACGGCGTGCTCGACCGTCGCGCGCGACCATAGCATCTGCGCGGCGGCCTTATATTTCTGGTGCTCAAGAAGCTGGTTGATCAAGTCGCGGCGTGGATCACCCATCTCTTCGTCAATGCTTTCGGCGAGCGGGTCGCGCGGCAGAAGCATGCGCGACTTGATCTCGATCAGGGTCGCCGCCATCACTAAAAAATCGCCGGCGACGGCGATGTCCAGTTCCTGCATTAGCTGTAGATAGCGAAGATATTCGTCGGTTATGCGGGCGACAGGAATATCGTAGATATCCACCTGTTCCTGTCGAATCAGATAGAGCAGCAGATCGAGCGGCCCTGTGAACTCTCCCAGCACGAGCTTGAGCGAATCGCCGCTTATGTCTGCCGTGATTTCGGGGTGCGCTCCGGCGACATTGATCGTCTGCGTTGTATTTACAGCGGCCGCGACGGGCTGTTCCGGTGTCTCGTTCATAGCTTCTCCAACTTTTCAGTCATTCTGGATGCGCGCTCCCGCGATTCCCATGCGCGCTTTCACTTCATCGAATGTGCGTCGCGCAACCTCGCGCGCCCGATCGCGGCCTTGTCCGAGAGTGCGATCCAACTCTTCATCACTGATGCTTCGCACACGCTCCTGAAACGGCGCGAGAAATTCTATCGTCACCTCGGCCAAATCAGTTTTCAGTGCCGCGTACCCACGGCCTGCGAAGTGCGCTTCGATCTCTTGGGGTTCTTTGCCGGTCAGCAGTTGATAGATCGTCAAAAGATTCTGGAGCGCCGGGCGCGTTTCGTCAAAGCGAATGTCCGTTCCCGAATCGGTCACGGCGCGTTTGAATTTGCGATTGATCGTATCGGCGTCGTCAAGCAGGAAAATACCCCCATGCGGGCTCTCGTCCGACTTTGACATCTTCTTTGAAGGGTTGTCGAGCGCCATGATGCGCGCGCCGACCTTCGGGATAAACGGCTCAGGCACGCGAAATGTCTCGCCGTAATCACGATTAAAACGCACAGCAACATCGCGCGTCAGTTCAAGATGCTGTTTTTGATCTTCGCCGACGGGCACGAGGTCAGTCTGATAGAGCAGAATATCGGCGATCATCAGCACCGGATAATCGAAAAGCCCTACGAGCACGTTCTCGCGCTGTTTGCGCCCTTTCTCCTTGAATTGCGTCATGCGATCAAGCTCGGACATGCGCGTCACGCAATTCAAAATCCATGTCAGTTCGGCGTGTTCAGGCACATCCGATTGAATAAAGATGGTCGAGAGTTGCGGATCAATGCCTGCGGCCAGATAGATGCGCGCCAGTTCTCGTGTCTTCTCTGCGAGACGCTGCGGGTCTTGCGGGATAGTTAGCGCATGAAGATTGACGATGCAGAAAAAACTCTCGTATTCGCGCTGCAACTCGACCCAGTTGCGCAGCGCGCCGAGGTAATTCCCCAGGTGCAATTCGCCTGTGGGCTGTGCGCCGCTAAAAATTCGCTTACGCATGAATCACAATACTTCGGCGCTGTTTGTCGCCCGCGCCACCAAGGAGCAGTTCAAAGCTCTATCAGAAAACCGATGAACCGGGCTACAGGGCTGAAAACAGCGTCGAAAAAGCCTATGTAAAGCAGGCCCATCAGGATCAGAAAGCCGTACTGCTCCATCGTCCTCAAGAGGGGTTGGAAGCTGCTCGGCAAAAAGGTTTCCAGAATCTTACTGCCGTCGAGCGGAGGGAAAGGCAACAGGTTAAAGACCGCCAGCGAGACATTCATAAACAGCGAGTAACTCAGGAACATGCTCACGGGCTTGAGCATCGTCTCAGGTATTGATCCGAAAAGACCCGTCAACTGCAAAACCTTAATAACGATCAGAGTGGAAATGGCAATCGTCAGATTAGCCAGAATACCCGCGGCCGAGACCATCACATTAGCGAGGTCTTTATTGCGCCAGCGAAGCGGATTGACGGGCGTCGGCTTGCCCCAGCCGATGAGCGGAATGGTGGCGGCCGCTCCTCCGATGTTGCCCAGGACAAAGCCCGCTATCGGAATCAGCAGCGTGCCAATGGGGTCTATGTGCGCGACGGGGTTGAGCGTGACGCGGCCTAGCATGCGCGCCGTGTCATCGCCGAACTTATTCGACATCCAGGCGTGCGCCGCCTCGTGCGCCGAGATCGCGAAGACCAGCACCACCATGTAAATGACCAACTGTGCGATCAACTCTGGACCAAACATTTCTGTATATAACCTATAACCAAAGAATTACGCCGAACATGCAAAGTAGCACGCGCATTTCAGCGATGTCAAAAAACCTGTGAGCAGTAAGCGGTGTTGCTGTTGCTTCGGCTTACTACTCATTGCTTACCGCTTACCTTATCAGCCCAGCAACATTCCGCGAATTCCCAGCGGTAAATTATAGACCGCTTCATTTGTGGCGACGATCATGTCGCCCGCCGCGCCGAAGACGAGGCCGATGACATTCATTCCGGCCACAGCCATCTCCGCTTCGCGTCCATCCGGCGAGATGCGCACGACACCACGCCGCCCGCGCATTGATGCCGCCACATAAAGATTGCCGTCACGGTCGAAGGCCAAACCCTGTGGACGGCCCAGGCCGTGATAAAAGACACTCGCCTCGCCGTTCTGATCAATGCGCATCACCGCATCGTCGCTTGAGACGGTCGGGCCTGTCACATACAAAGCATGGTCCGGCCCGAACGCGAGGTGATAAGCCGACACGGAAGACTCAAGCTGCGCCCAGGGTTTCTCTTCTCCGATGCTGTTGATGCGATAGATCGTGCCCGTGCGGTCGCCAACATACATGTTCCCCTCGCGATCAAACGCAAGCCCCGTCGCGACACCCAGATTCCTGGCGAACGCGACCGCTTCTTTAAACGGTGTGACGCGATAGACCGTGCCATCCATCCTGCTCGTGACAAACATCTGCCCGGTTTTATCAAAAGCGATGCCGGTCGGATTCGTAATGTCGCCAGAAAAATCTGCGATCTCGCCGTTAGTGTCAATGCGAAAGATGGAGACCGGAAAATGCTGGCCGCGCGAACCGGAGCGAGTCACGTAGAGAGCGCCGTCATCTGGATCAATCGCGGGATTGGCTACCGGGTGAAGGTCTTCGGCGAGTTTGCTGCCCAATTGAAAACTCGCCGGAGCACTCTGCTCGCCGTCACTTTCGAGCAGCACATCTATCTTGCCTCCGGCTTCGAGCGATGGGACGAGCGCCAGCGCCCGTCTGGTTGAAAGCCCGACCAGATGCGCACGCTCACCGCCGAACCGGCAACCGCATGTCCTGATATTGCTGGTGTCGAAATCGGCGCATTCGATAACCACCTCGCCGCCGGGGATTCCCGCGGCCGGATCAACGCGCACAATCCGCCCTGCTCTGTTCATTAACGCTGCTCCTCGGCCCGAACCTCTCGAAAACATTAAAGATTGACATGATACGACGCGCTTGCCGGGCATGTCTAACTTAGACCTTGCCATTCATTTAAAAAGCACCGGAAGGCGAGTTTGCGGTGCTTGCGCGCGCCCCCGCTATGTTATAATCATCGCCTGTCAAAACCGTTTCGTGGCCCTTACGCCAGTAGATGCCCAGATGATCTCTTCCCGGCACGAAGCGCCGCTTTGACTAAACAATCGCAATGCTCATGCGACCAACCGACGTAACTGGACAGAGCATTATCAAAGGGTTCCACACAGCGTCCGACGCCTACCGCTCGCTTCAATACTTTTGTAACTACAGGCAGTCAGCAGTCAGTAATCAGTATTCAGCCTCAATTTGGCTGCTCATCTTGAGTGCCGGTTTTCTGCTGAATACTGATTACTGACTGCTGATTACTTTATTCGGAGGACAAGAGTTATCAGTAACGTACATGGCAACACGCAGGGCTTGAAACAGAATCAACTGCGCCGCATTGAAAAACTTTATGACCGCCGCATCGCGCCGCACCAGATTGTGACGCCGGAGTTTGCGCGCTCGCTGACGGAACTGTCGCACGAAACGCGTCGCCAGATCGGCGTGCTGATTGATCGCAAGGGTTATATCGAATATGTCGTCGTCGGCGATGCACGGCGCATTGAACTGCCTGACCTGAAGCGCACGCGCGTGGCCGCCGACCGCTTTCGCGGGCTGCGCTGTGTGCATACGCACCTGCGCGGCGAGCATCTGACGCAGGACGACCTGACAGACCTCGCGCTGCTGCGGCTTGATCTGATGGTCGCGCTCGATGTGGATGAGCGAACAGGTTTGCCCGGCGTAGTGCGCGCGGCACACCTGCTGCCGACGACCGCCGCCGAGCTGGATGCGAACGGGACAGCCGCGCCATATGCATTTCTTGAACCGCAGATACCCGCCCAGATGGATGTGGATTTTCTGGCGCTCATCAATTCGCTCGAAGAGGAGATGGCGCGCAATCGCCGTACGATCAGGCGCGCCGAATCACGCGACCGCACCATCCTCGTGGGCATCACCAAAGGCTCTCTGGCCGAAGCCGAAGAGTCAATGGCAGAGTTGCACGAATTGGCGACATCGGCGGGCGTCATCGTGCTTGATAAGATTATTCAGAGGCGTTCGGCCATAGACCCGCGCACGCTGCTCGGTCGCGGCAAGCTCGAAGAGTTGCTCGTGCGTGCCCTGCAGCTTGGCGCTGACCTGATCGTTTTCGACCGCGAGTTGCAGCCCGCGCAGGTGCGCTCGCTCTCGGAAGCCACCGATCTGAAAGTGATTGACCGCGCGCAGCTTATCCTGGACATTTTTGCGCAGCGCGCGCAATCGCGCGAGGGCAAGATTCAGGTCGAGCTGGCCCAGTTAAAATATCTGCTGCCCAGATTGATCGCCGGGCATGACTCGGCCTTTTCCCGTCTGGCCGGAGGCATCGGCGGACGCGGCCCCGGCGAAACCAAGCTCGAAACGGATCGCCGCCGCGTGCGCGACCGCATCAATCGTCTTGAGAAGGAGATCGAGGCCCAGCGTCATCGCCGGCAGGAACGCCGCAAGGAGCGCACGCGCCGGGAGTTTCCCATTATTTCCATCGTCGGTTACACCAACGCGGGCAAGTCAACTTTGCTCAACACGCTGACCTCCAGCCACGTCCATGCCGAACAGCGTATGTTCGCCACGCTCGATCCGACATCCAGACGCCTGCGGCTGCCGCGCGAACAGGAGATCATTGTCAACGATACGGTCGGCTTCATACGCGATCTGCCGCCCGATCTTCTTTCAGCTTTTCGCGCCACGCTCGAAGAGATCAGTGATAGCGACCTGCTTATCAATCTTGTTGATGCTTCAAATCCGCGCTGGCATCAGCAGCTTGAAGCGGTCGAAAGGATTCTCAGCGAGCTTAACTTCGGAGGGATTCCACGTCTTCTGGTCTTCAACAAAGCCGACCTCGTTGATTCCGCCTCGCTTCAGGCGATGATTCGTCAAGCGTCGCAGAACGGCGCGCGCGAGTGCATCAGTATCTCTGCCACGGACGGCCAAACCTTGCGTCCCATGCTGGAAAAAGCGGGCGCGTTGCTCGCGCGTAATCTGGTAGAACAACCCGGCCCGCCGCCTGAGCCGCAGGTCGAAGAAGAGGAAGAATTCGCCGCACAGATAACCGAATGAGTACTCGTCGCCCACGTTTCACATCACGTCTCACCCAGGTGCGCAACGCCTTGCTCGCGTTTGTCATGCGCCCCCTGGGCTGGCTTTCGCCTAACGTGCGCTTTGCCCTCGGCTTCGCGCTGATCGTCATCGTCACCACGCTGCTTCTCGTCAATACTTATACGCGCGTCCCGGCAGAATTTTACCGCGAGGGCGATGTGGTACGCCGCACTGTCATCGCCCCCGAAGATATTGCGGGCGTGGACATAAAAGAGTGGGTCGCGGAGAAGGAGAAGTTGCGTACGGCGGCGATCAACAGCGCGCCCCCTGTCTTCAATTTCGATCCGACGCGCTCGGAAAGCGCCGCGCAGAGCTTCCGCGCCGCCTGGGAAGACTTGCAGAAACAATCCGAGTCGCTGGCTGCCAACAAGCAGGAGGCCAAATGGTCAGGCGAAGGCGTGACGGAGAAGTCGCGTTTTGAGATTGCCCGCGCGCTGCTCTCACGTCGCCTTGAAAAGAACGATCTTGAGCGCTTGACGGGGCTGTTGCGCGAGACGGGCGACCGTTATATCTACAACGATCAGGACGTTGAGAGACTCAATGGCAGGGTCATGCTCGTTGATATTCGCAACCCCGGCTCGCCGACGGTTGTTACTATCCCGCCGGAGCGCCTTGTTGCGCTCTCGACGGCCCACGGTGATCTCAGCTTTCGTATTTCACAACAGAGCGCGTTGTCGCATGACCAACAGGCGGCGATAGTGGCGGCCATGCTCCCGCTCGTTAAACCCCATCTCAATTTTGATCAGAAAACGACGCTGCTTGCGCAGGAGACGGCGGCAAAAAACACGCCTGCGCCGCCGATCTCGCTCAGGCGCAACCAGGTTGTCGCACGCGAAGGCGATACCGTGACCGAGCCGATGCTCATGCAGTTTCGCGAGATACGCGAGTACGAGCGCACGGGGCGTCCGTGGCATCATATCATCGGACTCTTCTTCATCGTCGCAGCAATTTACTGGGGGGCCTGGAAATTCGCCGAGCACCGAAGCACGATAGCCAATCTGACTCTCCCGGAGAGAAAGGCCTTTGCGCTCATCAGCCTGTCCGTGATCATCGAGACGATAATCATGCGCGTCTGCTTTACCGTCTCCGACGGCATCGCCGCACAAAGCATGCGCGCGCCCTATAATGATCAAACGATCTGGAACTATGCCATCCCGTTCGCCGCTGCTGCCTTGCTCGTCGCGCTGCTAGTTGATACACAGCTCGCTTTAATCACCGCACTGATCACGGCTCTCTTCGCCGGACTGCTCGCGCCCGATGGCGTGCTCAAAGCCTTCTACGCGATGATCTCATCATCGGTGGCGATTTATGGTATCGGTCGCTATCGCGAACGACAGTCCGTCACGCAAGCCGGGCTGATCATCGGCGGAGCAAACGCCCTGCTGGCGGTAGCCCTCATCGCCTACGCGCAGCAGGCGCTTACACTTAATACGATTCTGCTGGCGGTGGCTTGCGGCATCGCCGGTGGATTACTGGCAGCGATATTTACAGGGGGCGGGCTGCCGATCAATGAATCCCTGTTCGGTATTCTGACTGACGTAAAGCTTCTTGAGCTTTCAAATGCCGACCTGCCCGTCCTCGGCCAACTGGCCTTGCGCGCCCCTGGAACCAACCAGCATTCGCACGCTGTGGGCCAACTGGCAGAGGAGGCATGCCGCGCCATTGATGCGAATCCTCTGCTCGCACGAATCGGCGCGCTCTATCATGATATTGGAAAGACCGCTGCGCCGGACATGTTCGTGGAGAATCAGCAGGGCGAGAACCCGCACGACCGCCTGCGACCCACACAGAGCGCGCGCATCATCACAGCCCACGTCACCTACGGCCTCAAGCTCGCGAAGGAGATCGGCCTGCCCAAGCAGATCTCAGATTTCATCCCTCAGCATCACGGCACGCGCACGCTACACTTCTTCCTGCGTAAGGCGCAGGCGCAGGCCGCGCTCGGCGAAGAAGTTGACGAAGCAGAGTTTCGCTATCCGGGGCCGAAGCCGCAATTCAAGGAGGCGGCGATTATGATGATCGCCGATTCCTGTGAAGCGGCGGCGCGTTCATTGGCCCATCCAGACCCCGAAAATATCCGTACTATCGTCACTAAAATAGTTGACGCCATCATTAGTGATGGTCAACTGGACGAAAGCAACCTCACGCTTCGCGAACTGCGTACCATCCGCGAAGCGATCATCACCTCGCTGACCGCCATCTATCACGCGCGCATAGATTATCCTGGCTTCAACCCGCCTCCCCTGACCGGCGCGCTTCCCACTCTGCCCGATCCCCAACTCGATACGGAAGAACGCGGCGTGAGCTATAACAGGACTTCCGAGATACCGATTAATAAAGGCGGTGAAGTGGAAGACGAAGCCATCCCGCGCAAGACAGCAAAACGCTAAGAAGCTCTGTTGGGCGACTTTCAGGCACGAAGAGAATCTGGACGGGCTGTCGCTTCTTAAAATTTACCGTGCAGTTTGCTGTAGGTTGTCTTGAGGTCTTCGGGGATGACGCGGGTTTCGCCGATGTTCGACATAAAGTTCGTGTCACCCATCCAGCGGGGCATGATGTGTAGATGAATGTGATCGGCGACGCCTGCTCCGGCGGCGCGGCCCAAATTCATGCCGAGGTTGAATCCATGCGGGCTGTAAGTTTCGCGCAGCAAAGTCTGGCTGCGTTTGGTCAGGTCCATCAACTCGTCGGATGTCTCTTTAGGCGCAGCATCAAGCTCACCCAGGTGAGCGTAAGGGACGATCAATAGATGGCCGCTGATGTAAGGATAGATATTGAGAACGACGAAGTTGAACTCCGCGCGATGAAGAATAAATTTGCTTTCATCATCGCCCGCACCCTCCTGTAGCGCGCAGAAGACGCAGGGCAAAGGCTGGCGCTCTTTCTCACTTGAGCCCGATTTGATGTAATCGTATCGCCAGGGGCTCCACAGTATATCCACGACATCTTACCTCTGCCGCAGCCTCCTGATACTTAGAAGTTGGGAGGCATGCGGTCGTCCGCGTCGCCGCTTGTAGACGGGGCTTCGGAGGACGAGGAGGATGAAGGAGCGTCTCCTTCGTTGATCAGTTCTTTCAGTTCCTTGCCGGGCTTGAAGTAAGGGACGCGCTTGGCGGGAATATTGACCGGGTCTCCGGTCTTCGGGTTCCTTCCACGACGAGCCCCGCGTTCGCGCACGCGAAAGCTGCCGAAGCCACGCAACTCTATCTTCTCGCCCTGATTCAAGGTTTCGATAATGCTCTCGAAGACAATCTCGACAAGTCGCTCTGCATCCTTCTTGGTCAACTCAGCCGCGCGCGCGACATCTTCAACCAGTTCCGCTTTCGTCATGCCGTCACCTCGCTGTTGGACAAAGGCGCTTGTATCGCCTCAAAGGCCCAAATGGGCTCAGAAAAAAAATGCAAGTCTATCAACGTGAGGTTGAATGAGCCTACATTAGCAGAAAACGACGATCTCCCGCAATAGCGCAAACGCATTGTAGCCAACATCTTACACGTCCGGCTAGAGG
>JBKKAL010000059.1:0-18266 GCA_046714695.1 Pyrinomonadaceae bacterium
AGCAGTCCGTCGATGATGTACGTGATCCACGTGTAGTCCTGGGCCACGACCTCCGACACCTTGCCGCCGCTGACCATTCCCTCGTAGGTCTGCTTCGCGTCGGGGCTGCACCGCATGTCCGGGACGTCCTTGCCGACGCCCGCCATGGCCCGCGCTCCGGGCTTGAAGACGCCGGTGTCCGACGGCGGAAGCGGCGTGGGCGCGACGGACTTCTTGGGCTCTTCCTTCTTCTTGGCGGGCTTCTTCGCGCCGGCGCTGCCTTCGGTCGTGGCCGTCTTGCCGCTGTCCTTGTTGCTCGAGAGCACCGCGAAGGCGACGCCGCCGATGACGACGATGGAGACGATGGGGTTCTTCTCCTCCTTGTGATTTACTTCGGGGATCAAATCGCTGGCGGCCACATAGAGCGTGACGCCCGCAGAGAAGGGCAGAGCATAGGCCACTGCCGAGTCAACCCTCGTCCTCAAAAGCGCCACAGTCAAAACGCCTGCGAAGGTCGCCGCGCCGATGGCGAGCGTGGCAATGGCGGCCTTGCGAGACGAACGACCCGAAGCGAGCATGATCGAGGCGACCGTGAATCCTTCCGGAACTTTGTGCAGAAGGATGGCGATAAAAACGAGCAGCCCAACTTTAAAGCTCACGAGGAAAGCGGCGGCGATGGATACGCCGTCGAAGAAAGTGTGGATCACCAACCCGCCGATGGCCGTGTAAGCTGCCGACGGGCGCAGGACGGATTCGGGGTGCGTCTCTGCGCCGAAGTGAAAATGCGGCGCGATGGTATGCTCGAAGAGTTGTATCAGTAGATAGCCTGCGAGCAACAGGGTCATCGCTCCGAGGACGGACTGAGCCGCCGCTTCGCCCGTGCGCCCAGCCGTCCAGATACTGATCGTTTCCGGCAGGATTTCAATAAATATCGCGGCCAGCATAAAGCCCGCGCCGAGCGCCACTAGATATTTAAGGAAACGGTCGTCCGGGCGGTGCGGGCCGGATGAAGCGAGAAGCAGTCCGCCGAGTAGATTAGCCAGCGCCGCCAGAGCGCCGAACAGGAGTAGTCCGCCTAAGCCCATAGGGGGTTCGTGTCTGCTCGTAGTCGGAAAAGTTGTGGTTTAAGAACGCCTCGCCGCACTATACATGATGCCTCCCCGCTTGGCTATAACGACCCACACCGCCGGACGGCGCACCCGACAGCTCACGCAGGTTTTCATCTCCCTGCCCTCCTGAGGGCCACCCCTATATACCATATCGTGCTTAAGAATTATCTGTTTGTCCTGTTTTTTACTCTTGACAGCCTTCAGTGAGGGGCGTACTATTCGCCGCAGGTGGAGAAAAGTGGTCGGAAGTGGGCTCTAATGAGCAGCTTGTCTCCGATCATTAAAGTTTTACTCGAAGTTTTAAGCACCCCTTATCCTGGCCCATCCGCCGAAGCTCTATGTTAAGAGGAAATTACACTGCGCGGATGGACTCTAAGGGCCGATTGAAAGTCCCGACCCCGTTTCGTCGCCTGGTGGAAGAAAAGCATGGGACGGGCGTATATGTGACGAGCCTTACGGGCGAGAGCGTGCGGATTTACCCTTTGCCCGAATGGGAATCAATCGAGCAGCGTCTGGCGCTTTTGCCTTCTATGGACCCTGCCAGGCGAAAGTTCCTTGACCGGACTAACTATTACGGCCAGCAAACGACGGTTGACGCGCAAGGCCGCGTGCTCATCCATCCGCTGCTGCGAAGGAGCGCCGGCGTCATCGGTGATGTCGCCGTCCTCGGCTACTTGACATATATAGAAGTCTGGGAGCTGGAGAGATTCAGAGAGCGCCTGCTCTCCGATCCCTACACGGAAGAGGATGAGGCGGCGATTGCGCGACTGGGGATTTGAGCGAGATCGTTTGACCTTGAAGGTTACGTGAAGTTGCGAATCTGTTCTTTGAACGAGATCACGGGGCGGTGGTGATGGCTGCGCTCATGGGGGGCATGGGCGCGCCCCATCGCCCCGTGTTGCTTCGAGAAACGATTGAATTGCTGGAGCCCGCGCGTGGCGGCACATTTATTGACGGCACGCTCGGACTCGGAGGCCACAGCGAGGCGATTCTTGAAGCCTTCGACGATGCGCATGTGATCGGCATCGACCGCGACGGCGAGGCGTTACGCTTTGCCCGCGCGCGCCTCGCGCGATTTGGCGCGCGCTTTCGCGCCGTGCATTCGGACTTTCGCGACATCGCGCGAGTAGTCGAAGATGCGGGACTTGGCGCAGTTAGCGGCGTGCTCGTAGACCTTGGCGTTTCGTCGCTTCAGTTTGACGCGGGCCAGAGAGGATTTAGCTTCCGCCATGATGCGCCACTGGACATGCGCATGGACGGCGAGGGCGATGAAGAGACGGCGGCTGAACTGCTCGCGCGTCTTTCGGAAGAAGAGATAGCGCGTGTGATCTTTGAATATGGAGAGGAGCGACGCTCACGCCGCATCGCCAAGTGGATTGTCGAGCGACGCGAGCAAAAGCGACCCATACGCATGACGGTTGAACTGGCCGAGTTGGTCGCCCGCGCGGTTGGCCCACAGCGGCGCGCCAGAGGAGGAGACCATATTCATCCCGCGACGCGCACGTTTCAGGCTCTACGGATCGCCGTCAACCGGGAGCTTGAGGGCTTGGATGAATTTGTCGAGACGGCGATTGATCTTTTACATGCAGACGGACGCTTCGTCGCGATCAGCTTTCACTCGCTCGAAGATCGGATCATCAAGCGGACTTTGCGTCGCCTCGCAGGACGATGCGAATGTCCGCCGCGCGTGCCCGTCTGTTCATGCGGAGCGCGCCGCACGGTTGATATCTTGACACGTCGTCCCATCGTGCCGGGTCAGGCGGAACGGGACGAAAACCCACGAGCGCGCAGCGCCAAACTGCGTGCTTGTCGCAAACTCGACGCGGGAGTGGCCGACACCGCGCGCTGAATTTACGTCATTTGAATCTCACTCTTCGGAGCCTACAGCTCCGATTCGTTGCCGGGCTAATTCAAGGCTGAGACTGTCATGAAGAGATTGCCGCTTAATCAACCGAACCATACTATCACGCGCGAGCGCGACCGGGCTGCACTGGTGCGTCTGGGGTCGCTGCTCCTGTGCGGCTTTATGCTGACATGTGGTTTCGTCTATGCCGCCGGACAACACTTTGCCGCCGTCCGCTATGGTTACAAGACGGAAGAGCTGCGCAGCGAACGCTCTCGGCTTTTAGAAGAGCAGCGCCGACTCGTACTCATGCGTGAGCAGGCGACAACTCCGGCGCGGCTGGAACAAGCGGCGCGGGGCATCGGAATGCAGCAGGCTCAGCCCAACCAGATCGGCCTCGCCCACAGCAGCAGCAGCAGCACCGCCGCGAGCGTGTCGCAACAGGCTCCGGCGTTCGTCAACCCGTCAGCTTCATTTCATCGTTGACGGCCGGGTCGGAAGATATAGGCTGGCGGCGCACGCGCCCGGAACTTGAGCGCGTACTCTCCCTTTACCAGCATCGGTTTTTAAGCATCCCCCGCATGCGCGATGGTTCGAGGTTCCCCCCGCGCATGAATCCAGGTAGAAAAGACAAGTCATAAAAGATGCGCCCGCGTTCCGCCGCTTCCATTAAAGCCCGTCCTGACACATCGCATCGCCGCGTGTTAATTGTCGCCTCTGTGCTCATCTTCTGGATGTTCGCCATCACTGCCCGCCTTGTCTATCTGCAAACCGTAGAGCACGACTGGCTGCGTGAGCGCGCGCGCGTGCAGCAGCAGGACTCGCTCGACACGAGCCCGATGCGTGGGCTTGTCCTCGATCGCGAGGGTCGCGAATTGGCGCGTAGCGTTGATACGGAATCCTTCTTCGTTGTCCCCGGCGAGGTCTCGGATGTCGCCGGGATGTCGGCACAACTCGCACCGCTCGTCGGATCGGACGCGCGCACGCTTCAAGAGCGTTTGCATGACGCGAAGCAAGGGAATCGAAAGTTTGTGTGGATTGCGCGCAAGTTGGACGAGGTGCAGGCCGAGCGAATCAACGCGCTCAAGCTCAAAGGCCTCTATTCGCTCAAAGAGCCGAAGCGCCGTTACCCGAACGGATCGCTCGCGGCGCACGTGCTCGGCTTCGTCGGCCTTGACGAAGTGGGGCTGGCGGGCATCGAACAGTTTTATGACGAGCGCGTGCGTGGGCTTGGGGGCAAAGTTTTTATCGAGACGGATGCGCGCCGCCGTCCATATTCGAGCTTTGAACAAACGGCGCGCCCCGGACAATCCGTCGTCCTAACTATAGATCAGGTCATTCAATACAGGACTGAGCAGGCGCTCGCGGGAGCAGTCGAGAGAGCGCGCGCCAAGTCGGGCACGGCCATCGTGCTGGACCCTCGCACGGGCGAAATCCTGGCGCTCGCCAACGCGCCGACCTTTGATCCAAACAACGCGCGCAACACGTCGGCCGAGGCTCGCGCCAATCAGGCGCTGCAAAATATTTACGAGCCCGGCTCGACCTTCAAAATCGTCGCCTACGCGGCGGCCATCGAAAAGGGTCTGGTCAAGCCAGACGATCATATTGATTGTCAGATGGGCTCGATCACTGTGGCGGGTCGCGTCATCCGCGATCATCATCCGTTCGGCTCTTTGACGATTACCGAGGCGCTGGCGAAATCCAGCAACGTTGCTGCGATCAAGTTGGGTATACGCGTCGGCGACCAGGAGATGCACGAATATATGAAGCGCTTCGGCTTCGGTTCGCGCACGGGCGTTGAGTTGTCCGGAGAAACTGCCGGGCTCGTGCGCGTGGTCGCGCGCTGGCAACCCTCTTCGATAGGCTCGATCGCCATCGGTCAAGAGATCGGTGTGACGCCCGTGCAGATGGCCGCGGCCTTCGGCGCGCTCGCCAACGACGGCGTGCGAATTGCGCCGCACCTTGTGCGCGAGATACGCGCCGCCGACGGCTCCATTGTTTTTCAGGCGAGCCCGGAACAGCATCGCGTCGTCAGCGCGGAGACGGCGCGCACCCTTCGCGGTATGCTGGAAGACGTGACGGTAAACGGCACGGCGAAGCTCGCGCAGCTCAACGGCTACACGGCTGCGGGCAAGACGGGCACGGCGCAGAAAATTGATCCCGCGACGAAGGCTTATTCGATGACGAAACACGTCGCCTCGTTCGTCGGTTTCGCCCCCGTCGAAAATCCAGCGGTCGTCATCATCGTCATGATAGACGAACCCGTCGGCGCTTACCATGGCGGCGATGTGGCCGCGCCCGTCTTTCGAGAGATAGCCGAGCAGATATTGCCTGCCATGAGCATCGCGCCCGATACAGAATTGAAACCCGCGCCCGGCGCTCAAGACTTGATCGCGCAGACTTCGCATGAAACAGCTATCTCGGCACATGCCCGCGCGCGGCTTGAGCGCGAGCGTGACGAGCGCCGGGCAACTTTGCCGCAGATTGGCGTAGAACGGCGAGCGGCAGGCATGAGCGAGGTCGTTTATGCTGCTTCGACTAAGCGTGCCGTGCTGATGCCGGACCTGCGCGGGCGCAGCCTGCGTGATGCGGCGCGCATCTGCGCGCAACTCGGTTTGCAATTGGAAGTGCGCGGTGAAGGACAGGCCGTCCTGCAAAGCCCGGCGGCAGGCACAGAGGTAGAGTCCGGCCAGCTTGTGCGGATTGAGTTCGGAAGAGGAGACTAGACGTGATTTTGGATTTTAGATTTCGGATTTTGGATTGGCGAGCAAGCGCATGTTGAAAGCCTCGACTCCAAAGTTCAAGACGGCGGAAAGCGTTAATCTAAAATCCAAAATCTAAAATCCAAAATGAGCAGGTTCCCCCAGAACGAAGGCACGCGCGTCTGTGATGAAGTGAGACAGAGAAGAAATGCCTGCCGGAAGCGCCTGCGCCGCAATCGCACGCTGCGAAAAAACGGCTCGTGCGATGTGAGCGGTGCGGAAGGTATTGTCACTGCCCCACTCATGCCCGAACTTAAAGAGCGGCGCGAGGCGGAAGGTTTCGAGGAGCATTCAAATAGTATAGAGGCGTTGGATGGAGCATGCGTCGGTATCAGAGATTGAACCGCACGTCACCGCCCGGCGCAAGATTCGAGTACGGAGGGTGAGACTTCTCAGAGCGTGAATATCAGGACTGCGGCGAACTTAATGGGCGCGACGGTTGAGGCCGTCGGCGCAGAGTTGCTTGATAAGGAGATCGAGGGCTTTTCGATTGATTCGCGTGCGACCTCTGCGGGCGAACTGTTCTTCGCTCTCTCGCAAGAGGATTACGAGCGTGCGGGCTTCAACGGCACATTTGCGGACGCGCACCTGTTTATCTCGCAGGCGTTCGAGAGCGGTGCCGTAGCCTCAGTGGCGCGCGCCGGGCATGTAGATGGTAATGATGTGCTTGAAACGTTGCGGCCAAAGTTGCTGCTGGTTGATGATTGCATAGCCGCTTTGCAGACGCTCGCCCGCAAAGTTTATGAAGCGTGGGCGCGGCCTGTGGTGGCGATCACTGGCAGCGCGGGCAAGACGACGACCAAAGACCTTGTGGCGCACCTGCTTGGCTCTGCCGGACGGCGCGTTCTCAAGAGCGAGCGCAACTATAACAATGGTCTGGGGCTGCCGCTCTCCGTCCTCTCAATGGTGACGGAAGGTCGCACGCCTGACGAGTTCGACGTGGCCGTGCTGGAGATGGGAATGTCATCGCCCACCAACGAGATCGCGCGTCTTTGCCGGATTACGCCGCCGGACATCGGCGTCGAGCTTTTGGTGGCTCCCGTTCACCTTGAGTACCTGGGGACGATTGAGGCCATCGCCGATGCAAAGGCAGAATTGATCGAGGGGCTCAAGCCGGGGGGCACAGCCATACTCAATGCGGACGATGATCATGTGATAAGGATGCGCGCACTTCATGACGGGCGCACGCTCACCTTCGGTATTGATAATCAAGCAGACGTAATGGCGTCTGAGATCGAGACCGCGATGCTTGGTCGTTGCCGCTTTATCTTGCGCACGCCGTTGGGTGTGGCTGAGGCCGTGTTGCCGATGCCCGGCAGGCATAATTTGATGAATGCGCTGGCCGCCTCGGCGGTTGCGACCTGTTTTGAGATCAGCGCGGAAGAGATTGCGCTCTCTCTGCGCACGGTCGTCGCCCCGCACATGCGCGGCGAGGTGCTTGATTTCGCCGCAGGGTTTACAGTTGTTGATGATTCGTACAACTCTAACCCGCGCTCGCTCCTTAGCATGGTGCGAACAATCGCGGAAGGCAGCGCTGGAGGCGCACGCCGACGCATCGTGATCGCAGGCGAGATGCTGGAGCTTGGGCCTGAGGGCGCAGCGATGCATCGAGAGGTTGGGCGCGAGATGGCTCGCGCGGGCGTTGACCTCGTGTGGGGAGTGCGCGATCTGGCGCGCGAAATCATAGAGGGCGCGCGCGAAGGCGGTATGAAAGATGATGCGACGCGGTTTTTTGAGACCTCGGATGAGGCGGCCGATGCCCTGCCCGATGAAGTGCGCGAGGGCGACCTGATCTTAGTTAAGGGCTCGCGCGGTGTGAGAACAGACAAGGTGGTCGCACGCTTGCGTGATCGTTTCCCCCTCGTCGGCGGGGACGAACGGATTTGAGAAGAAGTAATCAGTAGTCAGTAATCAGCTAAAATCGAAAAGCAGACAGTTGAGTTACAGATTACCGGCATTTAAAAAACTGATTACTGATCACTGATCACTCTTTAATGTTGAAACGCTGAAGGCATGATCTATTACATCTTCTACGAGCTGCTCTTCAACCGTCTCAAGGACGGTGAGGCTTATCTCGTCAAGGCGCTCAATGTTTTTCAGTACGTCACGTTTCGCACGGCCTATGCTTCGATCACGGCGCTGCTGATCTCGCTGGTGTTCGGCGGCAAAGTCATACAGGCCTTAAAGAACTGGAACGTCGGGCAGCAGATTCGCGAAGAGGGCCCGCAGGCGCACATGGCAAAGCGCGGGACGCCGACGATGGGCGGCGTGCTGATTATCGCTTCCGTCATTATCTCGACGTTGCTCTGGGCCAGATTGTCGAGCCTTTACGTCTGGATCGTGATGATCGCGACCGTGCTGTTTGGCGCCATCGGCTTTTTCGATGATTACGCCAAGATGGCCAAGCAGCGCAGCCTCGGCCTGACGGGCAAGCAGAAACTGGCCGCACAGTTTGCCATCGCCATCGGCGTCTGGGCCGCGCTCTACTTCTCAAGGAAGTATGCATGGAACGTCAACATCCCGTTCTTTAAGCTCACGTCTGAGCCGGAAGGCGCAAGCTATATAGGGCCATGGCTTTACATAATCTTTATCATCGGCGTGTTGTTGGGCTCCTCCAACGCTGTGAATTTGACGGACGGGCTGGACGGATTGGCGATCAGCGTGACTTTTATCGCGATGACGGCGCTGACCGGCCTCACTTACGTGATGGGCGACCAGCGCTTCGCGGGTTATCTGGGCTTGAGGCATATCCCTGAGGTCGCGGAGTTGACGGTCTTCTGCGGAGCGATGGCGGGCGCAAGCCTTGGTTTTCTCTGGTACAACGCGCCGCCCGCCGAAGTCTTTATGGGAGATGTCGGAAGCCTCGCCATCGGCGGGGCCATAGGGACTATCGGCGTGCTCACCAAACAGGAGTTCGTGTTGTTGATGGTCGGCGGCGTATTCGTCATCGAAGCGTTGTCGGTGATGATACAGGTCGCTTCTTTTAAGATGACCGGGCGGCGCGTTTTTAAGATGTCCCCGCTTCACCATCACTTCGAGTTACAGGGCTGGCGTGAATCTAAAGTCGTGTTTCGCTTTCTGATTCTCGCCATATTGTTTGCCCTGCTGAGCCTTTCGACCTTAAAGCTGCGTTAAAGCGAAACGCTTTCTAGTTAAGCGGCGGGAAAGAGATTTTGGAAGTTAAAGGGAAAAAAGTTTTGGTGATCGGTGCGGCAAAGAGCGGCATTGCCTGCGCGCGCTTTCTGGCGGCGGGCGGCGCCGTAGTGGCGCTCAATGATCTCAAGCCGCTCGCAGAGTGGCCGCCGGAGGCTCTCTCTCTCAAAGACGAAGGCGTCGGTTTCGTGCCGGGCGATGTGCCTGTGTGGTTGTTGGATCAGGTTGAGCTGGTCGTGTTGAGTCCGGGCGTGCCGACGAAGATTATCCCTGCCCGCTACGCCGACCGCGCCGGAGCCGAAGTGATCGGAGAGGTCGAGCTGGCCGCGCGACACTTGCGCGGGCGCGTAGTCGCCATCACGGGGACAAACGGGAAGACGACGACCACAACTCTTATCGGAGAGCTGCTGAAGGACGCAGGGATCAGTGTGCAGGTCGGCGGTAATATCGGCACACCGCTTATCTCGATGGTTGACTCGTCGCGCGACGATGGCTGGACGGTCGTTGAGCTTTCGAGCTTTCAACTTGAAACGATTGTGGATTTTCACCCCCAGGTGGCCGTTGTCTTGAACGTCACGCCGAATCACATGGATCGCTACGAACGCGTGACGGATTACGCGGCCGCCAAGCATCGCATCTTTCGCAACCAGGAGGCAGGCGATGTTGCGATTCTGAATGCCGACGACGAGATCGTCTCTTCCTGGGCCAAGGGCCTGCGCGCGCACGTGACGCTCTTTAGCACGCGACGCGAGCTTGATGAAGGACTTTACTTGCGCGGCGGGCGCGAGCTGGTCTCGCGCACGAGTGAAGGCGAGCGCGCGCTTATGACACGCGATGAGATTGCTTTGCGCGGGTTGCATAACGTGGAGAATGTGCTGGCGGCTCTTGCTGCCGGATTAGCCTGCGGCGCTTCCGTGGAATCAATGCGCGGGACGGTTGGTCGCTTTCGTGCGGTCGAGCATCGCCTCGAACAGGTCGCGGAGATCGAGGGGGTGCGCTTCTACAACGACTCGAAGGCGACGAGCGTTGATGCGACCCTCAAGGCGCTCGAAGCCTTCATGGACGACCCGGGCAAGATCGTTCTTATCCTCGGCGGGCGCGGCAAACAAGCGCCGTATGCTCCTCTCTCGCAGCTTCTGAGCGAGAAGGCGCGCAAACTAATCCTGATCGGCGAGGATGCCGGGACGATTGAAAAAGAGTTGCGCGGAGTAGCAGAGAGCGAGCGCGCCGTTGATATGGAGGATGCCGTGCGCCGCGCATTCGCGGCTGCGCAAGGTGGCGATACGGTGCTGCTTGCCCCGGCGTGCGCGAGCTTTGATATGTTCAGATCGTTCGAGCATCGCGGGCAGGTTTTCAAAGAGGTAGTTGCAGAGTTGAAGGAGAGCGTGGGGAGTCATAGTTTGCAAGCGATGAGATGAGGTTTCTCTCTCTCTGTGGGCTTGTCACTCTTTCACTTGTCACTTAAGTCATGGCGCGAAAGTTACAGGCAGATAAATGGTTGTTTGCGGCGACCGCCGGGCTGGCGCTCTTTGGTATCGTCATGGTTTACAGCGCGTCGGCCCTGATCGCCGCGCAGGAGAACGGCAGCCAGTATTACTACGTCAAAAAGCAGGCGATGTGGACAATCATCGGATTCATAGCGATGTTGGCGGCGATGAATTTCGATTACCAGCGGCTGCGCAATCGCTGGATTATCAACGGGCTGCTCTGTTTGACGGTTTTGATGCTGCTCGCCGTCTTTGCTTTCCCGCGTATCAACGGCGCGCATCGCTGGATCAAGTTCGCAGGCTTCTCCATCCAGCCGTCGGAATTCTCGAAGCTCGCGTTGACGATCTTTCTCGCCTATTTCTTTGAGAAGCGAGCGGGCGATGAGAGTTCTTTCTGGAGAACGTTTGCGCCTTCGATAATCGTCACGGGTTTGCTCGCAGTGCTGGTGGTGGCGGAGCCGGATTTGGGGACGGCGATGATGTTGATGGTCGTCTTCGTCGTCATCTCTTACACGGCGGGCACGCGCCTTCTGCATCTGGGGATGGCGGCTGCTCCGGCCCTTCTAGGGCTCGTCGGATTGCTGATCTTCGTGCCGTGGCGTTTGCAGCGGATGATCACGTTTCTGAACCCCTGGGCCGATACGCAGGACAAAGGTTTTCAGGTGGTGCAATCGTTGATCGCGGTCGGTTCGGGGGGCTTGAACGGGCTCGGGTTTGCGCAGGGCAAACAGAAGATGTTCTTTCTGCCGTTCGCGCATTCGGATTTTATTTTTGCTGTCATCGGCGAAGAGCTGGGATTGTTCGGCGCGCTGATGGTTGTTGCAATCTTTGGCGTCCTTCTGTGGCGGGGACTGCGCGCAGCATTGCTTGCGCCAGACAGGTTCGGCCTTCTTCTCGGTCTGGGGCTGGTGGCGACGATTGTCACGCAGGCGCTTTTTAATATCAGCGTGGTGCTGTCGCTCGTACCGACCAAGGGCATTCCGCTGCCGTTTATCTCTTATGGAGGATCGTCGCTCGTGCCGACTCTGGTTGGCGTCGGCATCCTGCTGAATATCTCGCAATACGCGGGAGCGACGACGAGCGCGCAGGGACTGGCTGCGCTCGAAAGACCGCAGGAACGCCGCACCTCGCGCGCTCATGCAGCGATCCAGGTGCCAAGGTCTTCCGCGGTGGCGTGGCAACCAGAGGCGCGGAGCTAAAAAGATGCGCGTGCTGGTTGCTGCCGGAGGGACGGGCGGGCATATCTATCCCGGTGTCGCGGTGGCGAAGGAGTTGATGCGACGCGACGCGGGCTCAGTGGTTCGGTTCGTCGGAACTGCGCGCGGCCTTGAGACGCGGCTCGTGCCGCAGGCGGGTTTTGAACTTTCGCTCATTGAAAGCGCCGGGCTGAAGAACGTTGGATTGGGCGCGCGCGTGCGCGGCCTACTACTTTTGCCCAAGAGCTTTATCGCGGCTCGTCGTCTGATTCGCGAGTTTCGACCGGACATAGTGATTGGCGCGGGAGGGTACGTTTCCGGGCCGGTGCTTTTGACAGCCGCTTTGATGCGAGTACCGACGCTCGTCATGGAATCGAACGCGCTGCCGGGCTGGACCAATCGCGTGCTCGCGCGCTTTGTTGATCGCGCGACCGTCTCGTTTGAAGCGGCGCTTCCATACTTTCGCGGCAAGGGCGTCGTCACGGGAAATCCCGTCAGGCGCGAGTTCTTTGACATCCCTCGGAAGCCACGCGATGCCGCACGATTTTCCGTGCTCGTCTTCGGCGGCTCGCAGGGCGCACGCGCGATCAATGAAGCGATGACGGCCGCGCTCGCGCACATGCAGGCGCACGGAGAGGTTCTTTACATCACGCACCAGACGGGCGAAGCCGATTTCGAGAAGGTGCGTAAACGATACGAGGATGCGGGCTGGACTGAGCGCTCGGACGTGCGGCGCTACATAGATGATATGGTCGCATCATTTGCCGTGACCGACCTCGTCATCTGTCGCGCCGGAGCGACGACGAGCGCAGAGCTGGTCGCGGCGGGCAAAGCGGCGATCATGGTTCCGTTCCCGTTTGCCGCCGACGATCACCAGCGCAAGAACGCCGAGGCGCTTCAATCATCAGGAGCGGCTCGCATGATTTTGCAGCAGGAGTTGACGGGTGAGCATCTTGCGGCAGAGATCACAAGGCTCGTCGCGTCGCCAGACGAGCTATCACGGATGGAAGAAGCAAGCCGCCGACTCGCACGCGGCGACGCGGCAAAGGCGACAGTGGAGTTGATGGAAAAGATGGTAACGTGAATTTTGGATTTTAGATTTTGGATTTTGGATTGAAAGATAGCTTGTTGCTCCTGTTCAATCCGTTCGTTAATCCAAAATCGGCAATCCAAAATCCAAAATGGAAAGATGTTTCGTCGCATTCAACATATTCATTTCGTCGGCATCGGCGGCATCGGCATGTCCGGCATCGCTGAAGTTTTGTGCAATCTCAGCTTTCGCGTGTCGGGATCGGATTTGAAGAGTTCGAGCGTGACGAAACGTCTTCAAAAATTGGGCGTCGAATTTGCAGAAGGACACAGGGCGGAGAATGTGGGAGATGCTCATGTGGTGGTTCGCTCGGCTGCCGTGCGCGACGACAATCCGGAGATCATCGAAGCCCGGCAGCGTTCGATTCCAGTTATTCCGCGCGCAGAGATGCTGGCGGAATTGATGCGGCTCAAGCCAAATTCGATCGCGGTCGCGGGCTCGCACGGCAAGACGACGACCACTTCGATGATCGCGACCGTGCTCGGTCGCGCCGATCTTGATCCGACGTTTGTCGTGGGCGGCGTGGTTCAGGCCTTCGGCTCGAACGCGCGGCTCGGCAAGGGTGATCTGATGGTCGTCGAAGCGGACGAAAGCGACCGCTCGTTTCTGATGCTGACGCCGACGATTGCCGTCGTCACCAATATTGATCGCGAGCATATGGATCACTACAAGGATATGACTGACGTGCGCGACAGCTTCGAGGATTTCGTCAACAAGGTTCCGTTCTACGGGGCGGCGATTCTTTGTCTTGATGATCCGCACGTGCAGGCCGTCATCCCGCGCGTGCAGCGTCGTCGTGTGACCTACGGGTTAAGCGCGCAGGCGGACATCTCCGCCCACGGCATTCGTTTTAACGAAGAGTTCGGGTCGAAGTTTACTGTGTGGCGCGGCGACGAAGTCATAGGCGATGTGGGCTTGCGCGTGCCGGGGCTGCACAATATTTATAACTCGCTGGCGGCCATCGCCGTCGCGCTTGAGCTGGAAGTCGCGTTCGAGAAGATCGCTGAGGCCCTCGGCGAGTTTGCGGGAGCCGAGCGGCGATTTCAAAACAGGGGCGAAGAATCGGGCGTGCTCGTCGTGGATGATTACGGTCATCACCCGACGGAGATCAAGGCAACGCTGGCCGCCGCCAAGATCGGCTCCTCAGGAAGGCGCATGGTCGTGCTCTTTCAACCGCACCGCTTTAGCCGCACAAAGGATTTGATGGAAGAGTTTGCGCGCTCCTTCAATAACGCCGATGTGCTCTTTGTAACGGACATCTATGCGGCGAGCGAAGACCCTATTGACGGCATTACATCCGAGGCGCTGACGGAGGCCATCAAGCGTTACGGCCACAAGAACGCGCACTACATCGGCGCACTCGATGGAGCGGCAGAGATGCTCAGAGGCCAGGTGCGCGCCGGTGATCTGGTCATCACGCTCGGTGCTGGCCCTGTCTATCGCGCGGGCGAACAGCTTCTTGAATTGCTTCGCGGTCAAAGCGCGACCGCGTGATGCCGGTTTTATTACAGGACGTTAAATTTTTGAGATTGCAAACTTCGGATTCAAGATGACAACAGTATTAACCAGTAGGGTCAGGAAACAATTGAAAAGGGAAGAGTTAAATTTCGAGAAGCGTGACCGCGCGATTGAAGAGATCGCGGCCCGCCTGGGCGTGCGCGCCGAGCGTGGTCGGCGCTTCGCGGAATTGACCAGCTTGCGCGTCGGCGGCGCGATTGATTGGGTCATCTCGCCCGAGACGGAAGAGCAGGCGGCAGTGGTAGTTCACGCATTGGACGAAGCGGATGTGGCGTGGCGCGCGCTCGGTTCGGGAAGCAATATCCTGGCCGACGACGCGGATCATCATTACGTGGTCGTCAGTCTCAAGGAGCTTAAAGGCGAGGCGCGTTTCGACGGCGAGCGCGTTTCCGTAAGCGCGGGCTACTCTCTGCCGCGGTTGTGCATTGATGCCGGGCGACGGGGCCTCGCGGGCATAGAGGGCCTTGGCGGTATTCCGGGAACTGTCGGTGGGGCTCTGTGGATGAACGCGGGAGCTTACGGCCACGAGATCGGAACGGTGACGGAGGTGGTCAGAGTGGCGCGCGGAGGTCGCGTCGTGGAAGTGCCGGGCAGCGAGGTCAAGTGGGATTATCGCCATACATCTTTTCGCGAGGGCGAGCTTCTGCTGGGCGCAACGCTTCATCTGAGGCCCGACGATCCGGCGAAGATCGGAGCGCGTATGAAGGAGGCCAAACAGAAGCGCATGGCGACACAGCCGCACAGCTCTCGCAGCGCCGGATGCTTCTTCAAAAATCCTCCCGGCAGCGCAGTCGGCACGGGCAAGATCATTGACGAGATGGGGATGAAGGGCCAGCGCAAAGGCGGCGCTTTGATCTCGCCCATCCACGCCAACTTTATCGTCACTGAGGGCGAGAACGCGCAGGCATCGGATGCGCTCGCCCTGGCCGAAGAGATCAGAGAGCGCGTCCGGCGCGAGCATGGCATCGAGTTGGAATACGAGGTGGAGTTATGGCGCGCCGCAACGCCGCTCGAAGAGACGGATGAAAGCGTGCCTGAAAAGGAAGAAGAGAATTGAGAGAGCAGGTCATCACACCGAGAGCGACGGGGCGCGGCGCGCAATCGAGTAAAGCGAGCGCGGGCGCTATGGTGCAGCGTCCTGCGCGACGCGAGCGCGGCAGCGCTTCTGCCAGTCAACGGGGCGCGAGTGGTTTGCGCCGGGCTCTCTCTTACTTTCCACTCGTCGGAAAAATCACGCTCGCCGTCGCGACGGGCCTGCTCATCTTCGCAGGCTATCGCGCGGCCGCCTCTGCCTCCTTCTTTCAGGCGCGCAAGGTCGAAGTCAACAGCACTTCGCGCGCATCCGCCGATGAAATCAAAGGGTTAGTGCGTCGCGCTGCGGCGCAGACCGGCGTCTGGCGCGCAGATCTCGGTGCAATCAGCACAGAGCTACAAGGGCTGCCGTGGGTGCGTAGCGCCGTTGTCTCGCGCGTTTTGCCCGACGGCCTGCGCGTGCGCATTACAGAGCGCGTGCCGCGCGCCGTCGTGCGTACCTCTGCGGGACGATTAGTCTGGGTTGATACGGATGCTGTGATGCTTAGCCAGATTTCGCCGACAGATCAGATGCCGCCATTTTTTATACGCGGGCTGGAAGAATCAGAGACGAGCGCGGCGCGAGCAGCCAATCGCGAGCGCATGCAGGCGTATGAGCAGATGCGCACAGAGTGGGAGCGTTTGGGTTTGAGCGAGCGTGTCAGCGAGGTCAATCTGGATGACCTGCGTGATGTGCGCGCGCAACTGGCGGGCGACGATTCACAAATCGAAGTCAGATTAGGACGAGAAGATTTCGGTAATCGCCTTAGTCGCGCTCTGCTGGAGCTTGATAACCAGCGCAATACAGCGCGCGGGCCATTCATCATGTATATAGACGCTTCGCAGGGCGTCGCCAAAGGCAGCCATCTGGTCGTCGGCCTCAGACCGGACGCGCAAGTGCCGAGCACGAGCGAGCCGCCGCGTAGTCCGGACGATGCGGAGATCGTAAAGGCGAGAGTGAGTGAGCGTCCGGCAACAAAGGAAAAGCAGGCCAATCGTGAGAGAGCGTCGGCGCGCACGAAAGAGGAGACCGAGCGCCGTAAGAAAGAGCGCGAAGCTAAAGAGAAAAAATCGGACAGAGCGAAGAGTGAGACCAGACCGCGCCGCGTCGGGTGAGCGTTGGCCGCCCCGGTTTGATCAGATCCAGGGGCTATTCATCACGCGGAACAAGAGGCCGAGCTTTGAAATCGTAGATACGGAATTTAGTTAGACGGAAACTTGAGAGAGGAAATTTATGGCTAAGCGCGCGTCACATACGGTCGGCCTCGACATCGGGACCAGCAAAGTGACGTGTATCGTCGGCGAGGCGGGCGACAGCGGATTGATTGACATCGTCGGTATCGGCGAGGCGGAGGCGCGCGGTCTTCGTAAGGGCGTTATCGTCAACCCGGAAGCCGCCGTTGATGCCATCAAGCGCGCCGTCGAAGAGGCCGAGCGAATGAGCGGCCTTGAGACCGAAGAGGTCGTGATCAACCTGGCGGGCTCGCACATCATGGGTTTTAACGGGCAGGCGATTGTCGCCGTGACGGGACGCGACCGCGAGATCACGCCGGACGATGTGCGGCGCGCCATTGATTCGGCCTGCGCTATACAGCTTCCCGCCGGGCGCGAGATAGTTGATCGTCTGCCGCAGGAGTTCATCGTTGACGATCAGGACGGCATCAACGATCCCATCGGTATGATCGGCGCACGCCTGGCCGTTAAGGTTCACATCGTCACCAGTCCTGTGACGGCGCGGCAGAACGCGATCAACGCCGTCAATCGCGCCGGGCTCGTGGTCGCCGACATGGTGCTCGAACAACTCGCCGCCGCCGAAGCCTCTTTGACGGATGACGATAAGGAGTTCGGTGCGGCGCTCGTGGACATCGGCGCGGAGACGACCGGGCTTGTGATCTACCAGCGGGGCGCTGTGCAGCACACGGCCGTTTTTCCGCTCGGCGGCTCGCACTTTACAAACGACATCGCCTTCGGACTGCGCACGCCGATCCCTGAAGCGGAAAAGATAAAACGCACTGTCGGTTGCGCGTCCAGTTCTAGTTTGAGCGAGATGGAGCGAGGCGAGCTGGTTGAAGTTCCATCGGTGGGCGGGCGCGCTCCGCGCCAGCTCTCGCGACAGATTCTCTGCGATATTTTACAGCCGCGCGCCGAAGAGGTCTTGATGCATGTCGCCGACGAGATCAAAGAGAGCGGATGGGAGCGACAGTTATCGAGCGGCATAGTTTTGACGGGCGGAGGCTCTTTGCTTGACGGCATGTGCGAGATTGCCGAGCAGGTCTTTGATGCGCCGGTGCGACTCGGCTATCCGGAGCGTGATCGCTTCGGAGGTCTGATCGAGGATATTCAAAGTCCCGCGTGGGCCGCCGCCGCCGGTCTCTCGCTTGTGGCGCAGCGCGCGCAAACGGCGGAATCACGCTCAGGGCTGGGCAAACGCGGCTCGACAGCGCGATTGACCCATTTCGTCTCTAAATTTCGCAATCGTTTCAGTAGTATTTTTTGACAAGTTGTTGTATGCTGCCGCGCCAGCCGGCACAAGATGTAGTCCGCTATATATTGGTATGGTTGGCGTGCAGTACCCAAGATAACCGCATGACGCGCATTCGAAGCACATCTCACTTCGTGCGAGAGAGGAACTATTCATGATGATACCGGAAGGCCGTCAACCGGGCAGCGGCATTAATATTTTCATCGACGACGATCCGCCGATCACCGGCGCGCGGATCAAGGTTATCGGCGTCGGCGGCGGCGGCAGCAACGCCGTCAACCGGATGATCGAGTCCGGCATTGAGGGCATCGAGTTTCTGGTCGCGAACACCGACTTGCAGGCGCTGAAGCGTTCGCGCGCGCCGATTAAGATTCAACTCGGCAGCAAACTAACGAAGGGTCTGGGCGCGGGCGCGAACCCTGAAATGGGTCGTAACGCCGCGCTCGAAGACACCGAAAAGATTATCGAAGCGCTCGAAGGCGCGGACATGGTCTTTGTGACGACGGGACTCGGCGGCGGCACAGGAACCGGCGCGGCGCCAATCATCGCCAGCCTCGCGAGTGAACTGAACGCGCT
>JBKKAL010000060.1:0-13953 GCA_046714695.1 Pyrinomonadaceae bacterium
ATCTACAGCGAGAACTACGCGACCGCTGCCGAAATTGGATTCATGGTCCGCGACTTCGGCGGCTACAAGATCGGATTCTCGCCCGATGGCTTAGTGGGCGATGATGGGCTACTGGAAATCAAGGCGCCGCGCCAGAAGAAGCACCTGGCGACGATCCTGGCTGATGCTGTCCCGCTCGAACACATGGCCCAGTGTCAGACGGGGTTGCTCGTATCGGGCCGCGAATGGATCGACTTCCTGTCCTATAACGGAGGCATGCCGTTATGGCGGAAGCGCGTAGAGCCTGACGATAAATGGCAGGCAGCCATCAAGGCGTCTGTCGCAGAGTTCGAGATGACAGCCAATGAAATGGTGGCGCGCTACAACGCAATCACCGCCGGCATGCCCGTTACCGAACGAATCGACCTATTCCCCGAAATGGAGATGTACTGATGGACCTAGATATGACCGAGAGCTTGGCGCCGAAGAGTGACCAGCTCGACGCCGTAGACCTGGTGGGCGGGCCGCGCACCTTCACCATTGAGAGTGTCAGCCGGCACAACGCGGAACAACCATTCAACTTCCACCTTGCCGACTTCCCCCGCGTGTGGAGGCCGGGCAAATCCATGCGAAGGGTGATCGCCGCAGCATGGGGAGCAAATGCAGCCAACTACGCAGGCCAGCGCGTGACGCTCTACTGCGACAACTCAGTGGAGTTCGGCGGTGCTGCTGTGGGTGGCTCGCGGATCAGCCATATGAGCGGCATTGATAAGCCACTCAAGGTGCCGTTGCTGATTAAGAAGGGCAGGAGCGCGATCTTCACCGTCCAGCCCCTCCCCGACGCACCCAAGCCAGCCACCCCCACCACCCCCCGCGACTGGCGCACCGAAGCCGCAGCACTTACCGGCAATACCGACGCACTCCGCGCACTCTGGATCGACGCCAAAGCACAAGGCGCGGACGACGAGACGCTCGACTACATCAAGACCCAAGTAAAGGAAGAAGCATAGACATGGCAGGCGAAACACTCCTCACGATCATCGGCAACACCACGGCACCTAGTGAATTGAGGTTCACTCCAACCGGAAGTGCTGTAGCGACATTTACGGTCGCAAGCACCCCGCGGACCTTCGACAAGAACTCAAACTCCTGGGTTGATGGGGAAACCCTATTCCTCCGCTGTAGCGCGTGGCGGGAGATGGCTGAAAACGTTGCGGAGTCCATCACAGACAAGGGCATGCGCGTCATTGTCCAGGGCCGACTCAAGCAGCGGTCCTACGAGAAGGATGGGCAGAAGCGCACCGTCATTGAACTCGAAGTTGACGAGATCGGCCCGAGCCTGAAGTACGCGAACGCCAAGGTGAACCGCACCCAGCGCTCCACATCCGCAACATCTGGCGGAAACGGTCAGAATCAGGGCGGCTTTGGTGCCTCACGGGCTCAGACCGGCAATATCTCGCAGGCTGACCCGTGGGGCTCGCCCGCCGACCAGTCGCCTCCCTTTTAAAGCACACCCAAACGAACGGACCCCGCATCATGAAAATTGCACTCAGCATCATCGCCGGAATCATCGGACTCACCCTCCTCATCTGGGGTGGGTGGGCGATCAGTGTCGCCGTGTCCGGTCCCAAAAGTCAGGGCGACGCCATCAAGACAAAGAACTCCGCAGAGAACTGGACCGCCGCGCAAGCCCGGTTTGAGAAGCAGTATCAGTCTGTGATTGCCGCCGACCGAAAGATTGCCGTCCACAAGTCCGCATTGGACGCGGATCCAACGAATCCAACCTTGCAGACCAACCTCACCGGAGTCACTACCGTTTGCATGTCCGCTACCGCCGACTACGACGCAGAGTCCCGCAAGTTCCTATCCGAGGACTTCAAGTCCACGGACCTGCCGTACCAGATCGACCAGACCAACCCCGCCACCGACTGCAAGTAGGAGCCTCCATGAATAAGCGCATCGCAACCATCGCAACCATCACCCTCGCCGCCAGCCTCGCACTCACAGGCTGCACCACCGAGTATGACAAGCGCAAGCAGGCACAGGGCGCCTCTCAGATCAAGGACTCACTGGAGAAAAAGAACCTCGAAAGGAAGCGTGACCGCGAGGAAAACCCCAGCGCCGAACGCTACCTCTACCTGATGAACTTCGGGCAGATCGTCGGCTACTACGTCACTAAGGGAAAGATTAGCTCCAACGCCTCCCAGATCGGCCCGGACACCGAAGTCATCTACGCCCACTCCAGTGGGCACGTAGTGGACTCCGCGAAGGATGACGGGTCCTACGGCAACGGCGACCCCGGCATCTTCTTCTTCACATCCGACGACGTCATGGTCGAAACGAACTTCGACTACCTCCAGTCGGACCAGCCACTCGCGATCAACGTCCCGCAGCTTCGGAAGTAGGAATGTTCGCATGAACCAGACCTCGGGAATATCCTTCGCGTCCGTGCTGGGCATCGTCTTCATCGTGCTCAAGCTCTGCAACGTCATCACCTGGTCGTGGTGGTGGGTGCTCGCCCCGTTCTGGATTCCCGCCTGCATCGGACTGCTCATACTCGCCGTGATGCTGGTGGCCATGTGGATCGAGGACCGGGCATGATCGGCACGCCCGTGCCCGCCCAGCAGCAGATCCTCCGCGCTTTCCCCAAATGGGGCGGCGCCACCGAACAGTTCTACGACGTGACCGCGCTGCCGTGGAATGACCGGCATGAGTTCCGGGCAGAACTCGAACAGCAGGGCTTCTATGTGCAGGACATCATGCTCGCCGACCCTATGCCCATCCAGGTAGGCATCGAAATCCGCAAGCGCATCGCGGCAGAGGAGACCCCATAATGGCGAAGACAGTGCCGCTTGAAGTCGTCGTCCGGGTGGAAGGCTTGGACCAGTTCAAGGAAGCCATCACTGAAGCGCAGTCCGCCGCGTGGCTGGAAGGGATGAACCACGTCCTGTCCTGGCTGGCGCTCCGGCAGTTCTCCGAGACGATGGCCAAAGACAACCCGCACGGGAGGAGGGCGCCGGAGCCGCTGGCCACCGACGTTCCAAGGTTGCGGAAATAGCCCACCTGAGTTAACTCCCCCACACCGCCCACCGAGGCGGTTTTTTGTTGCCCCCAAACAGTGCCCGGCGCCCAACCCTCACCCGGTTGGGCGCCGCTGGCCGGAAGGAACTTCTCATGACCATCACTGACCTCTCCCAGCGCATCCAGGCCCGAGATGGTGCCGCAGTCGTGCTGTTTTCAAAACCAAACTGCCAACCGTGCCGAATGACGAAGAAGAAACTTGACGCAGCGGACATCTACTACACGGAAGTCGATGTCACCAAGGATGAAACCGCGCTCGCCTACGTCAAGGGACTCGGCTACACCGGGGCGCCCGTTGTCTACGTATCCACACCAGACGGCGACGTGCACTGGAC
Source organism: Pyrinomonadaceae bacterium (assembly GCA_046714695.1). GTDB lineage: Bacteria > Acidobacteriota > Blastocatellia > Pyrinomonadales > Pyrinomonadaceae > DASQYE01. Next base: position 3,396 of record JBKKAL010000060.1, read on the forward strand.
CGGGCTCGACGTGGGCCGAATCGAGCGGTTTATCACGCACCGGATTGACGCGGCGTAATGCTGTCAACTCTCCGCGCCCGCTCCACCCCATACCCGCCCGCCTTGAAGTCTGGCGAACGCATCTGCACCCGCTGCGGCATCCTGTTCCGCTTCAACATCAGCCGCTCCAAGCCCACCGAATGCCGCGACTGCCGAGCCGCCGCATGACCCCCTGTGCCCGCGGGTGCTGCTGGTCGCCATACGCATGCGCATCGGCATGGTCATGCGCCTGCCACTGGGACGACGCACGCCCCGCAACCATTACAGGCGGTGCACTGGCGACCTACCGTGATCCAACATCCCGCCAAGCCATCTACAACATCGAGAAAGAGAGGAGGGGGAAATGACGTACACCTACCAGGGCAAATCGCCCGCAGTGCAGACCGCCGACGAAATCCATATCGAAATGGAACGGCTCCAACATTTCCGCGCCGCCATCCTCGCCGAAACCACAGCGAAGGAAAAGGAACTCGCCCGGATCCGTGCCGCACGCAAACGACTCGAACCCATAGCTACCTACACGCCAACACCCGAAGCGCTCGCCTACCGAGAGCAGTACGGCCACATCATCGCAGCTCAACCGGCGCCCGTCTATGGCGGCAGTAGCGGGCTTGGAATGGCTACGCGGGAAGCTGCGAGCTGGGACAGGTATGGGGGAGTTTTGGTGAAGGCATGAGTAGTGACCGACTGTTCTTCAAGCTGCACAACGGATTCCCTGAACACCCCAAAGCTTTCGAGTTGAGCGACAAAGCATTCCGCCAACTCATCGAGGCCTGGTGCTACTGCTCCCGGAATCTGAACGACGGAAAGCTGACTAAAACACAATTTTCCAAGCTTTTTTCAGCAAAATCCCGAAAAGAACTACTGACAGTAGGCTTCGTGAAGGCATCCGACTTTGGCTATGAAATGCACGACTATTTGGAACATCAACAGAGCGCCGAAGAGGTCGAAATCCGCAGAACGGCGCGGGCGTTGGCTGGTGCTAAGGGTGGCAAAGCGAAAGCAAATGCTCTAGCAAATGCTAAGCAAATGCCAGAGCAAACGCCTAGCAAACCTGTAGCAGATACAGATACAGATACAGATACAGATACAGATACAACACCACCTAAAGGTGGTGTGACGCCCCGCAAGCGGGCCTCGCGACTCAGCGAAGACTTCACCATCACCCCGGAAATGCGGCTCTGGGCATCCAGCAAGGCACCGGACGCGGACCTCATGACCGAGACAGAGAAGTTCATCAACTACTGGGTAGCGAAATCCGGGAAGGACGCCACGAAGCTCGACTGGGCTGCGACGTGGCGTAACTGGATCCTCAACTCACGATCAGGGCAGCAAGCACACCCGGACCACAGCGCCCGCGGCCTCGCTAAAGGCATGGCGATGCTTCAGGCATACGACGCGCAACAGGCATCACTCGAATTGGAGGCGTAATGGACCACAAGCAGACAATCGCAATGCTCACATGGATCAACCAGGTAGACCCCCGCGTGATGCTCAATGAAGCGTCGGCCGAGACGTGGGCCTATGCCATGCGGAACATCCCTGGCGACATAGCCAAGCAGGCGGTGCTGGAGCACTACAAGGCTAACGAGTCCATCGCGGCAAGTCCGGGCGCGATCAGCAAACGGTCCGCGAACATCAAAAACAGCCGGGAAGCAAAGACGAGCGCGATCACCGCCGGCCCGATTGTCAAGCATCCGAACTCCTGGCGTTCCCGAAACCCCGAGGAGTGGGACCGGCTGCTTGAAGTCGGCAGGCAGGAGCGCATAGCCGACCTGAAAGCGCGGGGCCGACTGTGAGCGAACGACTCAAAGCGGCGATACGCCTGCTCTACCCGGACGACATGACGCCGACAGCGCGGAACGTCCTACTGCGCATCATCGAAGAAGAAACCCACGAAGCCGTAGCGGATGCTGCGGCTTCTTCTATGTCCGGAGGGGGCGCCAAATGACAGGCCCGATAGGCAAGTACCGAAATCACGTAGGCGTGGAGCTTGAGATTGTCGGCTACCACAGGCTGGTCGATCCGAAAGTCCTGGGCACCCTCTACGAGGGAGTTATCCGCGACGACCTGTTCGGTGACCGCTGGCTAATTGTGGTGCCCGATGCGCTCGCGGAGTGCGGATATGTGCGGCTCGATGACCCTACCGCTTTACCTGAAGGAGAGATATGAAAACGACAGCAGGAGCCATACATATCCACGTCCACCACCACGATATGGAGCAGCACGCCCGCAGCTTCAATGAGGGCTACGAGACGGCGATGGCCCAGTACATTGCCCCCGACGGTGGGACTCAAAAAGCGCCGGACCATGGGGTGAGCGACCGTGGCATCCAGTCGAGTGGTGCAGTGGCCCAGCGACCGTGGACTAACCCGCGTGTCGTTAAAAGGGCTTCGCCGGGCGAGTGGGAGCCGCAGGAATGCGTGGATGCCTCAGACCAGGAGCCCTGTTCACCAACCCCTCGGCAGGCCATAGCGCAGGTCATCTACGAGACTTGCTACGTCCGATTGCCGGCCGCATACGAGGATCGCAACGAGCCTGACGGGTACGCCGAGGACTGGGCTGAATGCATGGAGGGCGCATCGCGATATGTGGATGCGCTCGCCGCTCTGGCGGACAAGCAATCCACCGATGCCCCTTGGCAAAACCAGCGGCTTATTGCAAAGCTCGTCGGCGCCTGGCTTCGAGGGAGTGGTCCCCGATGAGCACTATCCACGTCGAGCCGATCAATGACCTCATCGAACACGAGGACGACGACTGCCCCTGTGGCCCGGATATTGAAGCCGTGTTCCGTGAAGACGGATCCAACGGTTGGCTCATATCACACCACTCACTAGACGGACGCGAAAGGAACGAACCATGACGACCATCCGTACGGCGCCATACGAATCCTTCGAAGAGTGGCATGGCGATGAACCCGACGATTGCCCACTCTGCAACCCCCACATCTGCGATGACCACTGCCACAACTGTGAGGAGCCCAAATGAGCGACGAAAGCCTCAGGGTTGCACTTCAAGCCTTGGTTGATGACCGACTGTCGCACCCATGTCTATGCATCAACGACCTGGAGCTGCTGATCGAAGAGCATGTGCCGACTGTTATCCGCTTCAGGTGCTGGTACTGCGGTTATGCGGACGATAACGCCGATAGCGGCTACTGGCGCTGCTGCGTGTGCGGATCTGTGGAGTGGGTGGCTAACCAATGAAGCCAGCCATCCGCTACTTCAGCATGTTCTCCGGTATTGGCGGTTTCGAGTTGGGCATCGAGCAAGCCGCCCGGGAACGCGGCCTCACCACTGAATGCGTCGGTTACTCCGAAATCGACACCCACGCCATCAAGACCTACGAGGAGCACTTCAATCATGACAACTACGGCGACGCTACAGGAATCAATGCTGCCGATCTTCCAGACTTTGACCTACTCGTGGGTGGATTCCCTTGCCAGGCATTCAGCATCGCCGGCAAGCGTCGAGGTTTTGAAGAAGCTAGAGGAACGCTTTTTTTCGACATCGCCCGGATCCTCAAAGCTAAGCAGCCCCGGAACTTCATCCTCGAAAACGTCAAGGGACTTCTCTCACATGACGGAGGGGACACTATCCGAACCATCATCAACACGCTTACTGAGCTGGGGTACGGCGTGGAATGGCAGGTTCTCAACAGCAAGAATCACGGCGTCCCACAAAATCGAGAACGCATCTACATTGTTGGACATCTTGGAGGACCAAGTAGACGACAAGTATTTCCTTTCACTCAAGAAAGTGAAGGAAATTTGCGCGAGATCACGCGGGGTGGAAGTGCTAGTCAGCGGATCTACGAGCCCTTCCTGAGCCCGACTCTCAACCCCGGCGTCACTTCCGGCGGTCCGGAGTTGGCCAAGTTTGCGGTTGTTCGCAACCGACGTGGCGCCGACGTTGGCGATGCCCAGCGGGACATCTCAACATGCCTGGACGCCAACTACTGGAAAGGCATCGACTACCACGGGGCACGGACTGGGATCGCGCAACTCATAAGCGGCGATCTGCCCGTGCGGAAGTTGACCCCAACCGAGTGTGAACGCCTACAGGGATTCCCCGACGGGTGGACTGTCGGGAAAGACACTCAGCGCTACAAGCAGTGCGGCAATGCCGTAACGGTCAACGTCGTCCGTGACGTGGCCATTCGCCTATTTATGTCACTTACTCAGGAGTCCCAATGAAGTTCGCCCTGCAAGACAAGGTTCGCGTCATCGCCCCCCGTACCCGCTGGTTCGATCAGGTGGGCACGGTTACGGATGAAGCTGAGGGCTGGTTTCATGTGTCCGGCCTCGACTTCCCCGCCCCGCTCTGGTTCCGCGCTGAGGAGCTCGTGCTGGCTGAGTGGCCCACGGCGGGTGAAGGCTCATGACCGGCCCACAGCCACATAAAGGCACCTTAGACGCGACGGAAGTGGCTGAAGGGCTTCCTGTTGGTCCTGAGGCGCGAGAGGCCGCTGTAGCGCCATTCACGCTCTACCCCAAGCACCCAACCGCCGACGACGTTTACTTCATCGGAGGCGCATGGGCACCCGCAGCAATCACCGCCATTGATAAGCGGTTCACGGATGCGGAACTCATGGCGGAATACTGGGCGGCTCACGGTGAGGCCAATGCGCTCATGACCAGCAATCCGCCACTGAGATTTAGTCGGCGCGCCATATTGCGCCGTTTCGCCACACTCCCTCACCACGACGAGGAGCCGACATGATCCATGCATTCATACCAGGAACACCCATCCCGCAAGGTTCCGTGAACGTCTACGGTGGCCGCGTTGTCGGCGTCACCCCCAAGTTGCGGGAATGGCGCAACAAGATCCGCGCCGCAACCATGGCGAGACATGAGGGCGAACCGCTTGACGGGCCGCTCGTGGTCAATCTCGTGTTTCAGATCGCACCACCTAAACGCCCGCGCTGGTCATTGCCAGCTGTGAAGCCGGATCTCGATAAGTTGATCCGCGGCTGCCTCGATTCACTGTCCACAACCAAAACGCAGCCGGGAGTCATCACCGACGACGCCCGCGTGGTTTCAATCACCGCAACCAAGACGTACCACGGGAAACCTGGCGTCATGGTCACCATTACACAGGGGGAAGCGTGACGCTGAAGGATTCCATCCACCGCCTAACCCGCGAACACTTACGCCTAGACCACGAAGGCAACGCCCGTAAGGTGCCCGCGCTGCTCACTGAACTCCGCGAGGCTGTCACGCCGGGGCGGAACGGTTCAGGCGGCGGTGCAAGCGGCCCGCCAATCCCGATTGACCCGTCCGCGCTTGACCTGATCCGTGAGATTGAGACGGACGCACGCCGCGACTACCAGGAGGTTACTGGCGAACTCTGGCGGACCTCACTGGAGGAACTACTTCAGCATCTCGCGGCGATGGATCTCGACCCCGCATGGGATAACTACATTGCTCATGAAGCGCTCGGGTGGATTGACGCCATCAATGCCATGCTGTGGCCGGTCAAGCCGCGACGGAAGCTCGTTGGCAAGGTCTGTCCGTCGTGCGGCTGGGCGACATATGGCGATGAGCGGAAGACATGCCTGTCCCTCGGCTGCTGGGACGATGAGGGCAACATGAAGAAGATTGGCGACTGGGATATCGAGTGCGGATCCTGTGAAGCTGGATGGATGGGCGATCAGGTGTCATGGCTGCTTACCGCATTGGACGCAAACGAAACAACCGAGCAGGAAGTGAGCGCATGAAGGATGATATGAGCATGACGATTACCGAGTTCCTGGAAGCGCGCATAACCGACGATGAGCAGGCTGCACAGAAGGCTGCAAAGTGGGTCGCGTCGGGACCGACACCGGCCGTGACGTGGTTCGGGGCGCTGGGGGATGGGAATATCAAGCAATTCGGAGAAGGTGGGAATCACGTCTCCACGTGGAGCCCAGCCCGCGCCCTGGCTGAGTGCGCGGCGAAACGGGCGATCATCAAACTTGCCGATGACGTCGAGGGTTTGGATTATCGGGTTACGAGTGAATGGGGCGGGGATATCGACGGGACTGGCGAGGATATACTCAAATCCCTTGCGTCCGTCTACGCCGACCACTCGGACTACCAGCAGGAGTGGGCGCTGTAACTCCGACACGCCGGAAGAAGTGTTGCGCGTGTGACTCAAGTCGTGTAACGTGAGTGACGGCTGTACAGCTTGGGCGAATCATTTAGGGCAATCCGAAACCGGATGGCCCTTTTTTGTTGCCCAAAAGTGGAGCCAACCAGATACCTCCAACCTCCGGGAGTCCTATCTGCCGCGCAGGCTAACGCGCACGCCCATGTCGAGAGACACGGCACCCCTCAAATTCTTCCTTGGGAAAGTCGCCAGCCCGCAAGGCCGAGCGCAAGCCATGGAAGCAACGCCGGGCACCGCCCAGGAAAACCGGCAGCACAACCAGGGCACCCTTTCAAGATGGAGCGATCATGACGCGCTGCAAATATGCCGAGATCGTCACCGAATACCCCACCATCGACACGTCAGCCCCGAGCAGGCAGCACGCCGAAGACCTCGGATACGCCGTATCACCCCGCACAATCCGCAGACACCGCGAAGGGACCTGCGTTTGTGAAGCCGTGGAGGTTGAGACCACGCATGTTGGTGGCGAGTCTGAGCAGCACAACCCGGACGGCTCAAGTTCCTACACGCGATTCAGTGAAGTCCCATGGGGTTTTGAGGACTACCGTGAGTTCATCGCTTCCAAGGGTCAGGACCCGGATGAAGTGATATTCACTTGGGGTTGGACATCGAACCCGTCTGGCGGCACCTGGAACAAGCTGATGAACGTCAAGCCCAAGGTTGGCACGTCTGGTGATGGCCCGGAATGGCCCGTCATTCAGCCCGCCGCTTCGGTGGTCGTGAACATTACCGACCGCCCCGCCAAGCCTGTTCGTGGGATGAAGCTGGCACTCAAAGGTGCCGACACACAGATAGGTTTCCGCCGTCTCCAGGACGGCACACTTGACCCGTTCCATGACGTGAAGGCCATGGAGGTCTTCAGTCGTACCGCGTTCAAGTTGCAGCCCGATAAGATCCAGATCCTTGGTGACTTCCTCGACCTCGCATCACAAGGCCGGTTCGCGCAGGAAGCATCCTTTGCGCAGACCACGCAGGAAGCGCTCAACACCGGGCACGCCTTCCTCGCTCAACTCCGCGCAGTCTGCCCCGACGCCGAGATTATCGTCATCGAAGGCAACCACGACAAGCGGATGCAGAACTTCATCGAGACAAACGCTGTTGCTGCGTTCGGTCTGAAGCGTGCTGGCTTGCCTGAGTCGTGGCCGGTCATGTCGCTGCCCTACCTGCTCCGGCTGGATGAACTCAACATCCAATACGTTGACGCCTACCCCGCAGCCTGCGACTGGGACAACGACACCACCAGGAACATCCACGGCACCAAAGCAAACAGCCGCGGATCCACCACCAGCCAATACGTCTTCGAGCTCCCCCACCTAAACACATGGGCCGGCCACACACACCGCGTCGAGATCACCTACCGCAGCGTAATCGGCGCACGCGGGCACGCCGTCGAATCCTACAGCGCAAACCCTGGCTGCCTCTGCCGCGTAGACGGCGCAGTGCCCAGTGTGAACGGTGCTATCGGTGCTGACGGTACAGCGGCGCGGGTAGTGGAGAACTGGCAGCAAGGCTTCGGAGTCGCCTACTACAACGACACCGAGTCATGGCCCTATGTCTACCGCATCCGCAACGGCGTCGCACTCATTGATGGCATGGAGATAGCAGCGTAAGAAACCACATGCGGCTGATATTGAACAATCAGCTACAACAGGCTTAGGGGTGCATATGTCCAACGAGACACTACAGGCCGTGCATGACGCCATCGCAGCGCACATAGCGGACGTAAACGAAGACGACCCCGAGTTCCTAACCGAATGGGCATTCGTCGCAGCGTGCGCCGTATCCACCAACGCGCACGCCACGTCGTACTACTACTACGACTCAGAGATACCCGTACATCACGCAGCCGGCCTGCTGCATCATGGCATCAACCACCTGAATAACCCGGACCGCGGGGACGACGATGGATAAGCAGACCTGTGATCGGCATCCGTCAGCTTCGGCTAAGGCGCGGGTGCTGCTGCCTAACCTTGGCACACTCTATTTCTGCCAGCACTGTGCTGACACGCTGCACTTCGGGGATGACTACTTCATCGAGTATGAAGCGGTGACGGTCTAGGCAGTGGCAGCCAAAGCATGGCGCGTCTGCACTAACCCCGACTGCCCTGAACTACACCAAGGCCAAGGACGCTGCCCCAACTGCGCCAACCAGGCAGACCGCAACCGCAGACCAGACGGCAACCCATACGGTACGGCAGGACATCGCAGGTTCAGGGCAGTGGTACTCACACGCGACGCCATCTGCACACTATGCGACCTAGCCGTGAGTACGGTAGCCGACCACCACCCACTAGAACGACGCGAGCTAGTGCTCCGCGGACTCGACCCGGACGACCCTAGCTATGGGCGTGGCCTATGTAAGCGATGCCATGACAGGCACACCGCAGAGAGCAACCCCGCAGGCTGGAACCGACCCCTAGGCCGACCAGACCCCCCCCAGGGGTGGCGGGGACCCCCTCGGGCACCAATCTCACGGTACCGCCGGGGATGAAGAAGTTGATCTGTACGGGTTCCAGAAGTTCCGCGGGGCCGCGCAAGGCGTCCCTTTATGCAGCCGCCGCAAGGGTGGGAGGAAGTCATGCCAGGACCAGCACCGAAGCACCCGAGCGCTCGTGCTCGGAGAAATAAGGCGTCAACGAACGCCACACTGAGTGTCGATATTGACATGATCGTGCCAGAACTTCCCGCCGGAGATTGGCACCCAATGACTGCCAAATGGTGGCAGCGGTTCTGGACTTCGCCCATGGCCCCCGAGTTGACCGAGTCTGACGTCGATGGAATGTATCGAGTCCTAAAGCTTGCCGAAGCATTCTGGACCACTGACGACCCTAAGCTTGCGGCAGTTCTGCAAGTACGGCTTGAAAAGGCCGAGAGCAACTACGGCGGTAACCCGATGGCCCGGCGCAGTCTCCAATGGGAAATCGAGAAGGCGGAAGCTGCGGTTGAGCAGGGCGCAAAGCGACGCACGAAAGCTGAGGCTGGCAAGGCTGAACCTAAGGGTGATCCTAGGGCAGTTCTGAGGGCGGTTTGAGTACTTTCGTTGTCCCTTCGATGGATGAGGAGCCATGGCCGTCTCTTGGCGGGCCGATTTGTGACCTGATTGAAGAGCGGGCAGTCTTCGGCCCCGGTTCCCTGAAGGGTTTGCCGGCCAAGCTGGATGATGAAAAGCGCGCCGCGATCTGGAAGGCCTACGAGGTCTATCCAAAAGGGCATGAGTACGCGGGCCGCCGGCGGTTCCGCCGTGTCCGCATCTCGTGGCGCAAGGGCACGGCAAAGACTGAGTTTGGCGGCTGGCTCTGCTTTGCTGAACTGCACCCCGACGGGCCTGTGCGGTTCGATGGCTGGGACGCTTCCGGCGACCCTGTCGGCCGCCCCGTTCGCGACCCTTACATCCCCATGCTGGCTTACACGGAAGAGCAGGTGATGGAGCTCGCCTATGGTGTTCTTCTCACGGTGTGCACTGAAGGCCCCGACGCTGACCTGTTCGACGCCGGCCTGGATCGTATTATCCGACTCGGAGATACGGGCAGGGCAGACGGTAAAGCTGTTCCCCTTGCCAACTCCCCTAACTCCCGCGATGGCGCCCGCACAACGTTTCAGTATTACGACGAGACGCACCGGCTGAAGCTTCCTGCGCACCTTGCGGCGTACGAAACCATGGAGGCGAACCTTCCGAAGCGGCCACTTGATGACCCTTGGTCATTGGGGACGACTACGGCGGGCCGTCCGGGTGAGGGCTCCGTTGCGGAGAAGGATAAGGATGAGGCTGAGGCCATCGGTCGCGGCGAGGTCGAAGAGCCTGAGATGTTCTATTTCCACCGCGAGGCGAGTGAGCATAACCCGAAAACGGGCGTCAAGTATGACCTGAAGCTCATGTCTGATCGCGTGGAGGCTGTGCGCGAGGCGTCTGGCCCGTCCGTTGCGGAATGGTCCGATATGCGCTCTATCGCTAAGCAGTGGGACAGGCCCGGCGCTGACAAGTCATATCTGGAACGTACGTGGCTGAATCGCTGGACGCAGGCCGACGCGCAGGCGTATGACACCTTGCAGTGGGCTGCGCTGGCGAAGCCGGGGCACATTATAGCTCCCGGCGCGATGGTCACGGTTGGGATGGACGGTTCCCGATGGAAGGACACGACAACCCTTGTTGTGACCGACGTGTTGGCTAAGGTCCAGGTCGCTTACGCAATATGGACTCCTGACGAGAATAACCCTGTTGATATGGCTGAGGTTGACGCGAAGGCTGACGAGATTTTCAGCAAGTACGACGTGCTCCGCATGTATGGCGATCCGGCGTGGGGCTTCGACAAGCTCATGGCTGAATGGTCTGGCAAGTATGGGCCCAAGAAAGTTGTTGAGTACTACACGGA
>JBKKAL010000061.1:0-21759 GCA_046714695.1 Pyrinomonadaceae bacterium
CCGCTGATGGCCTATTTGAAAAAGGTCAACGCCGGACGCAAGTACACGATGTAACGAAGGGATGAGGGCCGCAGGGATGAGGGATGAAAGTGAGATTGCTCAAGTTGAATAGTTCTTCATTCATCCCTAATAAAAGATGAGAGCTTACGTTCCAGAGTATGAGTTGAAGACGCCACGTGACCTTGGTCATGCGCTTGAGATTTTGGCGGATGAGCCGGGCGTCTGGAAGCCCTTCGCCGGTGGGACGGATTTGATGGTTCTGTTCGAGGCAGGAAGACTCGCGCACAAGCGTTTCGTCAATATCTGGAACTTGAAGGAGCTGCGCGGCATTGAGGTCACCGCCGAGTATGTCACGCTGGGGGCGCTTGCGACCTACACGGATGTTCAGCGTAACGAGGTTTTACAAAGTGAGTTTCCGATGCTGTGCCGGGCGGCGAGCGAGACCGGGGGACTCGCGATCCAGAATCGCGGTACGCTCGGCGGCAATATAATAAATGCTTCTCCGGCGGCAGATTCACCACCGGCGCTCCTGGTCTATGACGCTCAACTGGAATTGCTGTCGTCCGGGGGCTCGCGCTGGCTCCCTTATCAGGGCTTTCATACAGGGTATAAGGAGATGAACATGCGCCCCGAAGAGCTGCTCGGACGCATACGCCTGCCGCGCACAGCAGCGAATCACCTGCGCCAGTACTATCGCAAGGTCGGCACGCGCAAGGCACAGGCCATTTCCAAGATATGCATAGCTTGCGCGGCGCGAGTCTTAGACGGTCGCATAAAAGATATTCGCATCGCCCTGGGCAGCGTCGCGCCCACGGTCATTCGACTTGTCGAAACCGAAAGCCTGTTAAAAGAACGGAAGCTGGACTCTTCTGTCATCAGAACGGCCAAGGAATCGCTCTCGAAAGAGATCGTTCCGATAGACGACATTCGCTCCACGGCGCATTATCGCCTTCGCGTAGCAGCGAACCTTTTGGAAGACTTTCTCTTACAACTTCAAGCTTGATTTTTACAGTCAATGTGGGTTCGACATGAATTGAGCAATTGCGGCTATGCCGCCCGCGTCCAACTCTTATTAAGAATCATTAGCGATATACCGAATATCTTATGACTTTGCCAGAGCTAGTCATACGCGGCCAACGGATCGTTATGGAAGAGACGATTGGCCCGGCCGCCATTCATATCAGTGGCGGGCGCATCGTTGCTGTGGGCCCATCGGATGAGATTCCGCAAGGCTGTAAGATCGTCGACGCCGGCAGCGATTCCGTCGTCATGCCGGGGCTGGTGGATACGCACGTTCATATCAACGAGCCGGGACGGACGGATTGGGAGGGGTTCGAGACGGCGACGCGCGCGGCGGCGGCGGGTGGTGTGACCACGCTTGTCGAGATGCCGCTCAACAGTATTCCGCCGACCACGACGCTCGAAGGCTTTAACCGAAAGCTCGAAGCGGCGCGGGGGAAATGCCATGTGGATGTCGGGTTCTGGGGCGGCGTCGTGCCCGGAAATTTCGACGAGATAAGCTCTCTTTACGATGCGGGCGTGGTCGGCTTCAAATGCTTTCTGGTGCATTCCGGCGTCGAAGAGTTTCCCAACGTGACGGAGGCGGACCTGCGTCGCGCCATGCCGGAACTCAAGCGGCTGGGCGCGGTGTTGATTGTTCATGCGGAGCTGCCCGGCCCGATTGAAAAGGCTCTCGGCGAAGAGACGGAAGAGAATGACCCGCGTCGCTATCAAACATTTTTGAGATCGCGGCCACGCGCGGCTGAGGATGACGCGGTCGCACTCATTATCAACTTGAGCCGCGAGCTTAAAACGCGAGTGCATATAGTTCACCACTCATCTTCGGATGCATTGCCGCAGCTACGTCAGGCAAGAGCGGAAGGCGTGCCACTGACTTTGGAGACCTGCCCGCATTATCTTTTGTTCGCAGCCGAGGACGTGGCCCCGGGTGCGACCGAGTTCAAATGCTGCCCGCCCATACGAGAGCGCGAGAATCTGGAAAAGCTCTGGGCCGCGCTCGCAGAAGGCACAATAGATATGGTCGTCTCGGATCATTCGCCGTGTCCCCCGGAGATGAAGCATCAAGCTTCAGGCGACTTTATGCAGGCTTGGGGCGGCATCTCTTCTTTGCAATTGCGGCTGCCGGTCATGTGGACAGAGGGGCGCGCTCGCGGCTTTTCAATCAACCAGCTAGTCCGTTGGATGTCGAGCGCCCCCGCGCGTCTCGTCCGCTTGGATAAAAGCAAAGGCGCGATCAAAGCTGGCTTTGATGCGGACATTGTAATCTTCAATCCGGACGCGACCTTTCGCGTCGAGCCTTCCGTCATAGAGCATCGCCACAAGCTCACGCCCTACGCCGGTCAAACCTTGAGCGGTGTGGTTGAAGAGACCTATTTGAGAGGCGAGAAAGTTTATGATCGCGGGCAGTTTGCCTCTCAGCCTGTGGGAGCACTGCTCAAGCGAGGAGATTACCGTTGATGGATTTTACGGAACTGGTTGACCTCGCATCCGAACGGCTGGGCGCAGCGGTGCTCTGGGCCAACGACGACTTCTTCGCCCCCAAGGAGAATCTTCTCAAACCGAGCCAGCCTATCTTTATCGAAGGTAAATACACAGACCTCGGCAAATGGATGGATGGATGGGAATCGCGGCGTCGTCGTACGCCCGGCTTTGATTGGTGCATTATCCGTCTGGGCCTTGCGGGACTGATCGGCGGAGTGGTCGTTGATACGAGCCATTTTAAGGGCAACTATCCTGAGCATTGCTCTCTGGAAGCCTGCGCGATTGATGGAATCGTGACGGTTGAGCAATTGATTGATCCGTCAACAGAGTGGACGGAGATTCTTCCCCAATCAAAGCTTGAAGGCGATTCGCTCAATCCGTTTACGATCTCCGACACGCGCCGCCGAACGCACCTGCGCTTCAAGATTTATCCGGACGGAGGTGTGGCCCGCCTGCGCGTTTACGGGGAGGTCGTTCCCGACTGGGCGAGACTTGCGCGCCGTGGCGGAGAGATAGACCTGGCCGCCGTAGAGCATGGCGGGCTCGTCCTTTCCTGTAGCGATATGTTCTTCGGTCATCGTCACAATCTGATTATGCCCGGACGCGCACAGGATATGAGCGACGGTTGGGAGACCAAAAGACGACGCGGCCCCGGTCACGATTGGACGATCATCCGCCTTGGCAAACGTGGGCGCATACGTCGCATAGAGGTGGACACCGCTCACTTCAAAGGCAATTTCCCGGAAAGTTGTTCGCTCGAAGGCTGCGACGCCCCGGTTGAAGGGAGCGCCGACCCGGTTGCCTCCAATGTAGCCTGGAAAGAACTACTGCCGCGCACGCGCCTGCAAGCTCATACGCGCCACTTCTTCGAGGACGAGATCAGCGATACGGGCGCATTGACGCATCTGCGCTTTAACATTTATCCGGACGGTGGCGTTAGCCGTTTGCGAGCGATGGGGATCATTGAGGAGCGAGAAGATTGAAGCAAGGGCTCGACACTTTGAACTCACTCTCGCCGCCCGCTGCCGTGGCGGAACTAACGAAGTGCTGCGGCTCTACGCGTTGGGCCGAGCGCATGGCGGCGGAGCGTCCATTTGAAGTCGTTGCCGAACTGCTTGAGAGCACAGACAGAATCTGGTGGGAATTGGAGTCGAAGGATTGGCTCGAAGCATTCAATCATCATCCGAAGATCGGAGAGAAGAAGGCCGCGCCTCTGCAATCGTCCGAGGCCGCCGCGTGGTCTGAACAGGAGCAAGCGATAACGCACACGGCTGCTGAAGAGTTGCTTCAAGAGCTTACTGCGCTCAACCGCGTTTACGAAGAGCGCTTTGGCTTTATCTTTATCGTCTGCGCGATGGGTAAGACGACCGAAGAGATGCTCGCGCTCCTCAGGGAGCGCCTTCACAATGATCATGCCACTGAGTTGCGCATCGCCGCCGAAGAGCAACGCCGCATCACGCACCTGCGGCTCAGGAAACTACTGGAACAATGAGCGCTATCACGACACACATACTTGATACATCCAGGGGTCGCCCCGCGAGCGGCGTTCTGGTGGTTTTAGAGGTTCGCTCCAAAGAAGGCGACTGGAAAGTGATCGGTCACGGGATGACGGATATGGACGGGCGGCTGAAGGAGCTTATACCCGCAGACACGCCGCTTACTGCGAAAACGGATTACCGGATCACCTTCGACACGGGAGCTTACTTCTCTGCGCAAAACATCGAGAGCTTTTACCCGGAGGTCGCCATCGTTTTTACTGTGCGCGAAGCGCAAGAGCATTATCACGTCCCCTTACTGCTTAATCCGTACGGGTACTCAACCTATCGCGGGAGCTAGCCTGATGAAAATAGACCCCAACACGAGTGAATGGATCAACCTCATCGCGCGCTGGTTTCACGTCTTCACAGGCATATTGTGGATCGGCCAGACCTATCTATTCACGTGGCTCGATAGTCAACTGAGAGAAGAGAGCACAGGCGATAAAGGCGACGGGCCACGGCAGGTGTGGATGGTTCACAGCGGCGGCTTTTATGTCGTCGAAAAAGAGAAGACGCCGGGCCAGCACAAATTGCACTGGTTTCGCTTCGAAGCGTTGTTGACGTGGGTAAGCGGGATGGTCTTGCTTACGGTCGTCTATTACATGGGCGGCGCGCTTATTGACCAGGACGTGCGCGACATCAGTCTTACTACGGGCGTCGCTATCGGCATCGGAGTGCTTATTGTCGGCTGGGTCGTCTATGACCTGCTGGCACTCTCGCCGCTCGCCAGATCGCCTTTGTTATTTGCCGTCGTCGCGTACGGCCTGATCGTCGGCGTCGCTTACGGTCTAAGTAATGTCTTTAGCGGGCGCGCGGCATATATTCACGTCGGCGCGATGTTCGGCACGATCATGGCGGCCAATGTCTGGATGCGGATCCTGCCGGGCCAGCGACGAATGATCGCCGCCGCCCGTGAAGGGAAGCAGCCGGACGAAAAGCTCGCCGAGCGCGCCAAGCTGCGCTCCAAACACAACACCTTTATGGTTGTCCCCTTGATCTTCACCATGATCAGCAACCACTTTCCTTCGGCCACTTACGGTGACAAGTACAACTGGATTATTCTTTCCGTACTGGTTTTGGTCGGGTGGGCGGCGGCTATGTTCATCAGGAAGGTATGAGGCACAGGCGTGCCGCTCGCGCGCAAATAAACGAAGCTTATCTTGCGCCAGCGTAAAAGGCCCTGCTAATACCGGCGAAGGTCTGGTGATTAAGGGGGAATTCCAGCATCACGTGCAGAATGCTGAGAAAATATAACGCCATCATGACGGTCTGGTAGTTGTGAGCGTAAACGGCCAGCGAGAACAGCCATAGGGCGATAATCAAGCCCGCCCGGCTTTTAGAAATCTCATGCCATTTGATGATTGAGGTCTTCGAGAACCAGTTCAGATAGTGGTACGTGTAAGCAAAGGCGATCAGCCGCATGACCATCAACCCCGCACTAGACTCATAAATATCACGTATCGAAGTGGCAGTGCCGAGATGGAAGAGGTTAATCAATTCGCCATTAAGCGTGCCGAAGGAGCCATAGCTACCCCTGACGTAATCCCCCACCGTGTAGCCGGTCGCCTCGGGCGAGTACAGGAAGAAACTGACGGCGCATGTGATAAAGACGACCAGAGATAGTATCCCTGACCGGCTTCTGCTTTTGAGCGCGCCGAGCAGGATAAACGCGCCGGTAAAAATAAAGACATGAATGATAGTGACTAAGAAGAACGCGATGAGGGCGTAATATCTGGAAGCATTGAAGAGGCCCAGAGAGATGAGCGTGAGGATAATGAGCGTTGCCTTGATCGCTTTGTTCCTGATCACAAGCAACAGCGCCGTCACAAAGACAAAATAGAAGAGCGCTATTTCCCAGACGGGAGTGATGGTCTTGCCCTGAAGTTTTTCAACGGCGAATCCATACAACATCACCAGCAGCGTTACCAGAACTAAAATCAACCATGACTGCCTTCCGCGACGTGCGCGTCTGGCCTGTTTGGCTTCGACAAAATAATTCCTATCGTGCAGCCATGAGATTTCCGTCAGATAGTGTAGCGGGCCGAGCACCGCATAGGAGAAGAGAAAAAGCTCGAACGGATAAACGTAAGCCATCAGACATGACAGTATCATCAGGCCGACGTTGAGATAATTAACTTGATTCGTACTGAGCTTCACGGTTTATGAAAGCAGGGATGGTGAGGGCCTTGGCCCTCAGTAAAATTGATTTGAGCTATGGAGCCGCCGCGCGCACGCGCGCGCGTCAAGTGCTTCTATTTCATTCGGGAATTACTGCTACAAATTCTGGCGATTCTTCAATATCCTGACGAATGATCCTAAGCGCAATTCTTCCAGCGTCAGGCTCGACAACCGCAGCGCCTCCTGTTCGGTGAGCGCGCCGCAATTTATCGCCCGCAGGAAATAGTTGAGAAGACCCTGCCCCGTCGCCGCATCATCAAAGACATCGCCGACCAGTGTGGCCTTGGCGGCCTTCTCGACGAAATTGCTGAGCCGCTCCGAGGCTGCTTCCAAACTCTCAAGGAAGAAGGCATAGACGGCTGCGTAACGTGTCGGAAGCTGTGCCGGGTGCAAGTCCCATCCCTGATAGTAGGCGTTGGTCAGCGAATGTTGTATGTGGTCGTAGTGCAGCCGCCAGGCGCGATGCACGACCATCATGTTCTCCTCGATCTGCTCAGGCGTGAGAGCCGCCTGGCCCTCTGCGGCGCGATGCGGCGCGACAGGCATGATGTTGGTCGCGCCGTCGGAGAGCCAGACGCCAGTACCGCCGAAGGCGACCTGCATCATGTGTCGCGCAAAATCGCAGGCCGGATGGAGCATGTGTTGGTGCGCGGCGGTGATATTACAACTGGCCGTGTAATCGTAGGTTCCGAAATGAGCGGCGACGCATCGCCCGCGCGCAGCTTCTAAAAGCAGAGGAAGGCTCGACTCTCCGCGCTCGTTGATGATTGACTGTGTCGTCTCGACCATCATCTCCATTTTGAGCGAGCCCGGCGCAAGCGCAGTCGCGGATTCGAGCGCATCGAAGAGATCGGCCAGTGCTGCGACCTGTTCGGGAATAGTGATCTTCGGCAGCGTGACGACGAAGTTGTCAGGCAATCTCCCGCCGCTCTCACCCACAAGAGTGGAGACGAAAATATCGAGCGTGCGAATACTGCGCTCGCGCAACTCTTCCGTAAAGGGCTTGATGCGAATGCCTATGAATGGCGGGAGCGTACCATATGCCAAACCGCGCGCCGTTTCAAGGGCAGCCGCCGCGGCGTGTCCATCTTCTTCCGCATCGGGACGATTGCCGTATCCGTCCTCGAAGTCTATGCGAAAGTCTTCGACGGGCTCGCGCCGCAGTTTCTCCATCACGCGAGCGTAAATCGTATGGGCCAACCACGCGGGTTTGTTCTCCTGGCGAATCCTGTCCGGCTCGGCCTCCAGACGCGCTCCGAGTTCCGATGCGGCGCTTGACGTTTCCGGCAACGCATCGGAGCCGGGCAAATTGATCGCCCTGCTGAACGTCGTAAAATCCGACCC
This sequence comes from Pyrinomonadaceae bacterium, assembly GCA_046714695.1. Taxonomy (GTDB): domain Bacteria; phylum Acidobacteriota; class Blastocatellia; order Pyrinomonadales; family Pyrinomonadaceae; genus DASQYE01. The sequence continues at coordinate 7,563 of JBKKAL010000061.1, forward strand.
GAATTGCTCCAGCGAGCGAAGGGCAAGCGCGCCCAGACGCTGCGCGGAATCCGCCTTGAAGAGATGCGCGCCTCCGTAGACTGTATGAACGGGCTGGCGGCGACCTGTTTCGCCGGGGTAGCGCTCGGCCATCGCCAGGTTGGCCTTCTGTAGCGGACTCGTTGCCTCGCGCATTGATTCCTCAGACAGAGATCTCTTCATCTTTACCTCATACGAAAACGGAGTTAATGACAGGCTTCAAACTATTGCCGCCAATGTTAATAGATAAACTCTGCGACCTTGTAAGCATGACTGTCCCTGATCTCAGGGGACGAATGCGCCTGTAATTCCTGGTTAAAGCTCACGCCCCCGTCTCACATAGCATTCAACTGCGCGATTGAGCGTTGCTCATCCTCTGTGAGGAACGTAAAGCATAAACCGAAGCCGACGTTGGGCATGGTGTGCGTTACTTCGCCGCGCAGCGGCAGCCATTCACCGTTGGGCAGTTTAATCTCAATAGAGATCACTTCGCCCACAGAGACATCCGTCGCAATGGTATCAACGTAGCATCCGTCCACGCTAATATCGCTCACACGCGCGCTGTGAGATATGCCCTCCCAGCGTGCTTCGAGGTTCAGAGGAATACGTTCTTCATCTCTTCTTTCATTAGTCATAAGCTTATCTTCTCTTCAGAAGTTGTTACGTAGGGACGGCGTGTGAGTCGCGACTACAACACGCACCCGAATTCATCCTGACCACGGCGCAGTATCATACAACAGGAACAGAAGGGGGGGACGCAATTTATTGCGCGCTCTGCCGAGAGGAAAAGTAGCGGAGGCAATGCGAATTTTAGAGGGTGCTGAAAAAGTTCAGAAGCCCTGAAGGGGCGAAAGAATTTAGCCCTTCGGGGCTTTACCTTAAAAACTGTGCCGAAAGAGGTATGACATCACGAGGAAGAGAGCGCGGCCATTTACGACGCAGGCCCTGCTCCGGTTCTCCCGTAAAGGAGTCGTTGCCATCGTTATGATCTCAGATCACGCTTTGGATGAGCCATGTGTTGCCGCAGATGAAGAGCGCTTCCCTCAAGCGATCAACCTGGACGAGTAAATCTGCCGTGGCGCTGTAAACGGCCCAGACCAACCCGATGATCAAAACTGTCCAGACAAGCGTTGTATGTACGTGTCTTTCCATTTGCGTATTCCTCTAAATAATTTTCCCTTGATACAAGCGTTCTAGATCGAGCCGGGCGTGAATATAGAGCGACGCGGCTGTAAATGTCATCAAGGGCAAGTAAATAGAGGTAAAAGATGTCAACGAGTTGTAAAATCAGGGGCGAGAGCTACAGACTGCGCGCAAAATTCGTTGTATGTTATGCAGCGTCGGTTGAAATGAAAGTAATGAAAATCGTCCGAACATTTCTGAAGCAGCACATGCTCTGGGTCGGTTTCGTCGCGGTGATCGTCCCGCTGCTGTGCATCCTCGCGTTGCAATACTGGTCCCTTTTGAAACTGGAGAAGACCTCCAGCGTCGCCGATAAAGTATGGATGAAAAACTATCTCTCGGATGTCGCGACCGAGGTCAAGTATTTTTATAAGGGTAATGTCGAGCAGGCGCTGAACATCCCCGCTTATGCCATCACCGGCGAGCTTCTTGAGAAAGGCAAGTCGCCCTTCGGCGCGTGCGAGATCAAGGGCGTCAAGCGCCTGTTCGTGAGCGCCTTTGACAGCAGCGGTGAATGGAAGACATATTTTTACGACCCCAGTTGTAAGACTTACCAGTGTACTCAGATCGCGTCGGAAGCGCGCGCCATCAATGTCGCTTCGGCGTCTTTTAAAATGATGGGCCAGGAAAAAACGGTCGTGCGCATGTCCGGCCATACCGTTGACGACCGCGACCCTGAAAATAGAATTGTGATGAAACCGATTCTCGATGAGTCGAAGCAGATCGTCGGCGTCGCCGGTTTTATCATAGACACGGATTATCTCAAGCAGGAATTTCTCCCGCAGGTGATCAATACCTCGCTCCCGATGAAATTCCCCGCTCAGACACTGGATAACGTGATCGTCAGGGTCTATGACGCCAAGCATAATCTGATCTATGCCACGAAACCCGGCAAGGGACAGGGAGAGGAGACGGTGACGGGGCTTCCTTTCGTGACGGACGTGTACGTGGCGATTCAGAGTCGAACCATGACGCCGGAACAATGGGCGCGCTGGAACTTTATCGTCAACCTTTCGTTATCAATCCTGATGACGACCGTTTTGATCGGCGGCATAGTGCTCGCCTTGAGGACGGCCTCGCGCGAGCTGAAGGTTTCGCAGATGAAGACAGACTTTGTCTCCAACGTCTCGCACGAATTGCGCACGCCGCTCTCTTCGGTGCGCGTCTTCGGTGAGTTTCTGCGACTGGGCAGAGTCTCCGAGCCGGAAAAGATTCGCGAGTACGGCCAGTATATCGAGACGGAGAGCCGCCGCCTTACCCAGCTTATCAATAATATTTTAGATTTTTCCAAGATCGAATCGGGACGCAAGACCTACCAGTTCGAGCGCGCGGATGTCGGAGAAGTGATCGCCGATACCTTGAAGACGCTTGAAGTCCAGCTAGAACAGAATGGCTTCCAGATTATCTTTGAAGCGCCGGAGAGACCTTTGCCTCCGGCCGTGATAGATGCGGATGCCGTCGCTCAAGCCTTTATGAATCTTCTGGACAATGCCGTCAAGTATTCCGCCTCGGCCAAAGAGATAACCGTCCGCCTCGATCAGGAGGAGGGCTTTATACGCCTCTCCGTGACAGATCATGGCATCGGTATCCCGCGCGAGGAGCAGGGGAAAATTTTCGACAAGTTTTATCGCGTCAGCACCGGTCTCGTTCATGACGTTAAGGGAAGCGGCCTCGGTCTCGCGCTCGTCAAACATATCGTCGAGGCGCACAGAGGCCGTGTGACCGTCAAGAGCGAGCCGGGACGCGGAAGCAGTTTTACGATTCATTTGCCGGCGGCGAAAATCACCGGCGAAGACGCCAAAAGCCAGGGCACGAACAACGCGGTCAAAAGCGGGCCGCCGCTCGTGCTGGGTTTTAAAGACTCGTAATTGTCGTACGGGGAAAAGTGGCGGCCAATAGCTATTGCTATTTCACACAGGGTTGGAGAATCCACACGGTTGAGCAGCTCTATGCGTAAAGTTCTTGTCGTTGAAGATGATCAAGCGATAGCCATCGCGTTGCGCGACGGGTTTGAGTATGAAGGCTATGCGGTAACGGTCGCGCGTGATGGCGATGCGGGCCTGCGCCTCGCATCCGAGAAGGGCGTTGACCTCGTTATCCTTGACGTGATGCTGCCGAAGATGAGCGGCCTCGATGTCTGCAAGCAGCTCCGAAGCATAGGCAATCCGACGCCCATTATCATGCTCACGGCGCGCGGGCAGGAGATAGATAAAGTCCTCGGACTGCGTTGCGGCGCTGACGATTATGTGACGAAGCCTTTCAGCTTTCTCGAACTGATGGCGCGTGTGGAGGCCGTCCTGCGCCGCAGCTCGAAAACGGACGAGCCGCTTGAGCTTTACCAGTTCGGCGACGTGATGCTCAATTTCAAAAACTTCGAGGCGACCAAGAACGGCAAGCCGCTTGATCTTTCTTCACGCGAATTTAAGCTGCTCAAATATTTTATAGACCACAGGGGCGAGGCCGTCACGCGCGATCAACTGCTCGATTCCGTCTGGAGCTATCACGGCTTTCCACTCACGCGCACCGTGGATATGCACATCGCAAAGCTTCGGCAAAAGATCGAGGATTCCCCCGCCGATCCGCACTACATCATCACCGTGCACAGAGTCGGCTACAAGTTCACGGGCTAGCCTTTTCACTGCTTATCAGAGCCGGTCGAGCGTCGGTACTGTTCTTTCGTTCTTCACATTGCCCGTATTGAGAGTCGAACGAGGCTCGAAAAGCAGAACGTGCGTCTCTTCCTCCGCGACGGGCATGTGCTCGACGCCCCTTGGAATAATGATGAACTCGCCCTCCTCGACCGTGATGTCCTCGTCCTCAAGCCTCATGAGCATTCTTCCCTTGACGACCAGGAACATCTCGTCTTCATCATCATGATGATGCCAGACGAATTCGCCTTTGAACTTGACCAGCTTGACGTAGGAATCGTTGACCTCGCCGACGATCTTCGGACTCCACTGCTCGGTAAAGGACGCGAAACTATTTTTGATATTAACTTTTCTCATCGCCGCTCCTTACGATTATTCCCCGTTCATTCTTGACTCTATTCCATATCAACGTAATATCTAACCGTTTCGTTCGCGAATCTTTCTTTCCGGCCCCGGACGCTCTCGTTTGTTCCGAGGGCTGTTGCTTATCAGCCATTTTATGAAATTTTCCCGCTGGCGTCTCGGTCTTCTTGCGAGTGTCGCCGTCATGTTCCTGGCGCTGTACCCGCAGCTTCAGTTATGGGCCACGCAGGGCCGGGACTGGAACGGCGCGTACGCCTATTATGATATAGACGAGGAAGCCTACTCCGCATACCTGAATGCGTTGATCCATGGCCGCCCGCGGCGCAATGACCCGTACACTGGACGCGACCATAGTGTTGGCGCACCCTTGCCCGAATCACTATTCTCGATCCAGTTCGTTCCGCCATATACGGTGGCGCTCGTGGCGCGCGCCCTCGGCCTTACGGCTTCGAGCGCCTTCATCGCGCTCGCCTTCATTATTCCGCTTGTCTCATCGCTCGCCGTTTTCCGGCTGCTCCTGAGCATTACAAACGATGAGCGACTGGCGGCAACGGGTACTCTCATCATTCTCTGCATGGGGACGCTCGCCTCCGCGCAGGGAGCCGCGCAGGCACTGCTCGGATTGGAAGCAGCTTACATATATCTTCCTTTCCTGCGCCGATATGTGCCGGGCGTGCCCTTTCCGCTTTTCTTTATCTTATGCGGCCTGGTCTGGCGCTCCTTTATGGCGAAGGATGAACGCGCCGCACGGCGCGCAGCCATCATCGCGGGCCTCGTCTTTTGCCTTCTCGTCTTCTCGTACTTTTACCTGTGGACTGCCGCCGCCGGATGGCTCGTGTGCGTCGCGTTGGTGTGGCTGGCTGCACGCCCGCAAATGTGGCGGCGCGATGCAAAGTCGCTTGGCATTATCTGTGGTTTCATCATTGCCGCGCTTCTCTTATATGCGCTCCTGCTCTCGCGGCGTGCGACGACGATGGATACCGTTCAGGCTTTAACTTACTCGCACATGCCCGACCTGTTTCGCACTACGGAATTGATCGGCGCTTCAGTGTGCGCGCTGCTCGTCTGGGGCGCACGTCGCGGCGCGATCCGCTGGCGAGACCGCGCCACGCTCTTTACGGCCTCGCTCGCTCTCACACCCTTCGCCGTCTTCAACCAGCAGGTCATCACCGGGCGCTCCCTACAGCCGTTCCATTACGAGCAGTTTATCGTTAATCACGTCGTGTTGCTGGCAATGATACTGGCCGTGTGGCTCGTCTGGCCGGGGCGCTTGGATGATGAAAGGATTGTCCCCGCGAAAAGTCGGATTCCGGGTGGCGTTCTGATCGGCGCAGCGCTCGTGGCATTCGCCTGGGGCGTGATTGAAGTGAAAGTGGCGACCGATATTCTGGGCGAACACAATGTGCTCAGAGATGAAGCGATTCCGGTCGCCCGCCGGCTGGCGGAATTGTCCGGGACTTCAACTGGCGAGCGTGTGGGCGCGCGAGAGATCGTGCTCGCAACGCATGTCGTACACGCAGACAATCTGCCGACCGTCGCCCCGCAGGCCGTGCTCTGGGCCTTGCACATGCGCGTCTTCCCGGGCGTTACGCTGGATGAAAACAAGGAGCGTTTCTACCAGCATCTATACTATTCCGGAACGGGCGAACAGCGTTTTCTACAGTCGCTCAGTCAATACAGCTTCGAGTATCGCATCGGCCTCTTTGGCCAGGAGAGAATCAACCGGACGCTGACGCCGGATTTGAAGCCGATCACGGCAGAAGAGGTTCGTTACGAGACCGACAAATACCTGGACTATGTTGCAGCGTTCGATCATGAGCGAGCTGGCCGCTGGCCGCTCTCCTTTGTCATCGCATGGGCGCAGGACGAGCCGGACTTCACTCGTCTCGATCAATGGTACGAGCGCGATCAGGGCGAGCGCATCGGCAACTTTATCCTTTATCGTGTCAAATTGCGGCCATAGCAGATAGAATTAACATCAAGGATCTATAGAATCTGAAAGAGAGATGATTACGATGAACTTCCTCGCTCGATCAATCGCTTCGCTTGTCTCGATCTGCGCGCTTGGCTGGGTGGGGCTTCTGGCGCAAACTCCCGGCACGCAACCAGACAAGGCGGTTCAACCGCATAAAAAAATCAACGAGCGGCCGGCAGATGCCCCCAGGCCAGAGCCGTTCGACGGCGCGAGTGTGGAAAAGATGACGGCGCAATGCGTCAGGCTTGAGACTGATGCGGGCGCGATTGAGATGGAGATGCTGGCCGAGACTGCGCCGGAGACCGTCCGCAATTTTCTCAACCTCGTGGCGACGGGCGCTTTCGATACGACGACCTTTAGCCGCACGGTCAAGGATTTCGTCGTACAGGGCGGCAATCTTGCGACGAGCGAGAGAGTAACCGCCAGCCTCATGAGAAGAGCCTCGCGCACAATTCCGGACGAGCCGAACCCCGTCAAGCATGTGCGCGGCATAGTCTCCATGGCGCGAGCAAATCAACCCAACAGCGCGACCACTAACTTCTTTATCCTCGTCGGCGAGGGCGGGCATCTTGATGGAAAGTTCGCCGCCTTCGGGCGCGTTACGCAAGGCATGGAGGTTGTTGACGCCATCAACAGCGCGCCCGCCGAAGGCGAGAAGCCAGTGAAGCCTGCGCGAATCAAACGCGCAGTTGTTGCCGCGTGTCCTCCAGCTCCCGTCAAGTAAAAACAGAAGAGATTTACGATTTATGACCCGCGACGAATCCAGCATCGCTGCGGCCGCCGCTTGACAAAATCGCATTTGTATCTATATTGGTTACAAATCGGGAATCGCCGTTCTCTTTCAACGGGCAACAGGAGAGAAGATGCCTGCCAGTAGCAGCCGCTTTGCAGTCGCCGTACACGTTCTGACCCTGATGGCCGCCGCGCCTGACGAGCCGCTCAAGTCAGAGTTCGTAGCGTGCAGCGTGAACACGAACGCGGTTGTCATTCGCCGCCTGCTGTGCGCGCTCGCGCGCGCCCACCTCGTCACTTCGCAAACAGGCGCTTCCGGCGGCTCGAAGCTGGCGCGCTCGCCCGGCCAAATAACCCTGCTCGATGTTTACCGCGCCGTTGAAGCGAGAGAGGTGTTTGCGCTTCATCGCCAGCCTCCAAAGGCAAGCTGTCCGGTCGGCGGGAATATTCAGACTGTCCTGGAAGATGTTCTTGAAGATGTGGAGGAGGCGGTCGAACAGGCGCTCGGAAAAATTACCATCAAGAAAATTCTGGAGAACATCCGACCCGCTTCAGCCGTCAAGAGAAATAGAGATCAGAGGAGCAGGAGGAGCGCTCTAAAGGCTTCGTCCGTGCGGCGCTAAAATTCCCCTAGTTGAACAGGAGTAAGAGAGATGAGAATTCTGATCGGTGCCGCGGGCGCTATCTTTATCTGGATCGTCGTGTTGGACGCTTTCGAGACCATTGTCCTGCCCAGACGTGTGACGCGCCGCTTGCGCGTGACCAAGATATTTTATCAGGCGACGTGGCTGCCGTGGTCTGCGATAGCCCGAAGGATGCGCGGCAAGAAACGGCGTGAGTCGTTCCTCAGCTTCTTCGGCCCCCTCTCGCTGCTGGCGCTCCTGACGGTCTGGGCCATCGGCCTCGTGATAGGCTTCGCGCTGCTGCACCTGTCGCTCGGCTCTCAGCTCAACGTGCCCGCAGAGGCCACGACCTTCGGTACTTACCTGTACATGAGCGGTGTGACCTTCTTTACGCTTGGGTTCGGGGATGTGACCCCGACGGCTTCGCTCGGGCGAGTGGTAACGGTCATCGAAGCGGGCTTAGGGTTCGGTTTCCTGGCTGTCGTGATCGGCTACTTGCCCGTGTTGTATCAATCGTTCTCGCGTCGCGAGGTCAACATCTCATTGTTGGATGCGCGCGCGGGAACGCCGCCGAGCGCAGCGGAGCTTTTGCGCCGCCACAGCGAGGGAGAGGATATGAAGGAGTTGGGCCAACTCCTGGGCGACTGGGAACACTGGGCGGCGGAGTTGATGGAGAGCCATCTTTCTTACCCTGTGCTCTGCTGGTTTCGCTCGCAGCATGATAACCAGTCGTGGCTGGCTTCTCTGACGACTGTGCTGGACGCCTGCGCGCTGGTCATCGTCGGCGTTGACGGAGCTTCTTCGCGACAGGCCCAGTTGACCTTTGCGATGGCGCGTCATGCGGTGGTTGATCTCTCGCAAATCTTCAACGCCTCGCCGCAAGCGCCCAAAGTTGATCGCTTTCCCCCGGCGGAGATGGCGAGATTGCGCGCCGTCCTCATGACGGCCAGTATTCCCCTGCGGGACGGCCCCGAAGCGGATCAAAAACTGGCGGAGCTGCGGCGGATGTATGAGCCTTATGTAAATTCGCTCTCCGATTATCTGATGATGCCTTTGCCGCCGTGGATTCTCTCGACCACCGCCGCCGACAACTGGCGCACGAGCGCCTGGGAGCGAACCCCGCAAGCGGTCGCTAACTCTCCTTTGCAGAGATGCACTAGAGCCGCCGCTTTGACCGGCGAATATGTTGACTAAAGCATGACTGTGAAGTTGCGGATTCGTACTCGGAAAAAACGGGTGGAAGCGTCGTCCGAGTTCGCCCGGATGGAGACCGTGTCTATCTGGGCGGACAGGCCGTCACAGTTATGCGCGGCGAGCTTCTTTAACAGGTGTAATTCTAGGCGCTGATTTCGATGCGGTCTCCGACCTTCGGGCGATCAAATTTTTCCCAGGCGTTGCCTCCGCGCAGGAATAGCTCCATCCACTTGATCTCCTCTGCGTCCTCACTACTTTTCCAGCCGCTACTGCCCGGCGCAAAGGCCAACTCTCCCTGCTCGACTTCAAAATTGCCGTCGCTCGCCATCGCCATGCGTTCGGTCTGGCCGATGCGGACGCGCAACTTTGAAGCGGAGCGGGCGACGCTCTCGTCCGACCTGATCGTCGTTTTCAGATTGCCGTATCCGTCTATGTAAGCGATGCGGTTTTGCGGCACGGCGGGAATATCCGCGCGGTCTATCTCCGGGCCGAGCCCGTCGGGTTGGCCGAGGGCGATTGCGGCTGCCGCCTGTGGAAAGAGATCGCGCGAGCGAAACTGCGAGCCTTTGGCTGACACAGCCGCCCAGCGAACTTCATCAGCCGCCTCGCGCACGAACGAAAACGCATGACCCGCATTCACGCCGATCACGCGCACGCCCGTCGCGAGCCGCGCGAAAGCCAGGCGCTCTCCGGCATTGCCCTTCCGGGCTTCCTCATCATCTGCGCGCGGCGCGACGTTGTGATAGATGATCGTCCCCGTGGGCGCTTCGTTGAGACCTAACTGTGCGACGCAGAATCCTGCGGCGAGCGTCTGAAAGGCCGGGACGGGTGTCAGCACAGGCTCGGCGTCCGGCAGATAGTATTTAATGCGCTGAACAACTTCGGCGAAGGCCAGATCGCCCTGCCCGTAATCGGCGATGATGTGGACTAACATTATCTCTTCCTTGCTCGTTGGTGGTTGGATGTATCATGATGATGAATAAATGTTTGAACCTATCTGTCGTTATTATGCGTAATACGGGTACGACTATCAAATGAGAGTGAGGCCGAGAGGAATGTTTTGCCCCGGTTGTGGATCGGAGGAGCGCCAGCGCAGCCAGTATTGCCGCGCCTGCGGAACTGACTTGCGCGTCGTGCGTACGAGCCTTGAGCGAGCGGACGAGATAACGGCTTCGGCTGTCACGGCGCGCGACGAGATAGGGCGTGCCCTCGCCGCTAAGATCGAGGGACTTGACTCGGCGCGAGAATTGAAAAAATTCGCCGAGGATGTTCTCCCGCAGGTGGAAAAGTTTTTGGAGTCGCCGCAGGAGAGGCGCTTACGTCGCGTTCGTCAGGGCGTCATCACGGCGTGCATCGGATTGGGCGCAATGTTGATGTTTCTGCTGATCGGCCTGGCGACGGGCGAAGAGTTTCCGGTCCCGATGATAGGCGCGGGCTTGATCACTTTTATGATCGGTCTGGGAATCGTCATCAACGGGCTGCTCTTCACAGTGCCGGCCAAACAGGTGCCGGATCACACTCAGGATGCGTTTAATCAGAATCTGCTCGACCGGCAGATGGGCGGCAGTGCGGTGGATACGCAGAAAAAACTTACGCAACCATCAGCAATGCCGATCTCCGTGACCGAGCATACTACTCATCAACTTGCCAGAGAGCCGTTGCGCAGAGCCGACCGGAGCGTCGCTCCGGAGTAAATCCGTGTTGACGTTTTTATTAACCGGCATTCATACCTTTAATAAAAAGAGTTGCTGCCGGCTTGAAATCATTTAGCGTAAGGCTTCTCTTTTCCTGAAAACGTAATAGACGACTCCGGCGTAGTCGTCTGTAAAGAGAAAACTATCCGCCCCCGTCTGCATGACATCAACGGGTCGCCCGTAAAGCTTGCCCTCCTGTATAAAACCGCTGATAAAATCTCTCTGCACGGAGCCTGCCTTGACCTGCACGATGCTGTGTCCGCGATTCATCTTGTGGTCGGACGAGCCGTGCAAAGCCACCAGGAAACTGTTTTGCAGGATTAAGGAGTGCTGGCCGGAATCGAAAAACTCCAGGCCGAGCGGGGAACTGTGCGCCGGGAAAGCCGCACGGGCCAGCGGCACGTCCTCGCATTTTAATCGCTTCGCGGATTTGTCGAACTGCGTATCCCTGTAGATTCTGGAGCGATGCTGATAACAGTAGGGCCAACCGTAATTGATGCCCTCAAGAACTTCGTGCATCGTATCCTGCGGCCTGTTCAGACCGAGATGGTCGGAACCCATATTGGTCGCGAACAATTTTCCACCCACCCATTTGATCCCGACGGCATTGCGCAAGCCACGTGCGAAAATGCGCCTGCGCCCACCGTCGGCATCCATCTCAAGCACCGTTGCCCTGATCTCTTCCTTCTCTTCGCAGGCGTTGCAACTGCTGCCGACGGAGACATATATCTTCTCGTCCGCGCCCACGGTGACGGTGCGCGTCAAATGCCATCCGCCATACTTGTAGCTCAAACCATAATCGGGAAAGGTGGCGAGCACTTCGGGCGCGCTTTGCGGAGCATCGTCGCCATTCGTATAGCGATAGCGCACCAGCCGATCCGTCAAAGCCAGATAGAGCCAGCTATTTCCCCCTCGATCAGTATAAAAAGCGACGCTGTTCGGATTGCGCAGGCGCGTCAGATAGGGCGTGACCTTACCGAACTTTCCTTTACGTTCGTCAAAATCATCAAGAATATAGACGGCCCCCTTTCGATTATCCGTGAGGTTGTACATATCCGTGACGAAGATGCGTTTGTCCGGGCTGCGCGCCATAAAGCGCACGCGCTTTAACCCTTCGGCCGCGACCGAAATATCAAATCCTTCCGGCAGATTGAGAGAAAAGGCTTCGCCGTCGGCCAGTGTGATTTTGTGAGGCGTAAGCTTGAATGGTCTTCGCTGTCCGCCAGCGGAGCTTTTTGTTGATGCCTGACTTGGCAGTAGGTGGGCCAGCAACTGTGGCAATTGACCATCCGCCGCCCTGACCGATGAGGGGCGATCTTTGTTCTCTGCGGCCTTTGATCCGAAGACCAACAGGAGAAGAAGTGTGACGATTACCTCGATCTTCATAAAACGTATCACGTGAAAAAGCTCCAGGTACATAAAAGTAATCAATAATCAGTTGTTGGCTTTCTGGCTGACGACTGACTACTGATTACTGACTACTACTGGCGCACGATCATTTCGTCTCACGCTCGCCGAGTTTATAAATCTCCGTGTCCGGGTGATAAGTCTTCCAATCAAACCAGTAGTCGTTAAGGACGATGATTTTTTTGAGCACGCGCCCGGCGAGCGTGCCCTTAATGGCACGCCCTGAGAAATCCCATTCGCTGCCGGTCTCGCCGTCCACTAAAGTTAATGGGGACGCATCGGGCTTAACGAAAAATTCCAGCTTGCGCCCGTCTACCAATCTCTCAAAGGCGCGCACGGATTTTCTGTCATCACCGAGAACCACAAGGACGGGCACGCCGCCGACCACATCCAAAATAGGGCTCTGCTGTTCGATGGCTGCGATGGGAAAAGCCTTCGACTTGCCGCCCACCGTCATCCCGGCGACGAGCGTGCGCGGCGGCATCGTCGTATCCGTAATGTTGGTGGCGACGGGCGCTTTGGCCGTGCGCTCTTCCCAGTTCGCCGGAGCATAGCGGCCCGCGCGTGCGATGCTTTCTTCGGGTCGCAGTACGCGCCCCTGCGGCTTCTCGCGCTTCCACGTCGCAAAGGTCAGCTCATCATGAAAGACAGGTTCGAGCCGCCGCCCCTTGAGTGGGCCAAGGATGGCCTCGCCCGTGACCTGCTGCCACCATGAGCCTGTCTCCTCGTCGCGCATGATGAAGTTCTGATTATTGATGCCCGTCAGGCGAAAGCTCAACCTGCGCCCATCCACTGTCGCTGACCACACCAGACCGGTGTGACAGAGCGTTCAATAGGTGGCGACCACAGCCTGGCCGCCCACAGTGTCCTGCACCAGGTGATGATAAGCCATCAAGCGAACCGGATAGGCCACCGCCTCACCACCAATCTCGATGGCGAGCACCATGTCCGTGTCGGCCACGAAATCAGCCTCGCCTGCACGCGCATATGCGGCATTGGCGAGCGGGTTGAACATCCACTCGAAATGGTTTTGCCGGGCAAACCACGTCGCCGTGAATGTCAGCAAAAGCGTTGCGACCAGCAAAGATTTGAGCCACCAGCGGCGCGCGCCGCGCCAGAGCCGGAGAACAAGCGCCAGCGTCATTATCGAAGCGATGATTGTCATCACGGGTGACCAGCGGCGCAGCGTGTAAGATACCGCAAGGCCCGCCTGTGATTGCGGCCTGAAGGGTTGAATGAGCCACGCGGGCGTAAGCACCATCAAGAGGGCGGCGAGCATAAGAATTGACAGCAACAGCCAGGATACCTTGCGGCCCATGGGCGAGGAGTGCTCCAACGCAAAGGCTTCCGGCGTCGAGCCCTTTTTCATTTCTCAACTCCTTGAGCGATTCGCATTTTACGCGAAATTAATCAAATCATCCCCGTTTGAACCGGCGCGCAAGCTGATGCCCGTTATAGAGGCGGACGATTTGATCAGCAAACTCATGCTACAACCGATTTTGATCGTAGAGCGAGGTCACGAGAGCGAAAATTATATTGCCTTTATTCCAAATTGAAGTATATCATCACGGCATCTGAGCTTTACCCCATTCCCTACCTGAAAGGAAATTAGCCATGAAAAGCTACCTCCTCGGACTTAGACATCCGACGCGTTACATCATCGGTTCGACTCTTGTACTGGCCGTGATTCTTGGCGCTTTTGCCCTACTGCCGGTTCGTTCACAGGCGGAGCCGCAAGGCGGTGAGTTTATGATCGCCAACAAATCAAGGTTTACCATTTATCGTCTCTATCTTTCCCCTTCAAACAATCGCCGTTGGGGAAAAGACCAGCTTGGTCGCCGAACCATCAAACCCGGAGGCGAGTTCACGCTGAACCGTATCCCGTGCGGCCTCTACGACATCAAAGTCCAGGACGAAGACGGTGATTCATGCGAGATAAGAGAAGTGTCAATGTGCAGAGATCACACGCACTGGGATCTAACGACAGATGCGCTCCTCAAATGCGAGGGATTTAGATAAAGCTTCTCCATCGCCACGCCCCTCATGAAGCGCCCGGGTACAGAGTTATCCCGGCGCTTCATATTTTCTCAGTTCGTAGAACTCCGCAAAGTCTTCGCAGTCTAAAAATCATTTGTTAAGAGACCGCTCAAGCAAAATCGTCGCGTCCGATCCCGCCTGATCATCGCCCCAAATCCTCGACCCAAGACAAACCCGAACATTATCACTTGCAAAACCCTGTGTTTTTCTTCAATTCTTATTTCGCCCCTGCGGCCTTCAATACTCAACTTGATCTTTGAGTAAGTAGTCTTATAATAATTCCACTCACTGTGGCGGGGTAGCTCAGCCGGTTAGAGCACGTGA
>JBKKAL010000062.1:0-2790 GCA_046714695.1 Pyrinomonadaceae bacterium
CCTCAAAACTCAGAGCCATCAGAAACGGATCACGCGTCTCCCAAACACCCCCCGCCACGCACACTGTCCCCGGAATGGCCGTCGTCCACTATGCGATGATAGGCAGCTTCAAGGCCATCGGATCCACCAACGGCACGCAGAATCCCTCGTGCTCACTGGCGATCATGAAGGCGTTTGATATTAGATAAAACGCCTTCAGTTCTTCGTCCGGCACTTCCCCGGCGAAGATAACCGCCCTCTCGACGCCCAAAAGGCTTGCCATTTCGCGAATCAACTGCGAATAGGCTTTGAAGACTTCCCTTTCAATGCCGACGAGGATCAGGCGACTGTTGCTGTTGTAGTGATAGTAATATGTGGCAAAGGCTTCTAATAAAGCGATGTGGCCCTTGTTCGGACTGACACGACCGACCATCAGGATGTTGACTTTGCCATCCGTGTACTTATCCAGAATATCAATGGCCGGATTGATCGAGAGCAGGCGATCAATATGATGAAAGGGAGGAACGACCGAGCACTTGTCCGGGCTTGCGCCCTCACCGACCAGTTCCTGCATATTGAACGCAGAATCGGCAAGATAAAGATCGCAACCACTGCGCGCGATGATCTTCATTTGCTGCCGGCCTTCGAGGCACATCTGGACGTGATAATCGTCTATGCCATCGAAGAACTGCGCGGGAGTGACGTTATGGTATTTGATGACCGTGCGGCATTTAAGCTCATTCAGCAGATCGAGCGCCAGTCCCCACCCAATAGAATAGTGATAGATCAGCACATCCGCTGGGTCTTGAAGAAAATCATGGATGCGCATCGCATGACGAACCTTTAGCTCCGGGTGAGTCCATTCGTCTGCGTAAACCCGCACTTCATGCCCGCGCGTCGTCAAGACCTCGTACATTCCAACCACGTCATTGCTGACGGCATTGGCTGTCGTGATCGTCCGGGTCAGGATGGCGATACGGGTCATAAGGCTGGAATTGGCTGAGAGCAAGCCTAAAGGCAATCAATAAGCGATGAAGTAAGCAAGAATTAGATAAGTTTTATCGAACTGTTCGGGCAATAATTTATTCAGCACACCATGATCTCGATAAAAGCGCGGTCATTTGATTTTTACCAGACATGCCGCATGACCAACAATTCTATCGCCCTCCTTCAGCATAGAAGGCGACGGCATCCAGCCAGCTTTCATCCGGGTCTCAAGAATTTCATTTGCGCTCGGCTGATGATTCCAGACGACAACTGCCGTCAAGCCTCCCACTCACGTCGCATCGAAGACAAGAACCAAGCCATCACGCCATGGAACAATCACATCATGAGTAAATTCATCTTGAACAATCACATCGGCAACAACACCTGGAATAAATGCACCCGACTTATCCGCCAGTGCCCACTGCATGACATCATTCAGATTTTGCTTTCGGAATAATTCGCTTTCGATAGCAGCGATTTGTGTGGGTGAAAGATTTGCTTTGTTTATGACATGCATCAAGCTGCTTTCCGTGTTTACCTACAAGAGGGCATCCGTACTATATTTTCCGACCGATGACGGCATAATCCCTTGGGCCAAAAAAGAGATCGTTGAAACGCATGGTCAATTCGTCGTCGCCTACGATCTTATGATCCAGCGAATTCAACATCATCACTTCCACACGCGAGAGCCCTCTGGATTCAAGCAGGAACCGTGTCATCGGGCCGGGCAAAGGGTTGCGATGTGTCGGGTCTAGATAGAAGTTGTAGCTGCTGACCATGATATTCTCAGGGTTAGGGGTCTCAAAAATAACCATCCCGCCCGGCTTGAGCGTTCTAACCACTTCGTCCAACATCCTGATCAGCGTTTCAAAAGGCATGTGCTCGATAAAGTGAAAGCCCGTTATGGCGCGCAAGCTATTCTCAGGCAGGCCCTCCAAGTAGGCGATTGCGTCTGAGGATGCGACCTCCAGAGAGCGCTCTCGGCAACTCTCGATCATCGCGCGATTCAATTCCACGCCGCGCGCCTCGAATCCCTCTTCTTTAAGCACTTCGAGCCATTCGCCGCGCCCGCAGCCGAGATCAAGAATGCCTGTCGTGATGCCCGCATCCTTGAGCATGGGCACATAAACTTTGCAGCGATCTTTGATGTCCTGACGGCTGCCGCGAAACTCGTCTTCAAACGAGGCGTAAAGCACATCGAGCACGTGCGATCCCTCGGCGGCAATCGTCTGCAATTGCTCTTGTGCGAATGGCTCCGGCAAACGCCTGCGTGCTTCTTCGAGCAGTAGCGTCGAGCGTCTTTCCAGCATGACCAGCTCGGCCCGCGTCTGTTGCAGCCGCTCGGCCACCTTATTGAGCAGCGTTTCGTACTGCTGCCTGGCCTGACTCAATCGCTCGTCATATGTTTCAAGTAATTGAGCCTGCTGCCGCGAGCTTTCCTTTTCGGCGACCATGTAAGCTTGAATACCGGCTCTTAACTTCTCCTGGTCTTCGACTATCGCCTGCTGCTCACGAAAGAGGCCGCCTATTTTCTGGTGATGCAGGCTGGTCACCTTTTTGTGTGCTTCCGATAGCTCTTCAAAGACCTTTGAGAAATTCTCCGCCAGTTGCTTGCTTACTCTTGCGAGGTCACTGGTCAAACGCTCGTTAATTTCGGTAAGACTATCGGCCCATTGCGCGTTTGCCTGTGATACCGTACCCGCCAAGCGCTCGCCAGTCACATTGATGTGATTAACTAATCGCTCGCTGGGCAGGTTGAGATGATCGGTAAGGCGTTCCTGTTGCGAGACCGTGTAGGATTCAAACTGACGCTGGCTTCTGTGC
>JBKKAL010000063.1:0-7867 GCA_046714695.1 Pyrinomonadaceae bacterium
ACGCCCTTGAGGATGTTAATGATCTGTTCTTCGGTGAATCTGGACTTGCGCATAGAGAGTTCTCCTCGTCGGATAGTTTACGAGAGAACTCTCATTATCGCTGCACCTCTTTTCGGGGAGGAGGTCACTTCCAGTAAAGATAACCCGCAATCAAGCCGAAAGCTGAATTGCCGACGATAACGAACAGCGTCAAAGCAAGCGTCAGTTCGGGAAACAACATAAAAGCGACAGGAAAATGAGCGATAGCGAATATCAGCGATGAAACCAGAATCGCGCCGACAAAAAAAGCAGGCTTCGGCTGCCCGCGTCCTTTTTGAAACAGTCGCCACGCCGCCCAAACCAGCAGAGTCATCAATCCCCAACGCAGCAGTAATTCTTCGGTGATGCCGCCGTAAAGCAGTCGCGTCGGAAGCGGAAGAATCTTACCGAACTCACCGAGTCGCACCAAAACTTCGGGCGACAAAAATAATTTCGTCACCGCCGCGATTGAAACGAGGGCAATGCCGCCCGCCAAACCGCCGACGATGCCCGGAATGATTTGCGGCTTGAATGCTGAAACTGAGTCGCCGCCGCTCGCCGTCGCTTCCGCCACTGGCGACGACAACCCGACTTTTGTAGCAAGGACAACTCCAACCAAAATTGCAACTGACAAAATAACCGCCGGTTGAACCACGCTCAAAAGTTTCAACGCCGGAGTAATTGTCGGAATCTCTGTTCCCGCCGGAATAGGCAGAATTTTTATAAGCGCATCCAAGTCAATCAATAACAATGAGAGAACTCCCGCCAGGCCAGCTAACCATAGAATGACAAACAATCGAGTTTTGAAGCGCATATCGAAAATTATCTAAAGCTACATAGAGGCGGCACAACGCCCGAATTAACCGGCGCGCTGTGGCCTTTGATAATAACAGGACTGCTGATTGCGCGTCCGGTTCAATGAGTTGTTGGGATGCGGCTAAATCGAAAGCAGAATCTCCTTCTCACGACGAACCACCAATATCGCACACCCACGACGCATCTTCTAAATCATCTGACCCGCTCGACTCCCAAGCCTCATAGCTTTCATGTGGTTCGCTCCGCAGTTCTGTACCATCTTCAAACTTAAGCACGCACCGACTATCATGCGAAACAGCAAACTCAGCCATAGGGCGATGCAACAATAAAAGCAAAGGACAGAGTGACTCAACCTGCTCCGGATCAAATGCTTGTTCCTCGCCTGTAGGTAGACGCAGTGTAAATTGTGTCCCGAAGGTTATAAGGAGTTCTCGCTGAAGCGACCACATATCAACATGAAACCGATAATCGAATCGAAGTTGTGTCACCTTCAGTCCTTTCAAGTTCCACGTCTGCCACTCGATTTGTTTCATCATATTCACGTACTTATGGAAAGCAGCCCAACGCCCGGCATCACCCGCCGCGCACGCAACCTATTGAGCGACAAGCCTTGCGGATGAAAGCAACGTTATTCGCGCTCCGGTTCAATGAGTTGTTAGATGGCCCGCAGATGTCAATAACTAATTGAAAGACGTTGAGCAATTTCGACAGAATTAAGAATTCCATTAAATCTAATCCGATCTGCGGCATCGCGATCAAGGTTTTGAAATTCGCCGAAGGTAGCTGACATCCCTCCTGTGAACCAATACTGCATTCTAGCAAAAGAAATCCAATGTGGTATTGGGTCTTCAAACATGGAAAGATCAATGTAGCATTTAGCTCCGCCTAGTCCAGCTCGACTTCCTGCATCATCTGCAAGATAGGCTTTTGTAAATGCGAAATTAGCCTGTAGCTGGGGAACGAATCCAGCAATCGGGCCGCTACGAAATGCTTCATGTATAGCTTGTTCCGTAGTAATGATCCCATCCTGAACTCTTTGAAAAATACTTTTTTTATGATCCACGTCACCACTAGCAACACCACTAATTCGCATACGTGGGCCAACCGCTATTATCATTCGTGCGCCCGGATATTCTTGACTATGTTCAAGGGCATTTATTTTTTCAAAGACTTCAATTGCACGCTCAAGAAATACATAGGTAACAGCGTGAGCACGAGGAGATAGATCACGGAAAAAGACTGTACCATCATTTATCGGCATGGCTGGAAAATCTTTCTTAGCGAAAGATGAGATAATCCTTTGAAAATTCTTGAGCCGGTCAACTGCTGCTTCTGCTTGTGGGTGGCTGGGGTCAAACGCTACATCTCGAAGCATAGCACCATAGCCAAGCAAATCAATCCACGCGACACAAGAAATCTCAACGGGATAACGCTTACCTTTCGCGCGTTTAGGCTGTTGTTTATGACGTTTTATCATGATTGAAGCATGTAGCCATCTAACTATAATTAGACTGCAGCGGTAGTTTGCAGAAAACACCGCACACTGCGGCCTAACTCTCTAAGGTACTACTTTCGCCACGCCAACGCGGTCTAACCACCGTAATTCGGGATTTTGCCGTGCCATAAATGGGGGAATCCATTTCGCCCTTTCGTCACTTATAACCGTTACAGATATTCTTCCACAAAAATATTGCCGCGGCCGAGAATGCATGACGGGTCGAAGGCGCGTTTGAGCGCGGCCATTTCGCGGAGGTGCTGTTCAGTGTACAGAAGGTGCAGGTAATCACGCTTGAGCTTTCCAATGCCATGCTCGGCGGAGACGGTGCCGCCGCACGAGACGGCGCGACCGCAGAAGCTAAGATAAATCGCGCGCGCGAGGGCAGCCTCATCATCGTTGCGCGGCATGATGTTGACGTGAACGTGGTTGTCGCCGATGTGGCCGAAGATGACGTATTGAAGACCGCTTGAGCCGAGCGTCTCCTGATAAAATCGCAGCATCCCTGCAAACTCTTTATCGGGCACGGCCATGTCGGTGGAGACTTTGCGCTGCCCGTGATGAGCGAGCCATTCGTTGACGAGTACGGGAAGCCGATGACGAAACTCACGCATCTCTCGCTGGTCATGCTCGTTGGTCGCGAACCAGGAGTCGTCCAGAAGCGCACGATTGTGTTCAAGCAGCGCGAGCCATCCCGCTAACAAACGCTCCTCCGTCTCCTCTTCGGTCTCCTGCTCGAAAAAGATCGCGCCTGCCGCCCTCCCCGGAATGAGCGCATATGTCTGGCGCAGGAACTGAAGCGAATGAGCATCGAAATACTCCAGCGCACGCGCGTCAATCCCGTCGCCTCGCTGCCCCGCCCGATTTTTGAGCGAGGCGGCTCGCGCCGCGCGCACGAAGGAGAGCAAATCTTCTTCTGTTTTGAAAAATACTATGCCGCTTAATAAGCCCTGCGGTTTTTCGAGCAACGTAACTTCAACTTCCGAGATGACGCCGAGCGTGCCCTCGCTCCCGATGAAGAGGTCTAGAGCGTCCATACCCTGCTCGACGTAATAACCGGAAGCATGTTTTCGCGTCGCGGGCATGCGGTAGGATGGCAAAGGCGCTTCAATGCTGCGCCCGTCGGCCAGAGGAATACGTATCTGGCCGTCCGAGCGGGCGCGTACCTGCCCGCGCGCGAGGTCGAGCACGTCTCCCGTGGCAAGCGCGATCTTGAGACGGCGGACAAAGCTGCGCGTTGGCCCATACTTGAAAGTGCGCGCGCCCGAAGCGTTGGTCGCGACCGTCCCACCGAGAAAACAACTCCACTCCGTCGGGTCAGGCGGGTAGATCAATCCATGCTCGCTCACGGCGCGCTGAAAATCGGCGAGCACGACGCCCGCCCCGGCGACGGCACGTCCTTCCTTTTCTTCTCGAACAATCTCCCGGATTCGATTGAGCCTATGAGTCGCGAGAACGATTCCGCCGTTGGGGACGCGCCCGCCAACGATGCCTGTGCCCGCACCTGAGACGGTGACGGGAGTCTGCTTGCGTGAGGCTGCGGCGAGTATGGCGACGACTTCTTCAACGGTTTCAGGAAATACTACGCGCGAGGCATGACCGCCCGGCATGTTGCTCGCGTCCGAGAGGAAGGATTGAATCTCATCCGTGTCCGATTTTGTCAGCATCCTGGGGCTTTCCCGGCGCGATCAGCAGTCTGCTTTAGAGTTTCTCTTTGATTGCGGGCGCGCTCTGTTCTGGCGAAACGGCGACGTAAAAAGTTTCGTCCGAGTTGTTTATTCGTCTGTTGCCCTCGCAGACAAAGCCTATCTTTTCCAGAACTCGTTGCGAAGCCAGATTACGCGGGTCTGTTGAGGCGACGACCGATGGCGCGTGGAGATTATCAAAAGCATAACGCAGGCACGCGCCTGCTGCTTCGGTCGCGTAGCCGAATCCCCAGTATGCGCGCGCGATATGATAGACCAACTCCAATTGCGGCCCGGCATCAAAGAGGTTGAAGCCGCAAGCGCCGATGGCGCGGCCCCTGCGTTTTTCCACCACCGCCCAGTGACAAAAGCCATGCTCTTGTTGATAAGCGGTGCCGCGTTGTAGTGCGAGGCGAGCCACGTTTTCGTTTTTGAACACGCCCCCTGGATCAACGTAACGCCAGACCTCTTTGTCTCCGTAAATCCCAAAGAAATCTTTGAGGTCGTTGAGCAGCCATGTGCGCAGGATGAGCCTCTCGGTCTCAAGAATGATCGGCATAATTTTTATCTATTGTTCAGGACATCTGAAGCTCGCGCTCACGCAGGTACTTGATACGGTCGCGTATCTCTGCGGCGCGCTCGAACTCGAAGCGACGAGCGGCGGCGCGCATTTCCGCTTCGAGCCGCTCGATGGTCGCGTCTATGTTTTCGCGTGTGTACTCTTCGTACTCTTCCAGATTGAGCGGCACTTTGAAATAGTCCGCCTCGTAGGCCGTGACGAGCGTGGCCTCTATGGCCTTGACGATTGTTTGCGGCGTGATGCCATGCTCTTCGTTGTAAGTTTCCTGTATGGCGCGGCGACGCTGCGTCTCGTCTATCGCGCGGCGCATCGAATCCGTAATCTTGTCCGCATAAAGAATTGCTTTGCCGCTTGCATTGCGCGCCGCGCGGCCCATCGTCTGAATCAAAGAGCGGTCGGAGCGCAGGAAGCCCTCTTTATCAGCGTCGAGTATCGCGACCAGAGAGACTTCAGGAAGGTCAAGACCTTCGCGCAGGAGGTTGATGCCGACCAGCACATCGAACTCGCCGCGCCTGAGGTCGCGCAGAATTTTGATTCGCTCAAGGGTTTCAATATCGGAGTGAAGATAACGCACGCGCACGCCGACTTCTGCGAAATACTCCGTCAAGTCTTCCGACATCTTTTTGGTCAGGGTAGTAACGAGCACGCGCTCGTTTTTCTCCGTGCGCTGGCGGCACTCTTCCAGGAGGTCGTCAATCTGTCCCTTGACGGGCCGCACTTCAACCAACGGATCGGTCAGACCCGTGGGGCGAATTATCTGCTCGACGATCTCTCCGCCCGCTTTTGTCAATTCATACGGCCCCGGCGTGGCCGAAACATAGATGGTCTGTCCGATACGCGTCTCGAACTCCTCAAAGTTCAAGGGCCTGTTGTCCATCGCCGATGGAAGGCGAAATCCATATTCGACGAGCGTGCGCTTGCGTGATTGGTCGCCTTTGAACATGCCGCCGATCTGCGGGATGGTCTGGTGCGACTCATCTATGACCATGATGGTGTCGCGCGGCAGGTAGTCCAGAAGCGTCGGTGGCGGCGAGCCCGCCTCTTTGCCCGTCAGATGGCGCGAGTAGTTCTCGATGCCGCGACAAAAACCCATCTCCTTGATCATCTCAAGATCGTACATTGTTCGCTGGTGAAGACGCTGCGCCTCGACTAACTTACCTTCCTGAATCAACTTCGGCTCCCACCAGTCAAGCTCATGCCGGATCGTCTTGATCGCCCGCTTGATCGTCGGCTTCGACATCACGTAATGCGATTTCGGATAGATCGGAAGCCGCGACTCGTGCTTGTGCAAGACCTCGCCCAGTAGAGGATCAATAGTTGAGACAGAATCAATCTCGTCGCCCCACAGCTCTATGCGATATGCCTGATCCTGGTAGCTCGGATAAATCTCGACCACATCGCCGCGTACGCGGAAACTTCCGCGATCAAAATCTATGTCGGAGCGTTCGTACTGAAGCTCGACCAGTTTTTGCAGCAGCGCATCTCGCGTCATGTGCGCGCCCGGCTCGACGAAGAGCAGCATACCGTAATAGGCATCCGGGTCGCCGAGGCCGTAGATGCAGGAGACGGAGGCGACCACGATCACATCGCGGCGCTCAAAGAGTGCGCGCGTCGCAGACATACGCAGGCGATCAATCTCCTCGTTGATCGTCGCCTCCTTTTCGATATAAGTATCGGAGGCCGGAACATACGCCTCCGGCTGGTAATAATCATAATAAGAGACGAAGTATTCGACAGAGTTTTCGGGAAAGAGCGACTTGAACTCCTGATACAACTGCGCGGCAAGCGTCTTGTTATGCGCAAGCACGAGCATAGGCCGCTGCACGCGCTGGATGACGCTGGCGACGGTGAAAGTTTTACCGCTCCCGGTGATGCCTAAGAGCACCTGATCTTTAGCGCCATCACTGAGGCCGCGCACAAGCGCCTCGATGGCCTGCGGTTGATCACCCTGCGGCTGGTATTCAGAACGAAGTTGAAAAGACATAAAAATACAGCGTCAAGCAAAAAGTTTCGAGTGACAAGTTGAAAGATAATTCTAACTTGTCACTCGCGACTTGTCACTTGCCACTGCATTTCAGGCGACGTGTGTCGTGTCTGAAGAGGGCTGGCTGCTGATCTGGTAAATGGCTTCCATGACGGCAGAGCGCACTTCTGTAGGCAAAGAGCCGCGCACGGCCAATCGTCGGAAGGCGGGCAGAATATCCTGCTGGCCGGAGAGAGCGAGCAATTTCACGACCGCCAGGCGCACTTCGCTGTTCGGGTGCTCTTCTATGGAGCGCATCAGTGGCTGAACCTCGCCAGCCTTCGACATCAGGAAGAGCAGCGAGAAGGCATCGTATGTTTTCTCGCGGCTTTCACCCATCAGATGACCGATGGCTTCGTTGGCAAGACCTGATGAAGCGAGCGCCTGGCCGATGCGGCGGCGGCGGTCAGCCGGAGCCTCGCGTAATGCGCGCGTAAAAGAAGACGCGTGATCATCATGAAGGTCGAAGAGCGCGCGTGCTGCCGCATCCCGCACAAGCTGGGCCGGATCATCGAAGGCCGCGCTGATTTCGCGGAACGCATCATCGCCGCCGATTCGCGCGAGGTCTGTGACGGCACCCGCGCGCTCGCTGGCAACCTCGCTGCTGAGTCGTCGCATGATGCCGCCGGGGACACTGGCAAAATCATCGTCGGCGAAAGCACTCCCTCGACCCACAGAGGCCAACTCAATCTCTTTGACCTCAGACTCGGCCGGGGATTCTTCAATCTCAGTAACCGGCAACGCCCCCGCCTCAGCGCCTTCGTATTCCGTAATCGCCGCGTCATCGAAGACGGCGGCGGAGGCAGCGCTCACAGGAGACTGTGTAACAGGCAAAACTTCCGGTTCGTTAAAATCAACTGAGACCCAGTCGGACGCGTTTCGCTCGACTATCTCCGCAGACGCTTCATGGGAAGAGCCGAAGGACGGCGGCTCTGCGGCGAGAGTGGATTCAAAAAGCTCTGGCTGCATAGCAGGCGTGACCGCATCTTCCGTAGAGCCCGGTTCGATCTCATCTATTTTGGCGTATGCTGCTGCCTCTGCTTCCTCTCTACGCCGACGCTCAGCCGCTTCGGCCTCCGCGCGTTGGCGTTCTTCTTCCGCCGCGTGTCTTCTCTCTTCCTCAGCGTGGCGACGAGCCTCTTCTTCGACGCGCGCCTTCTCTTCTTCAGCACGGCGGCGCTCTGCCTCGGCTTCATCTCTCTGGCGCTGCGCCTCGGCTTCGATCCGTTGATGTTCCGCTTCTTCCTCTC
>JBKKAL010000064.1:0-26201 GCA_046714695.1 Pyrinomonadaceae bacterium
GCCTGCCACTCGTAACCGAAGCTGCGCGCCGTATCACGCTGCGCCCTGAGCGCGCGATCTTCTTCAAAAGGCTTCGCCTCCTTCGGCATTAACTGCGAAGGCAGGCGCGCCGCGTGCATCTGAAAAAAATCAGGATGCATTTCCCACAACATACTCTGGAGCGCGGGCGGCAGTAATCGCGGAATGCCGCCGATGACCGGGTACGCCGAGCCGCACGCACAGGAGAGAAGACCCGAGGCAATCTCATTACGAGTCGTGCGCTCGAAGATTTCGCAGGAGAGCGGGCCGCCGCAGAGCGGGCAAACGATTAATTGAAGCAGGCTCTCTTTCATTGCTGGTTTTGCGCAGGCAGTGAGGGCGGCGATGATACGCTCTCGGTTGCAGGAGGAATGAGGGCGATCTTCGGTTGTCTCATCGTGCGGCGACGACGGCGGCGACGACCACCGCCTTCGGATGAGCGCTCGACGCGGCCATTGATGGTCGCCAGCCCCGCCAGAGTCAGGAACAGAAGTGCATTGGAGGTAGTATGCAGGGTGAAATCGAAGAAGCTATGAACCAGCACGGCGAAGCACCCGGCGAGCGCACCCACCGCGATGCCGCGCCGGAACGTATCCTCACTACCGGAGCGCGTCAGCCCGAGACGAAAGAGCGTGACGATGAAGAATAGTCCGAGGAGCGCGCCCACTATTCCGGCGTCTGAAAGCACCTGTAAATAATCGTTGTGAACCTGCTCGACTCTCAGGAATCCGCCGCTGGTGTCGTATCTAGTATAGACGAGACTGAAGGAGCCGAGCCCCGTGCCGAGAAGCGGATGGTCGCGTATGACATCGAGCGTCACTCTCCAGAAGTGCGCGCGCCCCGTCGTCGGATCAGCCGAGCTGACCGTCCCTATCAAACGATTGAGAACCGGCTCTCCACCGAGCATCACCACCCCGGCAAATATCGAAAGGATGAGCGCGAGTCCTAATCCAGCGCGCACAACTGCGCTGCGAATGCCCGTCCCTTGATCAGTATCCACTGTTCCGGAGCGGCTCTTTCTCCTGAAGCCCGTCATCGCGACGAGGAAAACGATCTCGGCGATGAAGCTCAGGATGCCGCCGCGCGAGTTGGTCATAACCAGCGCCACGCCCATCATTCCAGCGGCGAATAAGTAGATAAAACGCTTATCGCGCTCGATAGCCCCGGAGAAAAGCAGTCCGAGCGGAAGCGCCAGCGTCAGTTCCATGTAGCCTGCGAAGTGGTGGCGATTGATGAACGGGCCGAACGGCGTGCTCTCCTTCAATTCGCGCAGCCAGAGAAGCTTCGTCGGGCTGGTGAAGGATTGAATAAGTCCGAGGATAGCGAGCAGAAAGCCGAAGATAATGATCGTGCGCACAAGCAGGCGCAGGCGAATTGGCCCATCCGTAAAGGCGAGCACCGCGGCGAAATAGATGAGCAGCGCCGAGACCTGTATGAGCGCGAGCCGCGTCGAGTATGGATCGAGCGACAGGGTTTTGACGGCGGAGAGCGAGATGAGCCCGGCGCTCGTCTCTGCGCCGAGCGGTAGTAACTGAACGAGGCCGATCAGAATCACTCCCAGCAGCGGCCATTGCAGCGCGTTGCGACTCCAGCGCAAGGTTCGGCTAGTCCATGCATCCACAGCCCACAGAAGGATAATGAGCGCAGCACCTGCTTGAAAGACGGCGAGCGACCAGTAATGCACCGTGCCGTAGGCAAGCGTGGAGAGGACGATGGCGATACAGATGACGAGAAAAATAAAGCGGCTCGCCAGGGTGCGGCCCACCTCATCGAGCGTTTTTGTTCGAAGCGCCGGTTGCGCTCGCTCTTCGACCCTCTGTGCCAGCGCCTGTTGCCGCTGCTGCTGTTCCGCCGCGTTGGAGATTGAAGTCGTCATACCAGACTATACCAAAAATAGGACATGCCGTTGCCGTTCCCGCTCCCGACTCGCAGACCTCTCGATCGGTGATGATGACGATCGCTTCGGTCTTCGGCGTCGTCTTAAAATCAATCGTCACTAAATGCCAGTCGCTTGTGCCGAGCGCGAGCGGCGCTGAAGAAGCAAGCACTGTTCTGTCTACGCCATCCTGTATAGAGATGAGAGGCATCGCCGCGCTCTGCAATTCAGAGGTGCGCACATAGTATTCGAGACGATAGGAGGTCGAAGGCTCAACCACCACCAGTTGCGAGAGACTGCCGGAGACGACCGAAGACGGAGCATTGAAGCGTATGCGCAGTCCGCGATTGCCGCTCCGGCGGTATCTCTCATCAATTCCGACCTGTGCCTGTGCGACCGACTGAGCATGCCAGTCAAAAGGGTTTTCTGAAGCAAAACTTATATTCCCCTCGAAATCGCCGTTTGCTATCTGCTCCTCTTTGAGGCCGGTCGCGTCCTGCGGATTCATATCCCGGTAAATCTTAAAGGCGGCGCGCCAACGCTTTGTGCCAAGCATGGCCGTCATCAGCGATTTACCGGCTGCGCCCAGCTCTACCTTCTCTGTGGCGCTCAAGGTATTCCACTGACCGAGCGCCTCATCAACACGCTGCTGACTCACAAGGTAAGAGACGAGGTCTGCGCGTGCCGCCGCAGAACTGCCGACCGCGCGGCTCATCGCCTGTATGTCCTGCCCGAAGATATGCCCCGCCATGTTGAATATTTGCCCGCGCAGTCGGGGGTTCGCCTCCCCTGCGAGCCGCAACTCGGCAAAGGCCTCATCCGAGCGACCCGCGCGCAGCAGCAAGTTGCCCAGCAGCCATCGGGGGTCTGCATAGGACGGCGCAAGCTCGACGGCGCGGCGCAGGGCCTTTTCGCCACCCGCTGTATCGCCCGACTGCTCGCGCGACCGGCCAAGGTCCATCCATAAACGGTAGTCGTTTGGCGAAAGGCTGACAGCCTTTTCAAACTCGCCTAATGTCTCCCGTATTCGCTCAGGAGGAAGGGTTTGCTTTCGCAGAGTCGCGACCGTCCAGTGCGTTAACGGATCATCCGGTGCGAGCCTGGTCGTCATCTGTGCCGTCTCTATCGAGCCGCTCTCAAGGTTCGGCGCATAGGCTGCGATCACGTCGCCGGCATACCAGCGCCCGGCATACCACGAGCCCACGAGCGCCAGCGCGACTGGCACAAGCAACAGCACGCGCATGAACGGCGCTCGCACGTCTATAAATTTCAGTTGATCCGCTTTGATTTGGCTCACACGCGCGATTTTGGGAAAACCCTGTTCTTATTCAAACTTACTCTTTGACCGCCGCCGCCTTTCCGGCGAATCGAAAGACGCGCCGGTCGAGAGATCATTCCTCTTCGCTCAACTGCTCTATCCGGATGCGCATGCGTTTAAGTACGATGTGCTCTTCTTCGCAGTCGCGCAAGATTTCTTTGACTCGCTCTTCGGAAAACCGTGGGCTGGAGATGAGCACTTCGTCTATGTGCTGATCGCGGCACACGCTGCGTAGTTGGCCGTTGCCGCCATACACTCGCAGCCCATGAATGACCTTGCCCTTCTTGCGCGGATCATCGTCCACGAAACCGACCGGCGCATATTGCAGCTCGCGATTATTCAACAACTCGCGCAGCAGCAGCTCGCCCGCATCCCCTGCCCCGTAAATCAGCACGCGGCAGCCGTCGCGCACCTTCGGGGTAGGCAGAATCTGCCGGAACAGGCGAAAGGCCATGCGGCTTCCCGCCAGCATCAGCAACAGGAACATACCGTCCAGCACAAAGACGATGCGCGAAAACTCCCTGAAGCGAAAGGCGAACAGTATCGCCAGCATGCTGACGATTGAGCCGACGACGACCGCCTTGGCGAATACGACCAGATCGTCAACGCTCGTGTAACGCCAGATACCGCGATAGACGCCGATCAGCAGGTGGGCCGCCATCTTGAGGCAGACCAGCAGCGGCACGGTGCGCAGGAAGAGTTGCCAGTCGCGGCTCTCCATCGAGAACGGGCCGAACACAAGTGCGTATGCGCCGTAGTAAGCCAGGATAATCAGCACCACATCGAGCAGCACCTCGAAGACGCGCCGCTTGTAGGAGAGGTCAACGAGAAAGGCAAACAGCGGAGTCTCGGGCGCACTCTGCGCTTCCTCTTCGTCATAAACTTTGACGCCCGCAAGGTAAACGCCCAAAAGCGTGAGCAGGACGGTGAAGCCGAGGATGGCGGCGAGGCTGACATCGAGCTTGAATTGGCTCACGAGCATCGCCAGCAGACCTGAGAGCGCAGCAAATCCGTAGAGCATCAACACGGCGCGGCGCTCGGACATGCCGAGCGCAACCAGCCGGTGCGAGGTGTGATCGCGCCCGCCCTGCGAAGCGGCGCGTCCTGAGAGCTTGCGCAGGACTGTGACGAAAGTCGTATCGAAAATGGGGATGAACAGAATCAGGATCGGCACTGTCAGCACGGGCAGGAGGCTGCGCGAGCGCCCGCCTGTTCCCGCCACACTCAAAAGCGCCGCGCTCGACAAAAAGAACCCGATGAACATCGAGCCGCAGTCGCCCATAAAGATCGAGGCCGGGTTAAAGTTATAGATCAGGAATCCGATCAACGCGGCGGCAAAGACGGCCAGCATCAGCGCCTCCATCAACTGACCGTTCGCCACGAAACTGAGCGCCAGAAAGATTGAGGCAATTGCCGCGATTCCTCCGGCCAGCCCGTCCATGTTATCGAGCAGGTTGATGGCGTTGGTGATGCCGATCAGCCAGAAGATCGTGATCACCATATTAAGGAGCGCAGAGCGTGTCCAGGTCGTGCTCAGGCCGTAATAGATGACGAAGGCCGCGCCCATCACCTGCCCGATCAACTTCTGGTAAGGCTTAGTGTGAACAAGGTCATCCACCAGCCCGACGAGGAATAGAAAGGCGCTCGCCGCGATCACGACCCAAGTTTGCGGAGCGCGCGGGACGAGAAAGATATAAGTGATGACTACGGGGAGGAAGACGGCAATGCCGCCGAGCATCGCCGTCGGCTTCTTATGCCAGCGATCCATCTTCGGGCGCGCCACCACGCCCCAGCGCCGCGCCAGCGCGCGCACAATGGGCGTCAGCGCGAGCGCAAAGACAAACGCAGCGGCAATCGCAAAGAGATGGTTCAGGTTAAACGTCATATGGCCGAGGCGCAGGAGGATTAACCCCTGTTTAAGAACCCGAAACCCTATTCGATCAGGCGAAACAAATCAAGTGCCCGGAAGGGCCGCAAAGCGACTGCCGATAGTTAGTCGTTGAGCCTGCCGGATTGATAGTCAATGACGGTCTTCAGTATGCCATCCAGTTTCATCTGTGGACGGAATCCCACCAGCTCGCCGATCTTGCTGATGTCCGGCACACGGCGCGGCATGTCCTCGAAGCCTTCCTCATACGCTTCGTCGTAGGGGATCATCACGATCTCCGACTCGGACTTGGTCAGTTCCTTGATCCTGTTCGCCAGCTCAATGATCGAGACCTCTTCATTGCTGCCGATGTTGAAGACCTCTCCGACTGCTCCCTCGTGATCCATCAACTTGATGAGCGCCCCGACCACGTCTCCCACATAGCCGAAGCAGCGTGTTTGCTTGCCGTCGCCATAGACAGTGATGGGCCGACCGGCTAAAGCCTGTTTGACGAAGGTGGGAATGACCATTCCGTACTGCCCGGTCTGGCGTGGGCCGACTGTATTAAAGAGCCTTACAACACGGGTCGGAAGTTTCTTCTCTCGCCAGTAGGCGAGCGCTAGAAATTCGTCAATGGCCTTTGAGCAGGCATAGCTCCAACGGCCCTTTGTCGTCGCTCCCATCACCAGATTGCCGTCCTCACGAAAGGGCACGTCCGTCGAGAGGCCATAGACTTCCGAAGTGGATGCCACCAGCACTGGCTTCTTCTTCTTGTTGGCGAGCGCGAGGATGACTTCCGTCCCGCGCACATTGGTCTCGATGGTTCTGACCGGGCTTTCGACGATGAGCTTGACGCCGACGGCAGCCGCGAGGTGAAAGATCACGTCGCACTGATCTACAAGCTCGGCCGCGACCGGTTGGTTATGAACCGAATCAATCGTGTAATGAAAGCGCGGATTGTTTTTGAGATGAGATATATTCCGAATCGAGCCCGTCGAGAGATCATCTATGATATAGACATCGTCGCCCCGCTCAAGATAAGCGTCCGAGAGATGAGAGCCGATGAATCCGGCCCCTCCCGTAATCAATATTCGCAAAGTTATTATTCCTCCTTCAAACTCGTCCGTTTAATCGCACGCTGTAGTGTCGCGGGCGTTGATAATTCATGCTCCGGGCGCGCCCGCTCGGTATGCAGCAACTCTTGATAAAGTTTCGTCACGTCACTCGTGAGCCGCTCTTTCGAGTAATAGCTTTCGATGAAGCGCCGCCCGCGTTCACCCATCTCGCGCCGCATTTCCTCATTCTCTACGAGCACGGAGAGTCCGGCGGCAAAGCCTCGCGGTAGCGCCCCTGCACTAACCGACACGCCGCGCTCGCACAATGCGTACTCCTTGCTTTGAGCGAGCGGCGCACCCGTTTCGTTCCCTATCAGGTCAACCACACCGCCGACGGCGCGCGCCAAGACCGCCCGCTCGTTTGCCATCGCCTCGATGAGCGTCAGCGGTGTGCCCTCGTTGAGCGATGTCAAAGCCACAATGTCCAATCCCGGATAGAAATTTTCCGGGTCATCGCGTTGGCCCAGAAAGAGAACGTCGCTTCCCAGCCCCAGGATGCGCGCCTCTTCCTTGAGAGCGTCCGAGAGATGACCGTCTCCGATCACGAGAAAACGCACGCGCTGTGCGTCTCCTCCTTCTCCTACAGCGCCCGCTTCGTACCGCTCTTTTTTGTAGCGGGCGGCGGCCTGCAAAAAGAGCTGGTGATTCTTGATCTCCGTCAAACGCCCGACGATGCCGACGAGCACATCATGGTCGCTTGCCCCCAACTCCTCGCGCAGCACGTGCCGCCGCGCCTGCCAACCGCTAAAGGCTTCAAGGTCCAGACCGAGCGGAATAACTGTGAACTGGCGCGCTCTCCCCACTCCGAATATCTCGTGTATCTCATGGTACTGCTGCGGGCTGATAACAACGATTCTATCGGTTGCAATAAGCGCCAGAACTTTTTCAATCAGCAGGAACAATCTGGTTTTGAACGCGCCATAATAACTATGAAAGATGTGACCGTGATACGTATGCACAAAGCGAACGGGGCGCGGACGCCCAAGAAGCGCGGAGGGCACGAGCCACCTGTAGAGCAGTCCGGCGATGCGTCCCACCGTCCCGGCCTTCGCCGTGTGCGTATGCACAATATCGGGCTTGAGACGCACCAGATGCCGGTAAAGCTTCCAGATCGTGATCGCATCCTTCAAGGAGATTTCGCGGCTCATCTCCGGGATAATCAATGGCTCGACATTATGCGCCTCTGCGAAGTAGGTCATGTCGCCTTCGCCCGGCGGCACACGACCCGCGATGAGCACGGACTCTATACCGGCGCAGGCAAGCGCCTGAGTCAGCCACGTCACATGCCGCGCCGGCCCGCCCACATTAAGCCGCGCAATGATGCGCACAACTTTCATAAATAAGTAGTCAGCAGTCAGTAGTCAGCAGTCAGTTTTTCATCGCTCTTAGCTGATAACTGATTATTGACTACTGATTACCCGTCCATCCTAAAGATCGTGTCGGGATCATCCTCATGCCTGATCTCATCAATCGCTTCGCGCTTATCCTGGCCCATGTAGAGACGATTGGGGCAGTTGATGACGATGCCTGCGACCGGGCCGATATTGCGGTAAGCGTGGACGACGCCGCGGGGCACGAGGACGGCCTGCGGATTGTCCTCGCCGACAACAAGCCTCATCATGTGATAGTAGGTCTCGGAATCGGGCCGGTTGTCCCACATGCAGATCTCGAAATTGGACGGCCCGATAAAACAGAAGAGGTCTGCCTGATCGACATGCTCGTGCGGCCCGCGCGTCACGCCCACGTGCGTCGAAGAGATATAGGCCATCTGTGGATAAAACTCTTCGGCCAGCTCGTCGTGACGAAAAAGCTCGGCGAGCCACCCGCGCTCGTCAACGAACTTGCGCAAATCCGTGACCACGACATCGCGTATCGCGCCGCGCTTGAACTGTTCAGCCTGCGGCTGTCCCGGCTGGGGCTGCATCCTTATCCTCCAACTTGTTAGCTCCAGTTTGGGCCACCAGATTCGACGCGTGCAAAAGGCTCTCGAACGTTCCGGCATCGCTCCACCAGCCGTTGAGTTCATCCCAGGTCATCTCGCCGCGCTCGATGTAGGCATTATTGACATCGGTGATCTCCAGCTCGCCGCGCCCCGATGGCTTGAGCGTGCGAATAATACTGAAGACCTCCGCATCGTACATATAGATGCCGACGACAGCATACTCTGATTTGGGCGACTGTGGTTTCTCTTCAATGCGTAGGACTCTCGCGCCATCCAATTCGGGCACCCCG
The DNA here is from genome assembly GCA_046714695.1 of Pyrinomonadaceae bacterium. GTDB lineage: Bacteria > Acidobacteriota > Blastocatellia > Pyrinomonadales > Pyrinomonadaceae > DASQYE01. The sequence continues at coordinate 8,427 of JBKKAL010000064.1, forward strand.
AAGCGTTGCGGGTCCGAAACTTTTTTGAGCAGGATTTTGGCCCCGCCCCCTTGATGACGATAGGCGCGCACGGCCGGCGCGATATTTCGCTCGATGATATTGTCGCCGAGGACGATGCAGAGCGGCTCGCCCGCGCTGAAATGCTCTGCCAGCGAGAGCGCGTCGGCGATGCCGCCCTCGCCCTCCTGATAAGTATAGTTGAGATGTTTGAGGCCGAAAGCGCGACCGTTCCCGAGCAGTTTGAGAAAGTCGCCCGCGGAGTTTCCGCCCGTGACTATTAAAATATCCGTGACCCCGGCGTTGACCAACGTTTGAATCGGGTAATAGATCATCGGCTGGTCGTAGACCGGCAGTAAATGTTTATTTGTCACTGCCGTCAGGGGACGCAAACGCGTGCCTAGTCCGCCAGCCAACACAACACCTTTCACCTCTCGCTCCTCCAATACTCTCTTGATCGGTCAGTCAATAAACCCCGGCCCGCCCCGGCTGCCCTTTTTGCCACACGATTGATTAATATGCTTTGATGATCGGCACCAAGAATTTCGCGCCCGTCTCGCGCGCCCGGCCCGTGCGGTCATGCGTTATTTCACCGTTATATTGATTAATCGGATGCAGAAGGTCAAGTCGGCCTTTGATACATTATCCATTTCGGTTTATCCACTATTCACAAAGCGACAGCATGCGAAGGTTGACACGGTATCACTACTGCGGCCTGCCGGCAGGCACGCGGGCGCACCCGCGCGCTTCGGGCTGTTTGCTAATCGCAGGGGCGAAGCATGCTTCGGAAGGGAGGTCGCGCGAAGGCGGAAGCCTAGCAGCGCATCGAGCGCTGCTCGACACAACCTATGCCGACTCGACCCTTAACCTTCGGCGTTCACCGAGATCGCTATAAACCGAGTAGAAGACGGAAACCGCCTCCCGAATATCGAAGTCTCGGCGACTACAGGCGGCTCCCAACTCTCCCATTGCCCGCCCACCGTCAGGTAACGTCAGGATACGCGCAATTGCTTGAGCAAAGACGACAGCGTCTCGATTCGGCACCAGAATGCCGTTACCTATTCTGGTTATTAATTCGGTTTCGCAGCCGGTGTCGAAACCGACGACCGGAAGACCCATGGCGATGGCCGCGTAGCTGGAGAGGTTCTCCGCTTCAAACACCGGCGTGCGCAGGTAAATATTCGCGCTCGCGTAATAAGGTAGAGGCTCAGCCTCGAACCCGATGAAATGGACATGGTCAGCCACTCCCAACTCTATGGCGCGTGCCTCCAGCTCTGCGCGCAGCAACCCCTCGCCCAGCACGACCCAGTGCAAATTTGCAAACTGCTCCAGCAGCGCGGGCAGGGACGCAAGCGCGAACATGTGCCCTTTGGATGGATGCAGCCTGCCGACCGAGAGGGCTATAAGAGCATCTTCGGGTAAACCCAGCGAACGCCTGATCTCCGCCCGATAGCGCGCGCGTTCACGCGTGAAAGCATTAATTGCCTCCAGGTCTACACCACAATGAATATAAAGAATCTTTGAAGCCGGCACGCCCAGGCTCAGAAGCTCTTTGTATGAGACACCTGTGAGAAAACGATTGATCCAGGGGTGCAGGCGAGCATAAAGAGTCGTCATCCAGCCGAGGCGCGCATCTCTCATCTGTGAAAATATGGCGGGCACAGTATGTGCCACGGGCTTACCCGTGATCGCCTTCAAAGTCAATCCGGCGATCAGTGCGTAATAAGTGTGCGCATGAACAACGTCAGGTCGAAATGTCACAAGGGCCTTGACAAGCTCGCGCGCGGCCAATGCGTAGCATCCGAGCCGCCACATCAAAGTCAAAACCTTCCGCAGGTACACAAGGCGATCTCTCGCTGCCAGGTCTTGGATCTTCCTCAACAGGAAACTTAACAGACGCGGGCTGGCCGGCTGCTGATAAACCCCTCCGGCACGCAAGCGAGCGGCATAAATGTAGTCACCCGAATCCGGATGCACAGTAACGATCCGATGTTCGATATTTTCCGGCGCGGACAGACGCACAATATCCCACAACCAGCGCTCGCAGCCGCCCCCCCCCAATCCGTCAATGAGGTGGAGCACGCGTAGCGGACGAGTGTTATTCATCCACCTTTCCCTTTCCACCCAGGATTGTGCCGATTTGCTGCCGCAATACCATGACGTCCTCGCCATTAATATAAATCAACTGCTTGATTCCTGTCTGAGTCCTTCGCAGATAAAAGGTCAGGACGAAGGCCCCGCCCACTATCTGCCCCGCCAACAGGGCCATAGAGGCCCCGACCTCGGCCAGTTTCGGGATCAACAGAAGCGACAGCGTGAGATTGACCAAAGCATGTATCCAACCGAAGATCGAGAGCAAGCCGGGGCGGCGAATTTGGCCCAGGAAATAGACTGTGAGGAGCAGGGAGACGCTCATGATAACCGTTCCCGGGAGGAGCAGACGGCATATCTGCGCAGTTCTCAAATAAGTTTCGCCGAAAACCAACAGGACGACCCCGGGCATTAAGAGCATGCCCGTCAAAGCCAGGATTGCCATCGCCCCTAAAGTCACGCGGACGTAACGATTCATCGCAAAGATGGCCGCACGAGCAGGTAAGACCGATACCTTTTTGAAGATCGCGTCCTGCATGGCCTGTATGGGAAGCAGCAGTTTTTCGACGAGCTGCTGGGCGATAGAAAAGATTCCCACGGCTGCCGTCCCGTGAAATGCATTCAAGAGAAATACCGGAGTGTGCAGCCACAAAAGATCGGCTATTGACCCCGGATAGCTGCGCAGACCGAAGCTCCACATCTGCCGTGAAAGATCCGACGGAGGCTCTTCCGCACTACCATCAGTGCCGAGGCGTAGCGCCATCATGGCCATGATCAAGACCTGTATTATTGATGACAGCAGAAAAACGGCCATCGCTGCCAGTGGCCCGCCGGAAAAGAGAACGATGAAGAGAAAAGTGAGGGCCAGAGAGGCCGTGCTGATAACCAACTGCACCAGATTCAACTGCCAGACCCGCCCCATTCCAATCATCATGCCGTTCCACACATTGGCGTACAACGACAGGGGCATGATCATGAAAGCCATCCACACCCATCTGTGTAAATCAAGCAGCAATATATCCTTCGCCACCCACATCACGGCTGCGCCCACGAAGGAAGCGCCGATCCAGGAGAGCAGCGTGAAACGAAGCAGGATGCTGTGAATGCGACCCGCCCATTCTTCATGATGGCCCGAGAAAACATTGGCGCTTTGCCTGAGACCAAAACCGGCCAGCACCGTTAGCACAGTTACCAATCTTACGAGCAGAAAATACTCGCCTGTGCCCGCCGGCCCCAGCCAACGCGCCAGCACAATAGTGTTGGCAACGCCCAGGGCAATGATCGTCACGCGTGACCCAAGGCCGATTAACAACAGCTTCAGAGTGGACATCAGCCTCTTTTTAATGCCGACAAAGTAGAAAGCAGATGGGAGGCGAAGACGTGCCCTTCGGCACCCGATGCAGAGTGTATTTCCCGGTCCGAAAGCCACACGAGCGCGGACGCCGCAGCGGTATCTTGGGGTGTCGCCTGAAAACAAAGCATACCAGATACTTTATGAAGAATGGTACGATGCCTAACGCAGACTCGGCGAAGACTTGTGATCTCTGGCAGCAGGAATGCGGCTGCCAGGCAGGCGCGATGGTCGGGGAGAATTTTCCGGGCAGCAAGATAGTCCTACGCGCCGGGAGACATATCCAGCAAGTTTGCGGGATGTGAAGAATACGCCCGCTCGAATTTTATGGAGATGACCGAGCAACAGATCATAGAGACGGATCAACGCTTTCAGTTTGGCGAAAACTGGAAGCGCTTTTTGTCTGTGCTCAATGACGAGCGGATCGCGGAGGCCGAAAAATCCCTCAGTGTGATGCTGGGCGTGGAGAGCTTGCGCGGCAAAAGCTTTCTGGATATAGGCTCGGGCAGCGGGCTCTTTTCGCTCGCTGCGCGCAGGCTCGGCGCGCGTGTTCACTCGTTCGACTACGATTCCGAATCGGTCGCCTGCGCTCAAGAGCTACAGCGCCGGCACTTCGCGGACGGCGCGGACTGGACAATCGAGAGAGGCTCCGTGCTCGACACGGATTACATCACGCGCCTTGGCCAATTCGACATCGTTTACTCTTGGGGCGTGCTGCATCACACGGGCGCAATGTGGCAGGCGCTTGAGAACGCCGCCTTGCCGGTCGCAGAGGGCGGTCGCCTGTTTGTCGCCATCTATAATGATCAGGAGAGAAAATCCGAGTTCTGGCGAAGCGTCAAGCGACTCTATAGCTCAGGGGCGATGGGCAGAATCTTCGTGCAAGCTATCTTTATCCCTTATTTCATCGCCGGAGGATTTATTAAAGACCTGCTCAGAGGCCGCAACCCCGCCGCTCGCTACTCGGAATATAAAAAATCACGTGGCATGTCCATTGTTCATGATTGGATTGACTGGCTCGGCGGTTATCCATTCGAGGTCGCGAGGCCGGAAGAGATTTTCGAATTTTATCGAGCGCGCGGTTTTGTGCTGGACAAATTGATCACCTGTGGAGGAGGGCTGGGCAATAACCAGTTCGTTTTCACAAGGCGATGACAAGGCTCGTACTCCTCATTCGCTCGCTCGATTACGGCGGAGCGGAGAGACATCTCCTCACGCTCGCGCGCTTCCTCGACAAAGAACGCTTCGCGGTCACGGTTCTCTATTTTTATCCGGGCGGGGCTTTAGAAGATGAGCTAAAGGCGAGCGGAGTCCGTCTCATCTCGCTCGACAAACGGGGGCGCTGGGACTTACTGCGCTTCTCATGGCGGCTGGTCAAACAGTTGAGAGCGATCCGCCCCGATGTCCTGCACAGCTTTCTGGTCGAGCCCAATCTGTTGAGCGTCCTTTTAAAACCCCTGTTGCCGCGCGCCCGCGTTATCTGGGGAGTCCGCGCCTCGCGCGTTCACTTCGAGCACTACGACTGGTTCTCGCGATTCAACTTCAGACTTCAATGCCTCTTCTCGCGCTTCGCCGATCTCATCATTTTCAATTCCGATGCCGGGCGCGCCTTTCATATCGGTGAGGGTTTCCCTGCCGCGCAGGCTCTGGTCATCTACAACGGCATTGACACGGAGCGATTCCAACCCGAACGAGAGGCGGGCCAAAGACTTCGAGCGCAGTTCGGAGTGGCGGCTAATAGTATTCTGATCGGCCACGCGGGCCGGCTCGATCCGATGAAAGATCATCCCACCTTTCTCAAGGCGGCGGCGATTGTCTGCCGCCAGAGGAATGATGTGCGCTTTCTCTGCGTCGGCGGCGCTGGTGCGGAAGATTACGCCGACCATTTGCGCGTGTTAGCCAGCGAGCTTGGCATCTCGGAAAAAGTCGTCTGGGCGGGAGCGCGCCACGACATGGCGGCCGTTTATTGTGCTCTAGACCTATTCGCCTCATCCTCTTACAGCGAGGGTTTCCCGAACGTGATTGGTGAAGCGATGGCCTGTGGTGTACCCTGTGTCGTCACGGAGACGGGCGATTCGGCCTTGATAGTCGGAGAGACCGGCATCGTCGTCGCGCCGCATGACTCGGAGGCGCTGGCCGCCGCGCTCATCTCTTTACTGAAGAGAAATCACAAGGAAGCGGGAGCACAAGCGCGGCTACGCATTCTGGATAATTTCAGTGTCGAGCGAATGATCACAGAGACTGAGCGGGCCATCACGGGCGCGCACGCGAGATAAATAGTTCGACTTTTTTCGGGCAATGATTATCTTGAATACTTTGCTGATCGAGAATCAGGGATAGTCTGATGACTCTTACAACACAATCGGGGTCTTACGCCCCGGTCAAATCCTTACAACCGAAGAACACCAAACGATCAGCTTCCGGTTCGAGCGAAGACCGCATCAAAGTCCTTCACATCATCAATGACCTCTCCATCGGCGGCGCGGAGATGATGCTCTACAAGCTGCTCTCAGGCATGAGCGAAGACCGATTCAGCCCCACGGTCGTCTCCCTCGTTGATCGAGGCAAATTACGCGAGCGGATAGAGGCTCTGGGCATTCCCGTTTATACGGCGGGGATGAATCCCGAGATGCCGTCGCCCGCTTCCGTGTGGCGATTGATCCGAACGGTGCGCAAAATTAAGCCCGACCTGATTCAAGGCTGGATGTCTCACGGCAACCTGATCGCGCAGATGGTTCAGACACTGGCCGCGCGCCGCGCCTCCGTGCTGTGGAACGTACGCCAGACGCTCTACTCTTTCGATTACGAGAAGCGGGGCACAGCGCTGGCCATCAAACTATGCGCTCGTTTATCGAAAAGGCCGACGCGTATTCTCTATAACTCTCGCACCAGCTCCGCCCAACATGGGGCCATCGGATACAAGACAGAGAAGACACTGATTATCCCCAACGGGTTCGACACCGAACTATTCGCGCCCTCGCCCGCCGCGCGTGCGAGCGTGCGCTCGGAGCTTGGCGTTGCGGACAACACTTTTCTGATCGGGCTGGTCGGTCGTTTTCATCCGATGAAGGGCCACGCCAACTTTCTCCGCGCGGCCAAAGGATTGCGCGAGCGTTACCCTGATGCTCAGTTTGTTCTTTCCGGCAAGGGCGTCAACTGGAGTAACCAGTATTTGTGCGAGATGATTCAGGCGATGGGCCTTGTCGAGCGGGTGCATCTGCTCGGCGAGCGTCAGGACATGCCGCGCATCACTGCATCCCTTGACATCGCTTCTTCCTCCTCTTCTTATGGCGAGGGTTTCCCTAACGTCATCGGCGAGGCGATGTCGTGCGCCGTCCCCTGCGTGGTCACGGACGTGAGCGACCTGCCATGGGTAGTCGGGGAGACGGGAAAGGTCGTGCCCCCGCGTGACGCCGAAGCTCTGGCCAAAGCATGGGCCGAGCTGATAGAGCTTGGGGCGGAAGGACGCGAGGCGATGGGCGCGGCGGCGCGCGCAAGAGTGATACAATACTTCCCGCTCGAATTGGTGGTGGCGCAGTATGAAGATTTATATGAAAGTGTGATCGCCCAGAAGGAGGCGAAGAGATCTAAATCCAATGTGCGGTATCACCGGTTTTCGGAACCCGACTCAGGGACAGTCAACGGACGAGATGCAGGCGACGATTCGCCGGATGTCAGACACTCTGCTTCATCGCGGTCCGGATGATGAAGGCAGCTTCGTGGACGCCTCAGCCGGGCTCGCCCTCGGCTTTAGACGACTATCAATCATAGACCTCACGCCCGAAGGTCATCAACCGATGACCAGTAAGGATGGCCGCTTCGTCCTTATCTTCAACGGAGAAATCTATAATTTTCTTGAGCTGCGGCGCGAGCTTGAAGCATTGGGCCATCCGTTTCGCGGCCACTCAGATACGGAAGTCATGCTGGCCGCCTTTACCGAGTGGGGTTTCGAGCGTGCCGTCAAGCTCTTCAACGGTATGTTCGCGCTGGCTCTCTGGGACAGGCAAGATCGCGTTCTTCATCTGACGCGCGACCGTATCGGAGAAAAGCCGCTCTATTACGGGCGCGTGGGCCAAACCTTTTTATTCGGCTCTGAATTGAAGGCGCTCAAGGCGCACCCGCAGTTTAGAGCCGAGATCAACCGCGACGCGCTCGCTCTCTTCCTGCGCTACAATTACATCCCCGCGCCTTATTCTATCTATCGCGACATCTACAAGCTCCCTCCTGGAACATACATCTCGCTCGATGAGCGTAGCAGCAACACTCTCGGTCAACCTCCCGTGCCCCGCGCCTACTGGTCTGCGAGAGAGGTCGCCGAACGGGGCGTGGCCGAGCCCTTCGCGGGCACTGAATCACAGGCCATGACGGAGCTTGAAGCACTGCTGAGCGATGCGGTAGGCCTGCGCATGGTGGCCGACGTGCCGCTCGGCGCTTTTCTTTCAGGGGGCGTTGATTCCTCGACCGTGGTCGCATTGATGCAGGCACAGAGCAGCCAGCCCGTCAAAACTTTTTCCATCGGTTTTACCGAAGAGGCTTATGATGAGGCGCGGCACGCGCGCCGCGTGGCCGAGCATCTCAAGACGGATCATACGGAACTCTATGTCACGCCCGAAGACGCGATGGCTGTTATCCCGCGCCTGCCCGCACTTTACGACGAGCCGTTTTCCGACTCCTCGCAGATTCCCACCTTCCTGGTTTCGCAATTAGCGCGCCGTCACGTCACGGTGAGCCTTTCAGGCGATGGGGGCGACGAGTTGTTCGCCGGATACAACCGCTATCTTTTGGGCGAGAGCGTCTGGAATAAGATTAGCTGGATGCCGAAGGGTTCGCGCGCAGTGGCTGCCGACGCGCTCATGACCGTATCACCGCGCGCGTGGGATCGCGCTTTCACTGGAATCAAGCCCTTCTTACCATCGAGGCTACAGCACAACACGCCCGGCGACCGCCTGCACAAGCTGGCGGAAATTCTTTCCGTGCCCGACCCGGAGGCGATGTACATGAACCTCGTCTCGCACTGGAAACAGCCCGCCGCGTTAGTGCCGGGAGCCGTAGAGCCCTTGACAATTCTGACGGATGAAAAGCGTTGGGCCAACCTGCCGCGTTTTATTCAGCGGATGATGTATCTGGATACCGTCACCTACCTGCCAGACGATATTCTCGTCAAGGTTGATCGCGCCAGCATGGGCGTGAGTCTTGAGGCGCGCGTGCCCCTTCTGGATCACAGGGTCGTCGAGTTTAGTTGGAGGATGCCCCTGAGCTGGAAAATCAAGAACGGCCAGAGCAAATTGCCTTTACGCCGGATTCTCTACAAACACGTTCCGCAAGTGTTGATCGAGCGACCGAAGATGGGCTTCGGCATTCCCATCGGAGAGTGGCTGCGCGGCCCCTTGCGCGAGTGGGCGGAAACGTTGCTCGACGAGGGCAGGCTTAAACGTGAAGGGTTCCTCAATCCGCAGCCGATCCGCCGGAAGTGGCAGGAGCATCTGGGCGGCAGGCGCAATTGGCAATACTACATCTGGGATGTGCTGATGTTCCAGGGCTGGCTCGAAGCTGAGAAATCCCACTGAAATGGGATCACGCCTGCGCGCCGGACTTTTCCGGCCATCATTTTTTTTGAGAAGAACACGCATTAAGAAGCGTTGGCTCGCCAACCTGTTGCTCTTGGTCGGCGGGTTCATCCTTGGACTATTAATTGTAGAAGTGGCACTGCGCCTCCTTGGATATTCCTATCCGAACCTTTATACGACGGATCAATACAGGGGCTTCGCGCTCAGGCCGGGCGCAGAAGGCTGGTGGCGTAGGGAAGGCGAAGCTTACATACGCATCAACAGCGAGGGTCTGCGCGACCGCGAACACACAAAGCAGAAGCCTCCCCATACGCTTCGCATCGCAGTGCTCGGAGACTCTTACGCTGAAGCCTTACAAGTGCCGTTGGAAAAGACGTTCTGGGCCGTATTGGAAAATAGGCTGTCCGCGTGCGAACGCCTTGCAGAACGTAAGGTGGAAGTCATTAACTTTGGCGTCTCCGGCTACGGGACGGCGCTAGAGTTGATCACCCTGCGTCGTCAGGTCTGGGAATACTCTCCCGACATCGTCCTCCTCGCCTTTACGACCGGCAACGACATTAGCGATAACTCTCGGGTTCTCAAAGGCGGCGAGGATGTTCCCTATTTTATTCATCGTGACGGCCAGTTGGTGCTCGACGAATCCTATCTCAATTCGCGGATGTTTCGCCTTCGGAAATCAACTCTAAACAGATCACTGCGTTGGTTGAGGAATTATTCGCGCGTGGCGCAGTTGGCCTTTCAGGCTTACTATGCTATCGCGAATCGCACGGCATCCGGGCAGCAGCAGCAACAAGGGGACGCCCCGAAAGGGGCGGAGGCGGGCCAGATTGCGACCATCTACAATGAGCCCGGCGACCCCGTCTGGAAGGATGCATGGCGGGTGACAGAAGAGTTGCTGTTGCTGATGAGAGACGAGGTCGCCCAGAGAAACGCAAAGTTTCTGGTCGTCACGTTGAGCAGCGGAATTCAGGTGCATCCCGACCCAAGACTTCGTGAGGAGTTCATGAAGCACATGAGAATCAGCGACCTTTTTTATCCTGATCGCCGCATTAAGGCGCTGGGCGACCGCGAGGGATTTTATGTCCTAAACCTTGCGCCGTCATTACAGACTTACGCCGAGCAGCAGAAAATTTTTCTGCACGGCTTTGGCCGCAATCTGGGAGGCGGCCATTGGAACGCGGACGGTCATCGTGTGGCTGGAGAAGTGATTACGCAGAAGCTCTGCGAGTGGTTCAGATGACGGACGAGTCGAGCCTGGAAGCGCGCCCCGGGTGACTATATGACACGACAGCGAGGATCGCTCCGGAGATTTTCTGAAAATATGGCCCGCGCCCGTTGCTGTTATCTCTTGATGGGTGCGGCGGCTCTCCACCTCGCTTTGTCTCTGGCAATCAATCTCGCGGGACGTTTCAATCTGCTTCCGAGCCTTTTCGACCCGAACGGCATCAGCTCTGCTTTAGCCTTAGATAGTCTCCTTTACCGTAAACACGCTATCGAGTTGGTCAACGCTCTGGCGCGCGGCCATGTTGGCGATTGGCTCAACGCGCCTCTCCCGTTTCACGTCAAGTTATATTCGCTCTCGTTCGCCGTCCTGCATCCGTTGTTCGGCTTTACGATGTTGAGCGTCGAGCCGCTCAATCTCCTCTATTATCTTTTGATCGTAATCCTCGTCTTCAAGATCGGCGAAGAGATGTTTGACAGGCGCACGGCGCTACTGGCATCTGCAATCGTCGCCCTCTGGCCCTCATTCTTACTGCATACTACACAGTTGTTGAGAGACCCGCTGTTCATCGTGATGACGCTCTTACAGGTTCTCATCATGACAAGATGGCTGACGAGAGAGCTTTGGATTCGCCGGGCGATGCTGGAAGCTGGGGCGGGAGCGGCGGCGAGCGCGATTGTGTGGATCACCCGGTACAACATGAGGGCGATGCTCGTCTGCTTCGCGTTGATCGGGGTCCTGCTTCTCATCGTCCGGCAGATAAGAGAAAGGCGCTGGCTGGCGGGTAACGTCGTGGGCGCCGCCGTGCTGCTCGTCGCGATGACGAGCGCCCCAATTTTGATCGGAAAGTTTTTGCAACCGGACTCCTTTACCTCGCCGCCTCCCAGCGCTGAAGAGTTGTCGAAACAGGCGGGCGAGCGATGCCCTGATGAGATGACCGCAACAACAACAGCAGCAGGTGCGGCCACGAGCACAGAAGAATCCGGTACGTGGTGGGCGCGCTTGCTGCTGAGGGCCGATGCGGGCGCGGCACGCCTCGGCATATTCCGCCGTAGATTCGCGCAGTTCTATTCCAACGCGGGCTCAAACATTGATGTGTGCGTCAGTCTCACGAGCATGGGCGATCTGGTGCGCTATCTGCCGCGCGCCGCGGCTCACGGATTCTTCGCGCCCTACCCGGACATGTGGGTGAAGCCCGGCAATAGCGTGGGTCTTTCAGGGAGACTGCTCAGCGGGATCGAGATGATCGGGATATACCTGATCGAGTTGCTCGCCATCGCGGGTCTGTGGACGGGTCGGCGGCGTCTGCCCGTCTGGTTTATCGCCCTGATCGCCGCCGCCGGGATCATCGCCTACGGCCTTGTGGTCGCCAACGTCGCCGTGTTGTTTCGCCTGCGCTACGTTTTCTGGATGTTGCTGATTATTCTCGGCGCGGGAGGTGCGATGCGCTTTCTTTCGCCGCCCGTTTCGGAAAGAAGCGGCGCGGGCGAGCATGGATAAATCTAAGTGCGTGCGCGCGGCGCTTTACAATTTAACGGCCCAGGTTTCGATAAACGTTCCGAGATTGCCGAGGCGGCTTACGGCCAGCACGACCTCCGATGCCTGTCGCTCCAAAACACTTATCACTCCGCCACGAGCCGGGACGGAAGTTCTGACGCTGTAAACCCGCCAGAGCTTTGGCTCAAGGCCATGTTTGGCGAGCAAAGCGCGCAGGGATTTCGGGCCGAACCCGAAAACATGGAAGGGAGAAAATGTCGGCGAGATATTGATGACCCAGTCTCGTCGCCTCAGCCGCTGGTAAAGATTGCCGACGCGGAAATAGAGACCTTCTTCGTTGGGAACATCCACGAAAAGAGCGCCGCCGGGTCTCAGGATGCGCGCGATCTCTTTAATAATCTCATCAGGATTGTAGAGGTGCTCAAGCACCGCCGCCAGAATCACGACATCGAAACTGTTCGAGGCGAAACCGCATTCTTCCAGTGTCTGTTGCCTGATCTCCGCTCCCGAATAACGTGCCGCGTGAGCGGCGAACGTTGATGAGGTTTCAATGCCGACCGCCGTCCAGCCCTCCCGGCGGGCCGTGCGCAGTAATTCTCCTCTTCCCACTCCGATGTCCAGAAGTCTTCCCTGACCACCCGTTAAGCTGGCGGCCTGCTTCAGGAATCTCAAAGCCGACTCGATCTTGTCGCCTTCGTCATGCTGCTCAAAGTAATCATCGGCATCCACGCCGTAATGTTGATCCGCCCCGCCCACAGGGACGGGCATCGGGTTGGGAAAAACGAGCCCGCAACGCGTGCAACGCCAGATGTCGCAGACAACGCCGAATCCCTGACGATGCGCGCTACCTCCGCGTCGCCCGATCAATTTTGTCGGAGGGACTTCGCACACAGGGCACGCCTGTTCTACCCAGTGATACGTATCTTTATCTATTGAATGGCCGACTGTTGCATTCATTCCTGACTGTTCACCTCTGCTGAAGCGGCTCCTCGCGCGGCGTGTATGTGTGTGGGCTTTGCCGCAGGGTAAAAACTTTCCGGCGATTAAGTTTTCTTTATCGGCCTGCCCGCAAGGACAGCTTGTTTTGCCGTCAGTGCACGTTGGCGTTGCGCCTCCCTGACCTCTTTGAGCAATTCCCACCCGACTGCGACGAACATAAAATAGAAGATCAGCAGTTGTGAACGCTGGCGATAGGCAGTACCGACGTTGCCCTGCACCAGCGCATAGGCGAGCGTGAGCATGGTCGTGAAAATCAGGATCGGTAAGACCTGCCGCAAGCGGTACTTGGCGGTGAACCACAAACCGAGGATGGAGAGCGGAAACGCTCCCCACCAAACGATCATTTCCGGCAGCGTAATGCTCTGGCGCAGGTTAATGAGTTGCCACGGAAACGGAGCGAAAAGCAGATAGATCAGCCCGATCGGTATAGCACTGAGCGCCCCCGAGGTGGTTGTCACGTCAACATCGTTGGCGAAACCTGTGGTCGCAAGTTTTGACTGCACGGAGCGGCTTTGCTGAACGGCTTCAAGGTTAGCGTAGTTGTCAAACTGCATGGTGGCGGTACGCGACACGCCCAGATAACTCATCGCGAGGCCGATGCCGATGATGATGACGAATTGCCGTAGCAGGCTCTGTGCTGAAAAGGCACGGGTCCCGACGATGAACGTGCCGCCGATGGCCGCTATCAACATGTAGAAGATGTAGAACCGTAAGCTCAGAATGCCGAGCAGAGCCGCGATCAAGATAACAAAGTATTTAATAGTCAGTTTCTCTCCGAGCTTCAACGTCGCCAGCATCGAGATGGCAAGGAGAAAGATGATCGGCCCGTCCTTAAGTCCCTGTGATGACCACAGGAGCAGGGAGGGATAGAGAGCGACCAGATATGCGGATATGCGCGAAACTCTGGCATTGCGGAAGATATGTTGAGCGCAGAGAAAAATAATGGGGGCGGTGGCTGCGCCCGCCACGGCATTAAAGAATTGAACGGCGAGCATGTTGCGCCCAGTCATAGTGTAGATCGCTGCAACCACATAAAGCATGCCCCATCCACCACCGCCGCCGGCAGTGAACCATTCATCTGCGAATACGCTCCCATATTCCCATGACCGCGCCAGCATGTACCCATAAGCGTCGTAAGTAAAAGCATCGCCGCCGAAGAAAGCCTGCAACTGAAAGCGGTAGATGAGGCTGCCGACCAGCACACGCAGCAGCAATCCCATGAGGAATATTTGCAGAAGAAAGTTTCTGTCTTCCTCGATAATATAGATAAAGAACCCTGCCACGAAGGCGAGCACAATACAGAATATCAACGCCGATTGCCCTTCGTTGGGTATCATGACCGCGATAGCGATACCGAGGACAATAGCTAGAAATGCCAGAACGGAGTTCATATTTCTTCTTTACGATGAGCGGGCTGCTTCGCGCAGCACACGTGCCAGTTTATCGGATTGTATCGGCACGGTGTAATACTGCAAAGTGTGTCGGCGTCCGGCCTCTCCCATCTGCTTGCGCAGGGCAGTGTCAGACAATAAACGCTCAAGGGACACGCGCCACTCGTCAAGGGACGAGGCGCACAGATGAGTCACGTTCGCCTCGCCGATCTCGGCGCAGCTTCCGACAGGCGTGACCACGTAAGGGATACCGACGGCCATGTATTGTATCGCTTTAAAGCCGGATTTGCCCGCCGCCCATTCACTCTGAACAATCGGGTAAAGCCCGATGTCAAATGATTGAAAGTCTTCAATCTCGCGCGCCAGGTCCCATTTCAAGTTTTCCACCTCCACTCCGGGCAGGTTGATCTCTCTTCGGCCCGACCCGACTACTTTTAAGCGAAAGCGGTGCGTGCGAGCAAGCTGCTGCAACACCGGAAATATAGTCTCCAGGTACGGATAAGTCGAATGCGTACCCGCCCATCCCAACACCGTCACGCCGCTACTGCTCTGCTGCAGATTGTCGCGCGGGCGAAACCGCTCCGTATCAACGACGGTCGGAATAAGAGCCGTCCGCCTGCCCTTGCTCTCGACATAATCGGCGATGGCGCGATTGCCGCACGTCACTACCCTCGCCCAGCGAATCAGGTCATCCGTCTTGCTGAACCATTTAAGCTTGCTCGCCAGCCGACCATAAACGGGGCTTACATACGGAAGATAGGTAGCGTCATCCAAATCCAGCACCATCGGGCAAGAGCCCAAACGCATCGCCAGCCACTCGATTACGGGCGGCCCAAACAGCATGGCCTCGCGCTGCACCAGAAGGACATCAACGCCGCGCGCGCGCCATGTATCACCCAGGCGACGGGCAGTCGCGCCGACCAGACTGATGGCCGTCGCGGGCAGCGCCTCGCGCCTGTAGAGCGTCGCAAAAAGAGCCGAGTCAATAAACGGATGCACTTCGAGCGTGATGTCGCGCTCGGCCAATGGAGAGATGAACTGTGCGAGACGATAACGAGTCGCGGCGGCTTCAATCGGATATGAGGCTAAAGCTAGAACCTTCAAAAAGAGTATCGTTAAAGCAAAGGGAGAGCGCTTGATTAATCGCCGCTCGTCCGGGGTTTATAAATCAAATACCATCAACCGAGCTGTCTTCGTGCGAATAGTAAATGTCTCTGTAGATATGATCGGCAATCGAAAAGTTACGGTGCATTTCTGCGACAGACCTGACTTTATCATATAACTCTTCGCGTGAATAAGCCTTGAGCATCTTGTCTATCTCTCTGATCGTCTCAAGATAGGAATCCTCATGGAACTCTTTGATCACAGAGCCTATGCCGTACCGGCTGATGATCTCCGAATCATCGGAGATGCGCGGCGGAATCACCACGGGCAGACCCATCGCCCAGTACTCTCCGTCCTTGATCGAAGTGCAATACCTTTTGGTCGGCACGGGCTTGACCGGATTGATGGCGAAATCCCCAAGGCCCATGTGTTTTGGAATCTGCGCGTGGGCGACGAACTTCACCTTTACAATCGAAGCGTCAAGACCGGAAGCCTTGGCCAGCTCTCTGATTCTTTCCGGCGCTGTATCGGTGAGCACGAGGGCGCGAAAACTGTCTCCCCAGTAACGACTCGCGACCGCGAAGAAGTCGAAAATCTCCTTTTCCAGATAGATGCCGCCGATCTTTCCCGCATACACACAGACGAGCTTGCCCGTCAGTTTGTACTTTTCCAGAAGAGCGGGATTTTTTCTATCCGCAGCTGAAAAAAGTTGCAGGTCAACGCAGGCGGGCTTGACGTAGAACTTCTCCAACGCGACTCCGTATTTCTCCAACGCGTAGGCTTTCATGCCCTCAGTCGTGGCTATGACGAAGGCGGCACGCTTCGACTGCAACTTCTCAAAGAAGAACAGTATCTTAAAAGCGAGCCCGCCTTTGGGCCACGCGCCGTTCTCCACCATCGCCTCCGCATGAGGCTCGTAACTGTCTATGACGAGGGGCCGCCCCGTCAGCTTTGACAGGATATATCCGACGGCCCCGCCCGGCGTGCACCATGCATGTATGTGCGTAATGCGCTCGCGGCGGCAAAGCCTGAAAAGCCGCCACAAAAAGAGCAGCCATTTCATAATCGCTCGAAGGCCGAACCGGGAATAGCTGAAGGGGACAAGGCGCATCCCCTCTTTTTCCAGGACTGCGGTGGTTGCCCGCAGCTCTTCATCGGTCATACGCAGGTGAGATTGTTCGAGCGTCACCAAAAATATACGGCTTCCGGCGGGAAGATATTTCTTGATGATCTTCAGATAGGGCGAAGTGTATGTCTGAATCAGCGCATCCTTGTAGCTCCAGTAAGTGATGACCAGGATATTTGCGGGTTTCATAAATTTCAGGCTTCAAGCGAGCGCTCTATTGTCAACTTTTCTTAATCGCCTTCGATGCTTTATGCAAGAGCTTTTGACCGATCATCAGCTTGACGAAGAGAGCGGCGGCGTTTTTGGTTACTCCAAGCTTGCGGCCCGCGCTCGACAGATAGCGCAACCCGTTTTTCCGGTCGCCATCCAGGTAGGAATGGATCGCGCAAAAGTAGTATGAATATCCATCCAGAATTCTTTTTTGATCGTCGCTGAGCGCGACGTTCTCCATAATCCAGTCGCGCGCACGCCTGTTCTTCCTGATGATCTCCTGATTATTTCCACGCATCGAGCGATTGGCATGATCTATCAAAGAGATGGTCACCCGGTCGCTCAGGTACAGTTGATCGGAGGCCAGGTTCTGCACCATGAACATCCAGTCCTCGAAGACAGCGTAGCTGCGATCCTCGACAAAAGGGTAAAGGCGCGGATTCTCCCGTCGGACACAGATGTTGCATGCCAGCGGATTGCCGCGCAGGAAAATATCCAGCCCGTAGAAATCCTCCTTCAATCCGGCGAGCGAAGATGGAAAGCTCCTGCCGTCTCTTTCTATCTCGTACTTCGTCGCGAGAAAATTGGCCGTCGGGCGCTCCTTTATCACGTCGGCCAGGGCGCTCAGATGATCCGCGTGCATGACATCATCGGAATCGAAGAAAACGACGTAAGCCCCAAGGGCTTCCTTCAATCCGCGATTGCGCGCCGCGCCCCTTTCCGCGTTCGCCTGCCTGATATATCTGACTCTCTGCTCACCGGCATAGTTCTTTTCGACGACCTCGGCAGTGTTATCCGTGCTGCCATCGTCCACCAGAACGATTTCGTAATCCTTATAGTCCTGGGCCAAAACTGAATTGACCGTGCCGGTGATCAACGCTGCACGATTGTATGTTGGAATGACGACGCTGAAAAAAGGCATGACGGCTATCGCGTGAAATTTCTCAGGAGCCTGATTACGCTCCGGTTGGAGAAGCGCGACCGCCAGTATATCTTGCCCAGGCCCCGCGCACGGTAAAATGCCGGGTCGAAGCGTTTGATAAAATACGTCAGGTCGCGCGCTTTCCGCGGATCAAGGTTTTCGTAAAAGTAGTAGAGCTGAAACTCCAGAAAATAGAGGAACGCTTTGCGTATGTCTTCAAGGCTAAACCTTTTAGTAACTTTATAAGAGTCCTCGCCCACAATGTAGAGTCCCAGCTCGGATAAGCTCTTGATAAAAT
>JBKKAL010000065.1:0-3436 GCA_046714695.1 Pyrinomonadaceae bacterium
TTCCAGCAGTGCCTTTGCTGAAGGCTGGGCCAAGGAGCTGCAAATCACCGCCTGCCAGATGAAAGCCAACCGTCGGCGCGGCGCATTCGTCCAGTATGCCGACCTCACCGACCTCATGCTGATGCTCGACATGAAGCTCGGTGGGGGCGTGATGGATACGGTGAACGAGGGGCAGAAACTGATCAGGCCGCGGGTGTAAAGCATTTGGCTAGGTGATGAGCCTCCGTAGGCCACAGAAGTACATATGAGTTCTCGCGCACACGGCGGGCTCGCTCACTCGGCAAGGCCTTCGCTACAAACACACCGAGCAGGCTTTGCGCGCAACGCGCTCGGGCTTTGACGGAGGGCGGCACCGCGCCTACCTTTTCCGAATGGCGGACATGATGTTAGCTAGCCACAAAGCCGAGCCCATCGCTCTTCCGAGCGCGGAGGAGGTGAAACTCATCAATCGCTTCGCCGACCAGCGTGAGCAGAGAGAGATCTTCCGTCATGATGTGGCAGCTCAGATCAACCGGGTCGCAGCCGACCTGGATTCGGCCGTAACGGCCGTTGCCGCACTCTTCGATTCTCGCAGCTTAGCTCTTGAGCAGAGCTTAGCAGAAAGGCTGGAAAAGTTTGAGCCTTGGGCACCAAGCTCGTCACAACCTCGCCTGCTTGCACGGTCTGCTCAGGTTTTGAAAGTTACAGAGCTAATTCAGTCCGGTTTCCAAGGGTCGCAGGTCCACGGTTCGGTTGGCGCGTTGGCCCTTAGTGAGGACAAACTGAGAAGCTTTCTCTCTAAAATGTTCTGGGAAGAAATAAAACTAGTCCGTGATAGCGAAAGGGATCTATCCGGCTGGGAGTTGTTTCGAGCCATATATGATTCATCGTTATCTAGATATGGAATCGATGGCGATCCAAAAGTCTTCTTTGCTGCAAATAAGCACGCTCTTATATATCAGTTTCGAAGAATAACAGGCGAACTTACAGAAGATGGCTATCACTTTATTATGAGCATAGATAATAGCCTGGTTAAGCGATACAACGACCGCCTTGTCGAAATTCCAAAAATTCAAGACTTTGACATAATTCTGAATATAGAACACTACACGCCGCTCATCGGATCGGTTGAGAAAACATATCGTGCCCTTCGCAGGAAAAAGCATACGAAGAGGATTGTTGACACAGTAAAGAAGTTTAAGGAGTCTATATCGCGTAAGAGTTTTTTCATTGTTCCACCAGAATTCCAGTCGACCGACACATCTTCGGTTGAAAAGGAAGCATTCGAAGATATAATTGACGCAGACGCTCTCTCGTTAGAGAAAAAGGTGCGTCATCTAGTTGAGAGCCGCATAGACAGGTCCGGACAGTACTATAACGATATTCAGATGATTCTGCGGGAGCGGCTCGGCATTCTGGATGAGTTGACGCCCAATGCCCGAGATGAGCCGATATCAGAGCTCGTATTACGGCTATTTCCTAGGCTTGAAGCCGCGCTTGAGGCCGAGCGAGTCCATGGGCCGAGGGACCTACCCAATATGGCACCCGGCACATGGCGGACAGACAAGCGAGACGGCGAAACTCCACCTGAATTTATTCAGCGCGTCTATGGCGACTGGATGGGCAGGGGGCTCACTTTGGCCGACGTTCGCAAACGGGATGAGCCTCTGGCCCAAGCCTACTACCACCACCTAAGGAAGCAGCGGCCGCTACCTCCGGGTTTCGACCTACCAACCAAGCCTGAGCAGAATACGCGGTGGCTCGAGCGCGTTCAGCGGGGCGAGCCGGTACCCGGCGCAACCGGACCTGTAGATCCGGAGACGATCCGCCTTGCTCGGCGGCTGGACGCCATTGACAGAAATAGGAGACACCGAAAGGCGGAGCGATAGTGTCAACGACGTTTATGTAACAAGTGTTGACACTCTGTCGAATCGGAGTCACCCTCCGCTCGACTCGAAGCCCCCCTGCTTCGAGTCGCAACGCGGAGGCGGTCATGTCCAAACCAATGAGCTTCTGGGAGCGCGTAGCGGCCGGCGCCGTAGGCTCCCTCGCCGGCGCCATCATTGGCACCATTCTGTTGGGACCGGCGGGCACGGCGATAGGCGCCAAGGTCGGCGGTACCTGTGGCGGAGGCTGCGGCGGCTGAGCCGCCCGGGCTGACGCCCTAACCAATCACATCGGCGGGTGAATGAACTCGGCGCGCAGGCCGCCGCGGAAGGAATCTTGCGCGCTCTTGCCGAGGAGACGAGCGATGATTTGTCCCAATTGCAGGTCCAGCAACGTACGTTCCAACAAGTTCAGCGAGGAGGTGATCGGCAAGGTGCTCTACGGAGCCCAGGCCATGCAGCATGCCGGCCTTCGGGGTCCGGCAGTCCTGGGCCTCGGGGCCGCCGGGCTGATGAAGGGCATCAATAGCCTGCGGGCCGACTGGTACTGCAACAGCTGCGGCAGCCGGTTCTAACCGTGTCGCGCTGGTTCACCGAGGCCTTCGGCAATGCGGTGGACGAGATCCGCCACGAGTTGCTGGGCGGGTGGTTCGGCCGCAACTTCGAGCCGCATCCCGCCCGGCAGCAGGATCGTGAACATGCACAGCCGGATCGCGGCGAGCGCGACATTCACGGCAACGAACGTGGGATCGATCGCTGAAAGGAGTAGCATCAGGTGCGTGCGCTCAGGTCACTCGATGCTCCTCTGCTCAAGCTGTCGCCGGGTGACGTGTTCACAGTGCGCGATGCCGTGCAGGGCGTGCTCATCATCGGCGGTATTGGAAGCGGCAAGACCAGCGGCTCCGGACAGGCGCTCGCCGGAGCTTACCTGCGTGCCGGCATGGGCGGGTTGGTGCTGTGCGCCAAGCCGGAGGAAGCGGCGCTGTGGCGCGGCTATTGCGTGCGGCACGGCCGCAGCGGCTCGCTGATCGAGCTGGATGGGCGCGGGCCGATCCTCAATTTCGTTGCCTCAGAGCTGGCACGCCACGGGGTAGGCGGGCTCAATAGCGTCATTGAATCCCTAATGCGGGTGCTTGAAATTTGCCGCAATGTCGGCGCCGAACCCGGCCGGGCGGGCGAACGGTTTTGGGAGGACACGACCCGGCAGGTCCTGCGCAACACGATACCGGTGCTGTTCGCGGCGACCGGCACCGTGCGAATCGGCGACGTGCTGCAGTTCGTGCGCAGCGCACCGCAGGCGCCTGGCGACCTGTCGAGCCCGGAGTGGCAGCGGCGCTCGTTCTTCTTCAAATGCTTCCGCGGCGCGGCCGAGCGCATCGACGATGCGACGGGCGAGCGCGTGGTTTCGTACTGGAGCGACGACTATGCGCGGCTCGATCCGAAAACCCGCGGCAACATCGCGATCTCACTGACGACGGCGCTCGACCGCTTCAACCACGGCTGGCTGCACACGGCGTTTTGCGGCGAGACGACGGTGGTGCCCGAGCTGAGCTTTCACGGCGCCATCATC
Organism: Pyrinomonadaceae bacterium; assembly: GCA_046714695.1. Taxonomy (GTDB): domain Bacteria; phylum Acidobacteriota; class Blastocatellia; order Pyrinomonadales; family Pyrinomonadaceae; genus DASQYE01. The sequence goes on from JBKKAL010000065.1 coordinate 3,436, forward strand.
C
>JBKKAL010000066.1:0-47052 GCA_046714695.1 Pyrinomonadaceae bacterium
GGCGCATTCGCCGGCAGGACGAACCCATCGGGCACGGGAAAGCCCGCCTGCTTCAGGCGCGCGCAGTTGTAAGCTTTGCCGCCTACGAGCGGCTGATCGGCAGCAGTTATCTGTTCGAGCGATTTAATCAGTCCCATTTTGGGTTAGTGTCAGGGCATGAAGGGATACTGGCGGCCCGGATGACGGTCGCGCGCATCCTCACCAATGTCGGAAGGTTCACGCCTGTTTTGAAGAGCTCATTAAGTAGTGCCCTGGCCGGAGACTGGTCTATTTCTTATCAACGCACACGGATCAACTCGGTGATTCGCGCCAGATGATGATCGTCATGCTCGGCGATAAAACAGGCGAAGTCCGGAATCCGCATCTCCGTATTGAGACGCAGGTGTAGAGCCCTTCTTTGAATAAACTCTTCATCAAACCCTTCGAGCCGCCGCACGAACTCCGCACGTTCCTCACGAAACGAGTCGAGTATCTCCGCGATCAAGCGGGCGTTGTGATCGGCCTCGTATGTCTTCCGATTCTCGCGATCAGCGGGGCGCAGGCTCCCGTTTCCCCGTGCATAATCGTCAAGGCGTGCGATGTCTAATGGCCCCAGGTCCAGCAGATGACCGGCGTGCTCCTGTATGGACCATTGGTCGCCGTCGCGGCGTGTCAGAATCCGAGCGTGCAGTGCATTGATGCGATCAAAGAGGCGCGCCGGAGTGCCGCGCAAACGCTCGATCACGTTCGGGTACATCCAGCCCGGAAGATCAAAAGAAAACTTGCGGTCAAACCACGCGATTGTCCGTATCATGTCGCTTACTCCCTGAGCCCTAAGCCAGGCTCGCTCCGCTCACACGCTTACGGGCTGTTTTATTGGCTGGAGAGGAGCGTCCGGCGATCTCTCACCTTGAGACAGCTTTTCGCGCATCCAGATAGAGCATCGGCACACTCATCCGCAGCTCGCCGTTGACGCTCGCCATCTCATTGAGCTTTCTCTCCAAGGTCTCAAAGACCTCTTTCTCCTCGTCCACATTGACGACGTTTCTCCAGCTATCGAGGAAACCGATTTTGGTTAAAGAGTGATTCAATAGTGCGCTGCCATCCAGAAATCGCATGTCGAATCTATCCTCAATCAAGCGGAAGGCGATCCACCCTGTCTCCCGAAGCAGTTCGCGGAGCGATTCTTTTGTTCCTCTATGCGCCTCCTGGGCGTTCAGCTTTTCTATCTGTTCCGGTTTATTCCGTTCTCGCAAGATTGCTCTAAAGACATCATAGAATTCCCGGTAGTGGCCCACAACGTTCGTCGTCAGAACCAACCGCGCATCTTGTTTCGCGACGCGGAAACATTCCGCGAGCACTACTTGCGGATCAGACCAGTTGTTGACGCCGAGATTGGAGACGATCAGATCGAAGGTCGCGTCGGCGAACGGTTGCCGCGCGCCATCGGCCTCTATGACATGCACGTTTGTCGCATCGTGAAATTGCAGCTTGCGGCGCGCTCGCCTGAGCGCCTCCGGCCAGATATCCAGACCTGTGACGCGGCACGAGTTGCCGAAGACACAGCCCAGCTCGAATAAAGGGAAACCGCTCGCGCAGCCGACATCCAGAATCTCAAGGCCGCCGCGAATTTCGATATGGTTGAAAAGCAACTGGCCGAACCTTGACGACCAGAAGGGCAGCTCGTCAAAGACCGCGGCAAAATCAGGATTGTCGAAATCGTTTTTGTGTTTAAGATAATCCGTCATCTTAGATTAGTCGCGGATGCTGCGACACGACCGCGGTCGAGGCATGATTATATGCGAAGCTCGTCCTAAGCTAAAAACTTTCTCACAGCTTGATGCCGCCTCTTGATACTTCAAAGAATGAGAGACGCGTTATGACGGGCTCAGGTATGATAGCAGTCGTCAATCACGTTCACCCGTAATCAAGCGTTGATGCTCAGAGGAGCGTGAGGGCAACTTCAAGACGGGAGTAAAGAAAGAATGCGTGTTCTGGTGACCGGCGGGGCTGGCTATATTGGCAGCGTTGTGACGGAAGAATTATTGAGAGACGGCCACGAGCCCGTAGTCTATGACGATCTCTCCAAGGGTCATCGCAGCAGCGTTGGGCAGGGCGCAGAGTTTATTCACGCTGACCTGCTGGATAGCGAGCGGCTAAGACGCTCGCTTCGAGAGGGGCGCATTGAAGCCGTCATTCACATGGCGGCCAGTTCGCTGGTCGGAGAATCGGTTACGGAACCCGCAAAGTATTACCGGAACAATATCGTGGCGGGGCTCACTTTGCTGGACGCGATGCGCGAGGCCGATGTCCGGCGCATTGTCTTTTCGTCAACGGCAGCCGTTTACGGCGAGCCCTCAAAGCAGTCGATTGAAGAGACCGATCCGACAAGGCCGACCAACACCTACGGCGAGACCAAACGCGCCTTCGAGCATGCCTTATACTGGTACGAGAAGGCATACGCCATTCGTTACGCGAGCCTGCGCTACTTCAATGCGGCGGGCGCAAGCCATGACTGCGGCGAGTCTCACGATCCTGAAACGCATCTCATCCCGATTATTCTGCAAACGGCTGCCGGGAACAGAGACCACGTCGAAATCTACGGTGAAGATTACGAGACGCGTGACGGCACTTGCCTGCGCGATTACATACACGTAGTTGACCTGGCGCGCGCGCACATTCTGGCGCTCAGAATTCTGGACGAGCGAAGCAGCATCTATAATCTTGGATGTGGCGGCGACGGATACACTGTGCGCGAGGTGATAGAGGCGGCCCGCGTGGTGACGGGTCAAAAGATTCCTTTGCGGATGGGCCAACGCAGGCCCGGCGATCCAGCTCGTCTCGTCGCCAGCTCCGCCAAGATCAGGCGAGAGCTTGGCTGGACGCCCGAACGGCAGGACTTGCAGACCATCATCTCCTCCGCATGGGAATGGATGCAGAGGCATCCGCGCGGTTATGAGAGCGATTCAGAGCGCAGCCCGAAGTAGCACACACTGACTGGCGGCCTTTAGGAGCGCAGGCGCGCTTCTGAAGGGACGAGGTTGCGAGCTGTTCAACCTCTCAGCCTCTAACGGCAGAATGACACGAGCTAAGAGACTGACAAAACGTCACCCGTAGTGACAAAACTTCTGTCAGGGCTGTCATCGCAAGCCCTTTGCAGCAAGTTACACAGGCGGACTTCGCTATCCCCAACATCATAGTTTCCAGCATTTAAAGGTCCTACCGAACTCTATTCTGATCGCGGCATATGGCTTGCTGCTGAATCTGTGACCGGGTATCTTTGCGTCAGCAGAGACCTGGCCGACAGAGAGAGCTTCTCACCCCACACCTCGCGATTACTCTCATCACCGAAGCTCTCAAAACTACGGTAGGGCAATGTGTTCCCTTCAATAAAGTCAGCCTTAAGGAGACCTCAGACAGTCATGTTCAACTCAATCAAACGCACCATGCAGTTAATTTCGTTAGCACTCCTGCTGGCGATGACCGCAATGGTTGCTTCCGCGCAGGTCAATACCAGCGGAACTGTCACCATGAGCGGTACGGTATCGAAATTCGTCGAGCTTAATTCGGGCGGCGCGGTGACGCTCACGGGTAATTCGGGCGGCGGCGTAACCACCGATGGAACGGTTGATAACGCGCTGGCAGTAGTCCTGAATCTAGGCGAGCTTGGCCCGGGCAACACCAACAGCTTTATCAAGGCTTCAGTGCCGCTCAAGCTCAGAAGCAATACCCCTTACGTGCTCTCTATGAGCGCGGTGGTTTCGAGCACGGGCTCCTCCACGAGCAGGATCACAGCGGCTGACATAGGCTTCGGCGTCGGTACATTCACACGCTCATCGGCCGTCGGCATACACACGACCGGAGTTGACGTTGACAATACTTCGGGCGATCCGACCGCCGGTGCGAACGGCGCGGTCAACGCCACGAGCGGCAGGTTCGAGTACATCACGGCGAGGTCTAACCTCGGCGCTTTTTCCGCTTCGACGACAGTCCTGAGCGGCCCGCGCGTTTTGAATGCCGTGCCCAGAAGCAATACCAACGGGCTCGTCGTTCCGGCGATCTTTTCCGTCAAGCCGCAGTTTTATGAGGACGGCTCGACCTCGGCCACGGCGACCTTTACCATCGCCGCCCCGTAATAACTCATGGATGGGCCAGAAGCCTTTCGTTGCTTTGGGTTGGCTAAGAGTCAAGCGTCGTCGCATTCAATGGAAGCGGCGACGCTTGCCCATATAGATTCAACCGGCGAGCAGGTGCTTCCGGTTCGTGTTGGGCCAGGATTAATGAAGCGACGCGCCATCACAATCGCGATCTTCTCTTGCCTGCTCGCGCTGTGCGTAGCCGCCGAGGCGCACGCGCAGCAGTTTGATTTGAGCGGCGGCGGCACGCCGACCATCACCGGAGCGCTCGGCGGAACCGTGACGGGCAGTTCGGGCGTGACACAGGACCTCGTCGTCACGATCAACTTCGGCGAAGTCTCGCCGGTCAATCCAAATAACCTCGTGAAGGTCGTCATACCCATCGCTATTCGCAGCAACTGGCCCTACCAGGTTAGGGTCTCCGTAGCCGGAGCATTCGACGCCAATCTACAGGCCGTCCAGCGCTCTGACATAGGCTTCGGCGTACAGAATATGCGCCAGCTTGGGAACAACGCTCAGAATTGTACAACTCCGCATCTGTTCCGTGCGCCCTTCAATAACGATCCGTCGGCCAACGTCACGCTCGATGTGAATGGCCGCGCCGCCTACCCGTCATCGCTCTTCAGTGTCGCGGCTTCAACTGTGATCCTGAGCGGGCCGAGGCTGACGAAGGGCAACGTGAACAAGCGCGAGGCGGATAACGGCTATGCGTTCGATGCTATCTTTACCATCAAGCCGCAGTACTACGTGTCTGGGACGTTTACGGCGACACTCACCTTCAATATCTCAGCCGGGCCGAACGTCAGTTGCAACTAATTTTTATGAACAACATGATCATCAAAAAGATTTCCACGCTCGTCACGCCGCTCTTCTGTCTCATCCTGCTCATTCTCCTATTCGCTTCGCTGACGGCGCTCGTGGAGGCGCAGGAAACGCGCGCGCCCCGCGAGGCAGAAGTCTCTTCTTCCAGAAGCGACGGCATCGCGCTCGCTCCGGCCAGATTTGAATTAGAGATGCAGCCCGGCTCTGAGACGACCGTCGTCATCAATCTGGATTACCACACGACCAAATCGAGCGCTCTACCATCGCGCATCCTCGCCACACTCAACGACTGGACGATTGATCGAAGCGGAGAGCTACAGTTTTTTAAGGCCGGAACGCAGGCACGCTCCGCCTCTCCCTGGCTTATCTACAGCCCTTCTGAGGTCACTGTGCAGCCGGGACAGACACATTCCATACGCGTCACCATCTCTGTGCCCAAAGACGCCGCGCCCGGCGATCATCTGGCGGCGCTCGTCATTGAGCAGCGACCAGACACGATCAAGCTGAACCGGGGCGCGCGACAGATGCTGGTGCGCTTTCGCATGGCCTCTATGTTCTACATCACCGTGCCGCAGACTGTCAGGCGCGGCACTCTGGAAAATCTACAGGCGACGGCTGGCCCACAGGGAATCACTATTACTCCGACGCTCAAGAACGACGGCAACAGTGTGGTTCGTCCCCTCTCTTCGTTACAGATCACGGACTCGCGCGGGCGCACTCTTTTCGAGTTGCCCGAAGGCGAATCACTGCCTGTGCTCGGCGGCTCTCTACTCAGCCAACCGCTCAAGATAGACAAGACTCTGCCGCCTGGAACTTACACCGTAAAATATCGTGTGGACTTTCAGGGCAATGGAAAAGCGACCGAAGGCATCACCGATCTCGTCGTCAAAGAGGGCATCATCCGCGAACCAGTCGCCACCGCTTCCAAGGAAACAGACAAGCCTAAGCCCTAAGGTTTATGAGCTGTATCTGAGCAATTTCCGAGTGGACGAAGAATAACAAAACATCCGTTTTGGGCAGACTAGTCTGAAGGAGATTGCCCTGTAATACCCCAAACAAGTCTCTCCATCGGATCGGGGTCAGCAGTACGAAAATCCACCCATGTCATAGCTTTGAGAAAGACAGGCAACTCCGGTGTTGACGGTGCATCACTCAAGAGAGTTGGTATTACTGGGCAGCCTCGATTTATGAATTCACGAAGGAATGCGCTGAGTTCGGCCTTCTGCCAAGGGCCTATTCCGTTCTTACCAACAAAAACAGCAGCACATTTTATATTTGGGATTTCTTGTTCCAGCGCATCTTGCCACGGCAATCCAGGTCTTAAATTCCACTCGTCCAGCCAAGGTAAGATTCCCTGTTGGCGGAGTAGCTTACCGATTTCTTTAACCATTGGCTTATCTTCGCTGTTGTGGCAGAGAAAAACATCAAACTCATGGTTTTCAACTTTGCGTTTGATAATACGAATAACTTCGTTTTGTTGTGTTTGTTCTTCCGTCTGCTCAACGGCCTCTGGAGGCGTAGTGTATTGCGGAGCAGGAGTAGCAGATGCTCTGATATTCCTTAATGTTTCTTCAAGCATATTCAGATATCCCTTAAAATCCAGAAGCGTACGCACGCGCGCCAGCAGCAGATCAATATCGAGCGGGTCTGTAATGTAACCGAGCGCGCCGACCTCTGCGCCGCGTCGCGCATCCTGTGCCTCACTGCGCGCGGCAGTCTGAATAATGATCGGAATAAACCTCGTCAGCGGATTGGCGCGTACTCTGCGCGCCAGCTCATATCCGTCCATTTTAGGCATCATCACATCCGTGACAATCAGATCAGGCTGGTAAGATTCGACGGCCGCAAGCCCTGCCTCGCCGTCATTAGCGTTGCGCACCTCATATCCGGCTATTTCCAGGGCAATTGTGAGGAGCATGCGCTTGTCTGGGTCGTCGTCAACGACGAGGACATCAAATTTTTTGACCGAGGAATCTTCGTGATTTTTCGTCATGCGCTAATGTTATCTAAATTTCGTTAGCACAAAAAGGGCGAGCGCTGGCTTTTGAGACACGATCCGGCTAGGAGTTACTCGGATTGAACCTTCTTACAGATACTCATCAAAGAGGTCTTAATTTGCGGCGACGGGGAAGCGTTTGACCTCGGCCGGTATTGCTATGACCGGAAGATTGATATTGCCCGTTTCGCTTCCGGCCAGAACTTTGATGGTGAGCGAGCCCGCCACGGATTTCATATTTTCCGGCAGCGTCTTTTCGTCAATCAGCACGACGTGCTCGCCGGGCGGAAGGTCGCCGATGGTAAAGACGCCGTTCTCATCTGTCAGCGTATCGCGCCCGCTGCCCAAAACGATGCGAACGTCCGGCAAGGGTCGCTCGTCTTCATCCAACTGGCTATTTCCGTTTCCGTCAAACCAGACAAGGCCCGTGAGGCGTCCTGTCCGCACCAATCGAAAATCAACGATTGAGTCGCGTCCCGCAAGGAGCGTAACTGTTTGTTTTGGGCCGTCGAGCATGGTCAGGTCTGCGCGCACCGAGAGCAGATCCAGATAAACAGCATGGTCTCCGACATGCACGGCTTCAATTCTAAAAAGACCGTTCTCGTCCGTCGTCACGTAGCGATTGCCGTCCACGCGAACTCTTACGTTGGACTGCGGGCGGTCGAAGCCGGGATCGTATTTTCCGTTGAGGTTCGTGTCCTGATAAACCCTGCCGTAGAAAGCCCCGTAAGAGTTCATCTCTGTGGGCGAGGCGTGGAGCGCAGCCTCCGCACGTCGCCCGCCGCGAAAGAGCGACCCGCGCAGGCTGATTAAAAGCTGCGGCCCGGAAGAGCTATGCAGGTAAGCGAATTGAAGCGTATTCCGGCGGGGCAGATTCACCGAAGCGGACAGCTTTTGAATCGTGGTGATCCGCGACGTGTCGCTGCGCGCGTAGCCTAATCCCGTGCCGAGGTTGATCTTCTTAGTAAAGAGCGAGGATGTTTGCCAGTCGAATGTGCCGCTCATCGCGCCGCGGCTGCCGAAGGATTGACTCGCCTGTAGCATGCCGGACTCGCCCAGGCGAAGACTTGCGCCCACCTGCGCGTTGACGAAAGCAGCCCCAAGCGTCTTGCTCCTCGTCGCATTCACAAAGAGATTTAAGCGCGAGAACTGTTTGGACGCGCTAAGGAGCGTGAACGCGCTGCCGCCCGTTTGAGTCGTGCTGCTCTGCGTATGCGAGAAGAAGAGTGAAGGCAGTCCTCTCTTTGGCATTACGCTGACGGTCGCTGAGATGAAGCGGTTTTTATCTGCGGGAGTATCGGCGCGCGATGAAGTGCTGGCGTTGAGCGTAGTGATAAACCAGGGCTTGATGCGCCAGGTCATTCCGCCCGCAATAATATTGACGGGAGCATAGGAGCCCGATTGAAGCCCTTGAAAGTTTGCGCTCTGTCGTGCGTAACGTCCCTGCACCGTCAGGTTGTTCGTGAGATTGAACGAGCCGGATAATTCAACGGCCACGCCCGTGCTGCTCCGGCGTCGTCCATCCTGCTCTGTCCGGCTGAAGCTACCGACTCCGACATCACCTTGTATCCAGGTACGGCGAGACGAGTACCGGACGCTGCCCGTGAGCACTCGACCGCTCCTGCCTGGACTGCTGAAGTACATTCCACCGGCGGAGAAGAGCAGTTGGTTTGGGCGGCGTGGATCGCGCACCGATGGGCCGAAAGTCAGGTAAGCCCCGGCGACGCTTGTGTTGTAGCGATAGCTGTGCGGCTGCACGTTGACCTGTTGCTGGGTGAAATTTGGATCAGTTGATATAAGCGGCGATGGGAATGTGCCGGATATGGCGCGGCCACCGAAGGCCGTGATGCGCATGCCCCGGAAGGGAATCTGGGCCAATACGCCGCGCGCTGATGCCGACATGAACAGCAGGTCTGTGCCCGTGTGGAAGTCGCCGCCGATAAACCTTTGCCCATTGGGCCGCTCGTAGTTGAGCGTTGCGTTGCGCAGCAGACCAAACCCGGCTGTTCCCGTCCCGCCGCTGGAATTGGTGATGAGGTTAAATCGTCCATCACCGAACCGACCCGTCGCGCGCAACGTCAGGTTATGAACCATTGCGGACGGGTACATATTGAAGTTGTAATCATACTCCGCTTCGTAAAGCTCGAACCTTGAGCGACCCGCGCCCGCTCTGACTGTCTCGGCGTGTGCCGGGCCGCGAGTGATCTGGACGGAGCGCGCACCTTCATCTACTCGTATGGAGACATCCAGCAGCGCGGAGACGATCTCGACCGGCAGCATCAACTCATCCGGGTTCGGCGGGAAAATAATATCGGCAGTGGTGGAGAGCGCGAGGATAACGGAACCGCTTTCGCGCACCTGATTCAGCTCGGCGTTAAAGTCTGCGCTGATGCCTGTGCGCCTCAGAACCTCTACCGTGCGCGCCTGTGCCTTGACGTTGATCGCATCTCCGAGCGCGCGAGCAATACCGACCACCGGGAGGAACATGCGGCCGCCGCGTTGCTGCGGAAAACTGAATGGCCCTGCCAGAGAGCGGCCATCAACCACGATGGTCGCTCCCTGCGGCTGCGAGCTGTTGGGCGCGTTGCCTGTAGCGGCATTCTTCGCAGCGCGCGTGACAGCAGCCGTGCGGTTACTGCGCGCGGTTGATCCGACCCTGATTGTCCGACGATGAACGCCTGAACCTGAATTAAATCTTTCGCTCATCCTGACGATGAGTTTTTGCCAGGGCGCATTTTGACTGGCCGTGATGAGAGCTGTCATGGCGCTGGCGTACATCTGTCCGTCGGGCGAGACGAGCAGCGCGCATACCACACAGATACAGATGACGGCTCTTAACGGCTTCATAACGAGCAGGAATAAAGAGATGATACGGAGGCTCTTGACTCCAGACGACGGCACGGTCCGGCGAGAGGCATGATGGTGGCGGCGGCGCGCGTCAACAGTTCACGCGCCCATGGGGAAATCCCACCGCTTTTTGATTAACAAGATGCGTGCCGCCAGCCCGTTCAGCTTAAGACGAAGCTGAACGGCAAAAACAGCGGTTTTTGTTGGGCAAAACTGGTAACTTGGAAGACGACGATAGAAGGTGGCGGCAGCTACAGCATGACAGCCAGCCCGACGTTTTGTCAGCCGACTGACGTTTTGTCAGTTTGGTTGTGTCTTGAGGTTAATCGAGCAGCAGTTTGAGAAGATCGCTGGCGGTGGGAAGGCCGCGCGCTTCCCCATCGTTCATCAGGACGTGCGAGCCGCTGATGTCCGCTTGCTTGAGTTGCTCCTGGCGCAAGAGTCGCCGTTCTTCCGAGAGTTGCTGCTTCTCTCTGGCGCGTGCGGCTTCAAGCCCACCGGCACGTATGAAATCAACGATCCGCGACAGCTCATCGCGGTCGAACCACGTGCCATGACCTTTGCAGATGTCTATGACCACGCCTGAGCAATGCGCGAAGTTGACGCGGTTCATCAACTGGCCGCACTCAGGACAGGGAACGTATCGCACTTTACCCGCTTCAAGATGATCACTTGCTTTCTGAGAGAGGGGCGAAGCTGCGCTGAGCACTGCCGCCTGTTGTTCGCGGTCGGCGCAAATCTGCTCGAAGGCCGCAGCACTCACCCAGAGACCGCCGCAGCGCGCACACTCGCGCATCGTCGCCACACCCACTGCGACTGCCGCCAAGGGGTCGCGGCAGCGCGGGCAACCGTAGCGACTCACTTCTTCGGTCTCGATCTCATCGCGAGAGGCCAGCGCGCCGCAACGCGGGCAATGACGATCTCCCAGGAACATCATGCCGAAGCATGACGGGCACGCGAGCGTAGCCAATCGCGCATCACAAAAAAGACATCGTGTCGCATCGGTCGAGGCGGCTGCGCCGCACATCGGGCAATTGAGCGTTTGAGCCTGCATCTGGAAATCCTTCGATTGTTTACCAGTAGATAACTTCGGCGGGGTGGGCCGGGGCGGTTTCAAGTGCGGGTGGGCGGGAAAACGTTTCTCCGCCAGCCAATAAAGATTAGCATGAGATAAGCCGCTATTGCCATCTAAATTCACTCGAACACACTCCCTACCGGCCTACCCTGGCGAGCATCAATTCTCCGGGCGGAGAAGATCAGTTCATCATTCAAAGAGCAGCTAACCCTTCGGGGTAGAGAGATGCGGGGCAGACTTTATTGCCAGCTAGACGAAGAGGCGCGTGATATGCGATTCTGAAGGCGCGCAGATACATGCAACACTTCGAGGAGGTTTCTATGCGGAAGCTTTTGGTCATCGGGCTCGCTTTGCTGTTCGTCTTGCCTTTTATGGGGCGGAACCTGCACGCGCAGACACTACTGCTGAGACAATCGCTCGCCGTCGTGCGGGGGCATGACGATCAGGAGCGAAGGGTGCTGAGAGTGCCGAATAACGGGCGGCGGCGCCGCGTGCGCTCGGAGAGGCGACGAAGAGGACGCGGTATCAAGAGCGCGTTCGCGCGTGCGGGCAGAGGCGCAGCGCGCGGCGGTAAACGCTTCGGCAAGAACATAGCGAGGGGCCGCCCCGTGCGCGCCGGAAAAGAGTTGGGCAAGGGCATGGGCACGTTCGGCAAATACACAGGCAAAGGTATCGCGAGGTCTGTGCGCCGCGCTGTTAAGCCATAGAAAATATTCCTCTTTGTTTATATCGAATTAAGTTGAGTACAAGGGAAGTTAAGACTCACCGCCGCAGACACAGAGGACGCGCAAGATACGCAGAGGATTGAATGATTAACTCTCTGCGTATCCTCTTTGCTTTCTCTGCGTCTGCGGCGGTGGATATCTCCATACCTTACACTCAATTGAACCACCATCCTTTTTCCTTTCACATATCTCATCCCTTAACTTTCGCGAGCCCTCATCTTAAAAACTCCGGGCAGATAAATAATAGAGAAGCAACTCTACTTTTTACGAAGAACGATTTACCATTTATCTTTGACGAATTATTATGGGCGGCGTGCCAAATGCCGTGAGCCATGAAACTTACGCTTCGCCGCTCGTGCTCGCCATTGACGTGGGCACATCGAGCGTCCGCGCCTCGCTCTACGACTCGCGCGATGTGTTGGAGGTCAGCGACACGGAGTCGCGCTCGCTTCAAAGTTTCTGTACGACAGACGACGGCGGCGCGCAATTGAATGCAGAGAGCGCCGTCGAGCTTGTGGCGCGCACCGTTGATGCGCTGATGGCGCGAGCTGCCCCGTTTACTTCGCGCATCGAAGTGGTCGCCGTCTCATGTTTCTGGCATAGCCTGGTTGGTATAGACAATGAGGGACGCGCCGTGACGCCCGTCTTCGGCTGGGCTGATACACGCGCGGCTCTTTGGACTGAGGAGTTGCGCCGCCGCTTTGACGAGACGACGACGCACGCGCGCACGGGTTGTCGTTTTCACTCAAGCTACTGGCCCGCCAAGCTGTTGTGGCTGCAAGAGGAGCGCGCCGAAGTTTACCGTAGTGTCCATCGCTGGATGACGTTCGGAGAATTTTTGCTATTGCGCTTCTGCGGCGCAGTGGAGATGAGCATTTCGATGGCGTCCGGCACAGGGATGCTGGATATACGTGCCTGCGCGTGGGATGAGGAGTTGCTCGCGGGATTGGGGATCGCCGCCGAGCAGTTGCCGACCCTTTCGCCCATGCACAAATCAACGACCGGGCTTACGAAAGATTATGCTCGCCGTTGGCCCGGACTAAACCACGCGCAGTGGTTTCAGGCAATCGGTGATGGCGCGGCGAACAATATCGGCGCGGGCTGCGTAACGCCGGGAAGCACGGCGCTGATGATCGGCACTTCCGCCGCGTTGCGTGTGATGTGGAAGGGTGAGCCCCCGAAGCTTCTGCCGCCGGAGTTGTGGTGTTATCGCGCCGACAATGAGCGTGTAGTCGTGGGCGGCGCGCTATCGGACGGCGGCGGTCTTTACGCTTGGATGAGAGGAGCGCTTGCCCTGGGCGAGGATGAAGAGGAATTGATGAATACACTCGCACGGATGGAGCCGGACGCGCACGGGTTGACCGTCATGCCTTTCTGGGCGGGCGAGCGCAGCACACTTTGGGCTGCTCATGCGCGGGGCGCGATTCTAGGTTTGACCATGCACACGCGCCCCCTGGAAATCCTGCGCGCAACGATGGAAGCGGTCGCCTACAGGCTTGCGCTCATCGCCAGTGCTCTCGGAAGAGTCGCGCCCGCCTCAGAGATCATCGCGTCGGGCGGCGCACTCGCCGCCTCTCATGTCTGGACACAGATAATTTGTGATACTCTCGGCTCTCCTATTAAACTTTCCGGCGTCAATGAGGCTTCGAGTCGCGGCGCGGTCTTGCTTGCGCTCGAAGCGACAGGCAAAATAAAGAGCATCGAAGAAGTGCCCGCCCCTATGGGGACGACCTTTGAGCCAGACATGGCGCGTCACGAGCGTTACCAACGGGGGCTTCGGCGACAGCAAAAGATTTACGAACACGTTATTGCCGACCGCAAAATCGCCGACATTATTTACGAGGCGACGCCTCTTGAAGCGAGCGAGTGAAGAAGAGTGAGTCGCCCGCGATCTAACAATCCACAACGAGGAAATTAAAAAGCATGAGTGCGACACCGCAACAGGAAACCGTAGACATGACCGAGCGTGATCAACTTTGCATAAACACGATTCGCGCGCTCTCGCTTGACGCGGTGCAAAAGGCCGAGTCGGGGCATCCGGGTCTCCCACTGGGCGCAGCTCCTATGGCTTACGTACTGTGGACGCGCTTTCTTCGTCACAACCCGCGAAACCCTAAGTGGGCCAATCGTGACCGCTTTCTCTTAAGCGCCGGTCACGGCTCTATGCTGATCTACTCGCTGCTACACCTGACGGGTTATGACCTGTCGCTCGAAGAGCTGAAGAATTTTCGGCAATGGGGATCAAAGACGCCGGGCCATCCCGAATACGGTTTGACTCCCGGCATAGAGATCACGACCGGGCCTTTGGGACAGGGGTTCGCCAACGGCGTCGGGATGGCGATTGGCGGCGCGCACCTCGCAGCTAAATTTAACAAGCCTGAATTCCCCGTCCTCGATCATTACGTTTATTCAATCGTCTCGGACGGCGACCTGATGGAGGGCGTCGCGGGTGAAGCCGCCTCGCTCGCGGGCCACCTGAAACTCGGCAAGCTGATCTATCTCTACGACGATAACCACGTCACCATCGAAGGCTTTACCAACCTTGCTTTCTCGGAGGACGTGCCGCGTCGCTTTGAAGCCTACGGCTGGCACACCTCGACGGTCGAAGACGGAAATGATCTCGAACAGATAGAGCGGGCGATACGCGACGCTCAGGCAGTGGCTGATCGTCCTTCGCTGATCTCAGTCAAGACGACCATCGGCTACGGGATGCCGACCGCCGGGACGCGCAAAGCTCACTCGGATGCGCCCGGTGAGGAGGCCGTGCGCGAGACCAAAAGACATCTGGGCTGGCCCGAAGATAAAACCTTCTATGTGCCCGACGAAGCGTTGACGCACTTCCGCGAAGCAACGAAGCGCGGCGCTGAAGCCGAAGGTGAATGGAACGCTCTGGTGGAAAAGTATGAGCAGGAGAATAAGGAGTCGGGCCGGGAGTGGCGCAAACTTATGAGCGGGGATTTGCCCGACGGGTGGGAAGACCACTTGCCGACGTTTGAGACCTCGAAGTCGATGGCGACGCGAGCAGCGAGCGGAGAGGTTATCAACGCGCTCGCGCCTCACATGCCGATGCTGATCGGAGGCTCCGCCGATCTTGGCCCATCAAACAACACGGACATAAAAGAGGGCGGAAGCCTGCAAGCCGGTAAGTATGAGGGGCGTATCCTTCACTTCGGCGTGCGCGAGCATGCGATGGGCTCGACCATGACCGGCATCAGCCTCAACGGCGGATTGATTCCCTTCGGCGGCACGTTCCTGACCTTTTCCGACTACATGAAACCGGCAATCCGGCTCGCGGCTCTCTCCGAAGTGCAAGTCATCTATGTCTTCACGCACGACTCAATCGGGCTTGGCGAAGATGGGCCAACGCATCAACCCATCGAACATCTGGCGGGCCTGCGCGCCATCCCGCACCTGTTCGTCATTCGCCCGGCTGATTCGCACGAGGTGCGCGAGGCATGGCGCATCGCCATCAGTCGCCGCAATCGCCCGACGGCGCTCGCCCTGACGCGCCAGAAAGTCCCTCTTATTGATCGCAAACTTTATGCTTCGGCCGATGGCGCGCAGCGCGGCGCATACATCCTCGCCGAAGCCGAACGGGCAACGGGCGCAAAGGCTGCGCCCGCGCTGATCCTGATTGCGACTGGCTCCGAGGTCTCGCTCACGCTCGAAGCGCGCGCAAGTTTGCAGAAGGATAATATTCCCGTGCGGGTCGTCTCCATGCCGTGCATCGAGTTGTTTGAGGAGCAATCGGACGAGTATCGCAACGAAGTGCTGCCGCCAACGGTCACGGCAAGGCTCGCGGTCGAGGCTGGCGTGCGCCAGTCGTGGGATCGCTATGTCGGCCTACAGGGAGATGCCATCTGTCTTGATCGCTTCGGCGGCTCCGCGCCCGGCGACGTGGCGATGCGCGAGCTTGGCTTTACGGTCGAGAATGTGATTAAGCGCGCACGCGCTCTACTGTAATCCGTCTCTCGCCGTGCCAACCGGTCTTGCCCCAAAATCACGTTTGCCATCGGAGTTAACCTTTTGGTCAAGGCCATGCCCGACACCACATATCAAGCCTCTAGAGGATAAGGATACTGGATGCAGCTATGTAGCAAGAGGGTCAAGTTGTTCGTTATGCTGCTGACTCCGCTGGTGCTTCTCAATGCGAATTACGCATGGGCGCAAACCTCAACTAGGAGCCCCGCGCCAAAAGATGATACACAGGAGTGGAACGATGTACAGATCACCGTGCCTCTCAACAAAAAGGTTGACTTCCTATTGCTTGGCACACTCCGCTTTGGCCGAAACATTACCCATCCGATTGACGAACGTATCGGGATAAGCTTTTCCTATAATGTCAATAAGTATTTCACATTAACGCCCGGTTACATTCATATCGAAATGCAGCCGACCGAGAACCAGCGAAGTCACGAAGAAAGACTCTCAGTAGCAGGCACTTTAACGCTGCCGAAGAAACGTTTTACCTTGAGCGACCGCAACCTGTTCGAACGCCGCTTTCGCAGTCCGCAGGTGGATGCCACTCGCTACCGCAATCGCCTTCAACTCGAATACCCGTTCAGGCTTCGCGGCCAGACCTTTACTCTAGTTATATCAAACGAGGTGTTTTATGATTGGAGTTTGGATGGCTGGGTACGCAACCGATTCACGGTTGGCGCGAGAAAGTCTTTTAATAGACATTTCGCGGCCGACCTTTACTACTTCCGACAGAATGATGGCCGATCCAGACCCGGAGACCTCAATGTTATTGGAACTATTTTCAAAATCAGGCTGTGAGATGAACTTAGACCGGAGGTCTGTTCGGGCAGATTAAGTTTTGACCGCAAAAGTCATGTAACCCTTTGCCCTTTTGAGGTAAGGCCGGGCCAGCCACCTAACTTATGCGAATCACCGTCGCCGCAGATCACGCAGGTTTCCCGCTCAACGAGCGCGTCATCGCTGACCTGCTCGCTGATGGACACGAGATTACGGACATTGGCACACATGATGGCTCACGAGCCGACGATTACCCTGATTACGCGCTCGCGGTTGGCCGTGCCGTGCAGGAGGGGAAAGCCGAGATAGGCATCCTGATCTGCGGCAGCGGCGTCGGCGCGAGCGTTGCCGCCAACAAATTAAGGAGCGTGCGCGCGGCCCTGTGCGGCGATACATATTCGGCTCACCAATCACGCGAGCATGACGACTGCAATGTGCTCTGCCTCGGCGCGCGCGTCACGGGCGTTGAGCTGGCGTTAGAGATCGTGCGCGCTTTCACGGGCGCGCGCTTCACCGGCGAAGAACGACACCGTCGTCGCCTGGCAAAAATCACGGAAATTGAAAAGCAGGGATGAGGGCGGAGGGATGAAGGATGAAGAAGAAAAAGAAAGATGCTTTTATTTCATCCTTTATCCCTCCGCCCTCATCACTCATCCCTTGTTTAAGGAGGTTCCCCTTGCGTAAAGATTTCACTTCAAGCGCATGTGCGCTCAGCATACTCTTCTGCTTAATCGGCCATTCGCTGCCGCTTTATGCGCAGCAACCCTCGGCGACGACGCCGCAGCAACCGACGGCCACACCCGGGCGCACTCAACAGCCGCAAGCCACGCGCCCAGACAGTGCGACTCCGAATACTTCTTCTTCATCCGGCGTAGATGCATCATCCGCGCAGCGCGAAGAAGGCCACCCGTCGCCCTATTACGATTATCCGTTCGGCAGCCGCACGACCTCGCGACGCACGCTTTCGATTGACGAAGCGGTCTCGCTCGCACTCGCGAATGCTTCCGCCTACCAGCAGTCGCAGTTCGACGTGTCGCTCGCCCGCGAGGATGTCAGGCAGGCGCGCGCCGCCTTCTTCCCTGAGCTGACGATGCCGATCACCTACTTCGGCACGACGACTTCAAGGGTTCGTGCTGAAGGAGACCCGCTCGTCGCCAGCTACGTTTCATCGAGCGCGATTAATGAGACCATCGCGCTTGTCAATGCCAGCGGTGAGATAGACCTATCGGGTCGGCTTCGCGCATCTTTGCGCCGCAGCCGTCACCTGCTGGCTGCCGCCAGTGCCGGTGCGCAGGTCGCGCGTCGCGATCTGGTGCTCGCCACCATTGATGCCTATTACGCGCTCGCGCTGGCAAGACAAAAGCGTCGCCTCGCCGACGAGACTCTGGGACTTTCCGAGGGCTTCGTGAAGGTCTCGGAAGGATTAAAGGCGCGCGGCGACGGTGAAGAGGCGGATATGTTCCGCGCCATTTCGGCGGCACGCACGCGGCGCGACGAGCTGGAACAGGCGCGTGCGAGTGAAGCGGCGGCGATGGATCTGCTGCGCTCGTTGACCGGCGTGGACTTCAATACCTTCGTCGGCGTCAAGCGATTGACGGAGGCCGTGCCGACCGTCAGCGATTTTTTAAGCTACACGGAAGAGATGATCAAAGCCCGACCAGAATTCAGCCTGATCGAAGCGCAGAAGCGCGCCGCCTCGCAGGACGCGCGCATAGCACGTGCGGAACGCCTGCCGCAATTAACTTACACCCTAAACGGAGGCTTTGACGCGGGAGACTTTCGCCCGCTCGGAAGATACGCGGGGGGTTCTGCCATCGTCACGCTGACCATTCCTATCTTTAACTTCGGCGCAAGCAAGAGCCGTGAGACGCAGGCACGCTTGCGCGAACAGCAGTTGGACGTGCAACGCGAAAGCACTGTGCGCGCGCTTCGACAGGAGTTTTATACGACACGCGCCGCCGCGCTCGCCGCGCTTGAGCGCATTAGAGATGCGAAGAGCGCATCGGAAGCGGCGCAGCAGAATATCACCATCATCTTCGCTCACTATCGTCTGAGGAAGGCCGAGATCACCGATGTGATTGACGCGCAGTCCGCCTTTGCAGAGACGCGCACCTCTTATTACCAGGCGATTGCCGATTACCGCACACAACGTATCCGTCTTGAGGCCGACCCGGAACGGATGCTCCATACAAATCCGGTTCAGCCGGAGATGTTAAGCTCTACGCGAGTGCCCGGATGTACGCTCGGTCTCGCTGAAGCACCGGCCATCGGCGGATTTCGTTTAGGGATGACGACAGATGAGGTGCAGGCGCGTTTTCCAAACAATCAGATTCCCGCGCCTGACGAATTCGGTGTCTCTACTCTGCACCTGCGAGGCATCAATTCTCCGGCCGGCTCGGCCTTCGATGACGCAAACAACATCACCATTGAATTCACGGACGCAAAACTCTCCTTTATCCGGGTCAGCTATCCTGTCACAAACAAGTGGGAGAACAAGGATGCGTTTGTCATAAGCGTCGCGGAGCGGCTCAACATCAAAGGCCCATGGAAACCATTTTATGATTGGGAGAACAAGAGCATACGTGATTCCGAAGACCTGAGAGACCTTGGGCTCGAATGCAACGGGTTTCGTCTGAGCGCAGGGATCGGCATCGAAGGGCTCGGCGGCGACCAGACTCCGCACTTCGAGCTGGAGGACGCGACAGCCGCGCGAACCGTCAAAGCGCGCGAAGACGAAAAGGCCGCACGCGAACCAAAGGATGAGCCGCAAACCGGAAAGCAGTAGGAACGAAGGGATGAGGGTTGAGGGCGGCAGCGATGAATGATTGAATCACTGCTCAAGTGAATCTGTCACTCAATCTTTTTCATCCCTCATCCCTTCTTGAGTTCCTCCTGCTTTAAACGATAACTCGCAGAGCGCCCGGCATGATGCGAAAATGGACGGGCGTGTGGCCGCGCACGTTGCCGTCTGCTTCCACCAGTAGTTTGTCTTCAGGCGTGCTGATGTGTACGCTCGTCGCCTGCATGACGCGCACTTTCGGATTCTGGAGATGCGCGCCGCGTCGTATGCGCGGCAGCTCACGCATGATCATGGCGCGCGTCAGTCCGTCCGATGCCAGCACGACATCCATCTTTCCGTCATCCACGCGGGCGGCGGGCGCGAACATCATACCGCCGCCCGCGTATGCTCCGTTGGCGACGGCGATGAGGTTCGACCGGCACTCGATGACGCCTTGCTCGTCGCCGTCAATTAAGACGACGGCGCGGCGCTCGCGCCATCCCAGGAGCGCGCCTAAAGATGCTTTTACGAAACGAGCCTCGCCCGGCAGCCGCAGCGCGAAACCCTTCTGGGCAGCGACGCGCGCCGCCACCTCCGCACCGATCCCAATGGTCGCCGCGTTGAGACAGATAAATTCGTGCGCTCCCTCTTCCCTCTGCCCGCAGATCACGTCAACCGTGTGCGCCCCGGCCACGCCATCATCAAGACAATACGAGACAAGCCTCATGGCCCATGCTTTTGCCGTCTCGCTCTTGCCGAGCAGCAGCCCGCGCGCGAAATCATTTCCTGTTCCGGCGGGAAGAATGGCGAGCGCGGCCTCCCTGTTGATCGGCGTGGGAAGAGCAAGTGCGTCCTCTCTCTTCACCGCGCGATCCGTAAAGAATCCGGCAGCCGCTTCGCTCAGAGTTCCATCACCGCCGACGACCGCGATGACGCGATAACCGTCGCCGACAGCGCGGCGTGTTTCAGTCGTCGCCTCGCCCGCGTGCCTCGTTTCATGGGCATCGAAGCTCAGACCATGCTGTGTGAGTAATGTTTTGAGAGGAGGCCAGGCGAGACGCGCGCGCGCCGCCGCGTTATTGATAATGATAAGTGTGCGTTTTTGGCCGTTCATACGCGCGCTTCGAGCCTGAAGACGAGAGTTCGGCGCTCATCCATAAATCATATTCTTGCGGGTCACTCTATCACACCTCTCGTGACACTCGGACGCTGCCGCCTTTTGGTGATAAGCTTGATGGGCTCAACATTAAAGAAATGGGAAAGAGGAATGAAGGCTGAGCGAATGCGTGCCGTTGTGATTGTCTCTCATGGCGGCGTGGAGGCATTGGAAGTGCGCGAGGTGGAGCGCCCCTCGGAGGCGCGCGCCGACCGCGTGCGTGTGCGTGTGCGCGCCGCCGGGTTGAACCGCGCTGATATTCTTCAAAGGATGGGGCGCTATCCTGCGCCGCCCGGAGCAATCCAGGATACGCCCGGCCTTGAGTTCGCGGGCGAGGTCGAGCAGGTAGGCGAAGAGGCACGCTCATGGCGCGTGGGCCAACGTGTCTTCGGCATCACGTCGGGAGGGGCGCAGGCCGAATACATCGTTGTTCCGCAAAGCGCACTGGCAGAAATTCCATCCAATCTGGACTGGGCAGAGGCTGCGGCAGTGCCGGAGGTTTTCATCACGGCGCACGACGCGCTCTTTACGCAAGCCCGCCTTGAGATGGGCGAGAGCGTGCTTGTCCATGCGGTAGGGTCCGGCGTCGGCACTGCCGCCATTCAACTCGCACACGCCGCCGGAGCGCTCCCCTACGGTACATCGCGCACGCCCGGCAAGCTTGAAAGAGCGCGCGAGTATGGCCTTGAAAGTGGCGTGGCGATCGGCGACGATCCCGCACGCTTCATTGCGGCCGTGCGCGAATGGACGAATGGATCAGGCGTTGACGTTATACTGGATTTAGTCGGCGGAGCTTACCTCTCAGCTAACCTGGACGCTCTCGCGCCGAGAGGCCGGCTGATGCTTGTCGGAACCACAGCGGGCGCGAGCGCGCAGCTTGAGTTCGGGACGGTGATGAGAAAGCGTTTGCGAATTACCGGCACTGTGCTGCGTGCGCGTTCAGCCGAAGAGAAGGCGGAAGCGACGCGCCGTTTCGTCGCTCACGTCGTCCCGCTCTTAAAGCGCGGGACTGTGCGCCCTGTGGTTGATAAGATTTACAGTATGGATGAGGTGCGGGCGGCGCACACGCATATGGAATCGAACAAGAGCTTCGGCAAGATAATCCTGATGATTGACGGCGAGGGATAATCGAAGTTTCGATTCGGATCAGGGGAGACAATTGATGACCTTGCGTATAATCTTCACCATCATGCTGATCGTTTTTGCAGGCGGCGTGCCTGGCCGCGCCGAGCCTGATAAAAAAAGCCCTGAGCTTCTTGCGCCCGGCGTCGGGCGCGAACTGGCACGCCACCGCGCGGCTCATTACAGCAATGTGCGTTATGGATTGACGGTTGATGTCGCTCCCGGCGCTACGATGCTCGTGGGCACAGAGGAGATTCGCGTCACGCTCGATGAAGGGGCGGACGACCTTGTGCTTGACTGGCGAGTCTCGGCGGCGAAAGAGGGAGGACAGCAAGCGCGCGTCTGGGAAATACAAGCCAACGGTCGAGCGGTTACGGATGCGCGGGCAGTCAACGATCACCTCGTCATCCCCGCCTCGTATCTGGTCAAGGGAGAAAACACCCTGCGCCTCAGATTCGAGTCGCCGATTGCCGCGTCCGGCAGCGCCGTGACGCGCTACACTGATCGCGAGGACAACTCCGAATACATCTACACGCTCTTTGTGCCGTCGGACGCGAGCACTGTCTTTCCATGTTTCGACCAGCCGGATTTGAAGGCGCGCTTCCAATTGAATTTCAGCGCGCTGACGGCGTGGAAGGTCATCTCGAATATGGACGCGGAGACTGTCACGCGCAACGGGACGAACAGCTTCTGGCGCTTTCAGGAGACGCAACCGATCAGCACATATCTTTTCGCTTTCGCTGCCGGGCCATTTACCGAGTTTAAAGATAATGCGGCGATAATTCCGATGCGTATGTTCGTGCGGAAGTCGAAAACTGAGCGGGCGCGTAAGGAAATGGATGAAGTCTTTCGCTTGAATCGAGAAGGCCTGAGCTATCTCGCAAAGTATTTCGCTTACAAATTTCCGTTTCCCAAATACGATCTCATCATCATCCCCGAATTCGCTTATCGCGGGATGGAGCATGCGGGCGCGACCTTCCTGCGCGAGGAGAGCATATTTTTCCCATCCGACCCGACGGCCAGTGATTATCTGGCGCGCGCCGACGTGATGTTCCACGAAGCGGCGCACCAGTGGTTCGGCGATCTCGTCACGATGCGCTGGTTCGACGACCTCTGGCTCAAAGAGGGCTTCGCCACCTTTATGTCGCACAAGGCGATTGAGGCTGTTATGCCGCAGTACAACGCCTGGAAGTTTTTCTACCAGCGAACAAAGCCGCTCGCCTACCTGACGGACGCGACTAAGGGAACGACGCCGATCTTTCAGGAGATACCGAATCTCGCGGCGGCCAAGTCCGCCTACGGCAATATCGTCTATCGCAAAGCGCCCTCGATCCTGCGTCAGGCCGAGTTCTTTTTAAGCCCGGACAAATTCCAGTCGGCCGTGCAGATGTTTCTCAAGGATCATGCATACAGCAATGCCGAGTGGGCCGATCTGGTTCGTGCCTTCGAGCGGACATCCGGCGCGAAGCTGGACACGTGGGCGGCCAGTTGGGTGACGCGGCGCGGCATGCCGAGCGTGCGCGTCACGATGAGCGAAGACGAAAGAGGACGTATCAGCCGCTTCGCGCTCGAACAAAGGGACGTGCTGGGCGAGGGCGGCTCCTGGCCCATGCGCGTCCGGCTGCTGCTGGCATACAGGGATGCTCCCCCTCAGATGCTGACCGTGATGATGAAGGGCGCGGGTGAAACCACTGTGGCAGAAGTATTGGGCAAGCCTGTGCCCGATTACGTCTTCGCCAATTACGAGGATTACGGTTACGGCCTTTTCCTGCTCGATGAAAAAAGCATGGCGAGCACACTGGGCGGCCTAGGTCTAGTGCGCGACGATTTCCTGCGCGCTCTTTTGTGGGGCTCCCTGTGGGACAGCGTGCGCGAAGCGGAGCTTGCGCCCGAGGCCTATATTGATCTCGCCGTCAAGCGCGTAGCTGAAGAGAAAGATGAAGTGACCGTGCAGAGCATCCTTGCGCGCGTGCGCACAGCCTTTAACTTTTACCTGTCGGACGCGCAGCGACGAGGAGAGCTGGGCGTCAGTCTTGAGCAGGAGTTGATGGATCGCATGATGAACGCGGAGACGGCAGGGCTTCGCATCACTTATTTTCGCGCCTTCCAATCAATCGCGAGGACGGAAGGGGCGCTCAAGAGTCTCAAAAAAATCCTGAGCGGCGAGACGCAAATTCCCGGCATGACGCTGCGCTCGCGCGACCGCTTCGACATCGTCACAGTGCTCGTGGCGCGCAAAGACCCCGAAGCTGCGGCGCTGCTGGAAAAGCTGGGCCGCGAAGACCAGACGGACGACGCGCGGCGCTACGCCTATGCGGCGGGCGCTGCGCGCGCCGACGAGGCGAATAAGCGGAAGTATTTCGATGCCTATCTGACGGATGCGAAGCTGGCCGAGAGTTGGATCGAAGCCAGCATTATTCCATTCAATACGATTAGCCAATCGGAATTGACGCTTCCCTTTCTTGAACTGGCACTAAAAGAGCTGCCCCGTTTGAAACGCACGCGCAAGATTTTCTTCGTCAACGGCTGGCTCTCGGCCTTTGTCGGCGGCCAGTGCAGCGAAAACGCGCTCACGGTCGTGCGCGGATTTCTCGAACGCGAAAAATCTCTCGACAGAGACCTGCGACTTAAAGTTTTGGAAGTGCTGGACGACCTCGAACGTTGCGTGCGTATCCAGGGAAAGTACGCCCGTCAAAACCAGAGTGACTCGCGGCGAGTAAAAAGATAGAATCGCGCTCGTCGCTCGTAATTCTTCACTAATCGCCGATTTATGGACTCGACTGCATTTCTCGTCATCGCCATCATCGCCATCGCCTTCTTGAGCTTTATGCTCTTCGTGGCGCTATTTGAGCCCGGGCTCGACTACAAGATGTCCACGCACCCGTCCGAGCCGATTGAGTCGGACGAATTCCTGTGCATCCTCGAAGCGATTACGGATGCGAAGGTCAACGATCACAATCGCATTGAAGTTCTGACCAACGGCGAGGTCTACTACGAAGCCGAGTTGGAAGCGATTCGCGCCGCGCGCTCAAGCGTTAATCTTGAAGCGTACATTTTCCAGAAAGGCGAGGTCACGCGCAGATTCATCGAAGCCCTGACGGAGAGGGCGCGCAATGGAGTCGAAGTGCGTCTGACCTTAGATGCTATCGGCAGCTTCGCTTCGTGGGACAGATATTTTAAAGAGCTGCGCGAAGCGGGCGGGCGGGTCAGTTGGTATCACGGCTTGCGTTGGAGCACGCTGGCGCGCATCAATAATCGCACGCACCGCGAGATCATAGTCGTTGACGGCCGGGTCGGTTTTCTCGGCGGCGCAGGTTTCGCCGATCACTGGCTTAAAGGCGACGAGAAGAATCCGCGCTGGCGCGATACTATGTTCCGCATGGAAGGCCCTGCGGTCTCCAGCCTTCAGGCGGCATTTGTCGAGAACTGGCTGGAAGCCTCCGGCGAGATTCTGACCGACATCAAGTTTTTCCCGGCGCAAAGGGATGACGCGGGTGAGACTTCCGCGCTTATCATTGACAGCTCGCCCACGACGGGCATGTCCACCAGGGCACGAATTCTGTTTCAAACCCTGCTCGCCTCCGCTCAGAAAAACATCCTCATCACGACGCCCTACTTTTTGCCGGATCGCAGCGCCCGCCAGGAGATGATTCGAGCCCTCAGGGAGCGCAATGTTGAAATCAAGATCATCGTGCCGGGCGAGCATAGCGATCATCTTTTGACGAGACGTTCGAGCCGCCGCCTCTTCGGCGACCTGCTCAAGGCCGGAGCGCAAATCTACGAGTACGAGGCGGCGATGATTCACGCCAAGACTATGGTTATTGATGATCTGTGGTGCGTAATCGGCTCGACCAATTTCGACAATCGCTCGTTCGGCTTAAACGACGAGGTCAATCTGGCCGGTCGTGATAAGACTCTGGCGGCGCGTCTGGCGGAAGATTTCGCACGTGACCTTGAAGAGAGCCGCGAGGTCACCTACGAGCAGTGGAGTCGCCGCTCGATCTTCGAGCGCATGCATGAATGGCTCGGCTGGGTGTTGGAAAGACAACAATGAAAAGACAGATGCCGGATGTCAGATGTTAGATGCCGGTCAAAGCCTTTCACTGACATCCGGCATCTGTCATCTGCTTTTATGTTTCGCATCGTCACCTACAATGTCCACAAGTGTCGCGGGTTTGACAGGCGCGTGCGTCCCGGACGCATCGTTGCGGTGCTGCGCGAAACGGACGCCGACATCATCGCGCTTCAGGAGGTCTTGAGCGTCGAAGATTCTCAGCCGGAACGCGACCAGGCGCGCTTTATCGCGGAAGAGCTTGGAATGCACTACTACGTGGGCGAGAATCGCAGGCTCAATGGCGGAGCTTACGGCAATGTGATCTTAAGCCGCGTGCCCCTCTGCAATGTGCAGAATTATGAAATTACATGGCGCGGGCGCGAGCAGCGCGGCTGCCTGCGCGCAGACGCACGCTTTGGCCCATCAGCCCTCATTCACATCTTTAACGTACATCTCGGCACGGCCTTTTTCGAGCGGCGTCATCAGGCGCGCGAGTTGACGGGTAACCGCATTCTGGCAAATTCGGAACTCAATGGTGCGCGCGTCGTGCTCGGAGATTTTAATGAATGGACGCACGGGCTGGCCTCGCAACTGCTCTCTGCGCATCTTGAGAGCGCGGACATTCATCATCACCTGCGCCGCGCCAGAACCTACCCCGGCCCGCTGCCCTTCATGCATCTGGATCACATCTATTACGACTCGAAGCTTGAGCTTCAACGGCTCACGCTTCACAAAAGCCGCACGGCGCTCATCGCCTCCGATCATCTCCCGCTCGTCGCAGACTTTCGCCTGCGCTCCGGCGACGAAGCGGTCTGATCAATATGCTTTTCGTTTTATTTCTTGCTATGAGATTTCGAGGATAGTTCAGCGCTACGGCGCTCATCGGTTTTTGCGGGCGCGAGATGGCGTCCGGCCTCTGCCGTGACGATGCAGAGGCCGTGTACTTTCTCGCCGTCGAGTCGGCGCAGCAATTTCGCGGCCTCGTTGTAACTGAGGCCCACAGCCTCGCAGCCGCGCTCGCTGATCACGCCCCAAAGTGGTTCATTGAGTTCACCCATCAGCAACGAATTTCCTGAAGTAAATAAAAGTCTTCAAAAAGTGTAACGGATGGCCACCTTGAAATCCAATTTTTAGATGGGCGGATAATCGCTTCAAGCATCAGCCGCGCAGCGAATGCCAGCGAAGGCGATGCGAAAGTGGCGGCGAAAGAAGTTGCGAAACGAGGTGCGGAGCACCGATGGGCGAGTGGCCCACGAACCGCCTTTGAGGACGCGGTGGTCGCCGTCGAACCAGGCTTCGGAATACTCCGGATAAGGAAACGGCTCGAATCCGGGAAACGGGCCGAAGACGTCAGCAGTCCATTCCCAGACGTTGCCCGTCATGTCCAGACACCCGTAGGCGCTCGCACCATCGGGGAAGCTTCCGACCGGAGTTGTGCCCCAGAAGTGATTGTTAAAGTTGCAGAGCGCGGGCGTTGGCTCACGCTTTCCCCAGCTAAAGCGCCGTTTGGGCTCGTGTGCGTTCGCGACTCCTACGGCTGCGGCCTTTTCCCACTCGGCTTCTGTGGGCAGGCGCATCTCCTTGAAGCGCGCGTATGCCTCCGCTTCGTACCAGCTAATGCCTGCGACCGGATGCGTGGAGTCGAGCGTGCCCTCCTCAAACATGTTGCGCGCCCGCCAGCCCTCCCCGTTCTTTGACCAGTAAAGCGGCATGGTCCAATTCTCGCGCTCGCGCCACCCCCAGCCCTCATCGCTCCACCACTCGCGCCGGAGGTATCCGCCCTCGTCTATAAAATGAGCGTACTCTTCATTCGTCGTCAGAAGCCTGTCAATCTTAAATGACGGAACGTGGACGATGTGCGCAGGCAGCTCGTTATCGTAAGCGAAAGTATCCCAGACCGATCCTATCTGGAACGCGCCTTCAGGAATCGTGACCATCCGAGGAAGCGCAAGCGAAGCCTGCGCGGCGGCTTTCAGGTTTCGCATATCCTCAGCACCCCCACCGGGGCGCGTCTTCTTCGCCGGATCGAGCAGGTGAAGCAGATAGGCAAGCGTCTCCTGATGCTGGTACTCATGCTCAAGGACGAGTTGAAAGATATAAGCATCGCGGAGCAGAGGCTCGGATTCGTCGAAGTGTGTTCGATCAAGAACGCGTAGGGCTTCTTCCCGCACGCGAGCGAGATAGTCTTGCATCTCGCGGCGCGAAGGTAGATTTTTTGATTCTTCGCGCGGAGTCTTGATGGGGTCGAAGACGCGTTCATAATGCTCGTCGGGCGCGCTCTGGCCTCCGAGCTTTTGCAGAATCCAGTAAGCCTCGAAGACGCCGATGTGGGCCAGATGCCAGAGCACGGGTCGAAACCCGAAGCCGGGGCTCTCGCGCAACTCTTCTTCGCGCACCATCTCGAATAGACGGAGCGTCTCGGCGCGCGCCTCCGTCATTAATTCCCTGATCTCTTCTATTACTGCTCGCTTCTTCGCCAACTTGGCCTCCCCATGTGAACGCATGACGCGCATACGCGCCCTTGATCATAATTGCCATAACGGCTCGTGTTGATTATCAACTGCAATAAGTTATCATAGCAGAGGTCTGTCACAAGCAAGGTGCTCAGCAAAAAAGCACGTCGGAGGAAAGGGCAAGAAGGGGATGAATGACTGAGCGGATTCCGGATCACACGTCTAACGACGGCAGGCTGACGATACGCAATCTTATCCGTGCAGAAGACCCCCGCGCCACCTTCAACGCCGATGTCCGCGAGGGACTCAGTGCCCGGCCCCGCCGTCTCTTCCCGAAATACTTTTACGACGAACTCGGCTCGCAGCTCTTCGATGCGATCTGCCTGCTGCCGGAGTATTACCTGACGCGAGCCGAGAACGAGATTCTCGCTCGCTACGGGGATGAGATGATCGAAGCCCTCCCAGGGCCGAAGACCCTTCTGGAGATGGGCAGCGGCAGCGCCTCTAAAACTCGTCTTATCATCGAGGCTCTTTTAAAGCACCAACGCGAGCTGCTCTTTATTCCCGTTGATATCTCTCCGGCGGCGCTTGAGACCAGCTCGCGCGTGCTCCTGCAATCCTATCCTGAGCTGCGTATCGAAGCTTACGCGAGTGATTACTACGACGGGCTCGCTGCGCTCAGCATGCAGAAGGAGCGCGAGGGGAAAACGCTGGCGCTCTTTCTAGGCTCGAACATAGGCAACTTCGACGCCGGCGAGTCGCGCACATTCCTGCGCGCCCTGCGCGGCGTGCTGCACGTAGGTGATGCGCTTTTGCTTGGAGCCGACCTGCGCAAAGAGCCAGCCATTCTGGAAGCGGCTTATGATGACGCGCTCGGTATCACGGCCTCTTTCAATCTCAATCTACTGGCGCGAATCAATCGCGAGCTGGACGCCGATTTCAACCTTCGCGCCTTTAAGCACTGCGCCTTTTATAATAAAGAGATGGGCCGCGTAGAGCTTTACCTTGAGAGCACTTGCGCGCAGACTGTTAGGATAAAAAAGCTTGAAATGGAAGTCCGGCTTAACGCGGGCGAGCGTATTCATACGGAGAACTCTTACAAGTACGACACGGAAGGACTTTCGAGGCTGGCTGAAGACACAGGCTTCAGGCGCGCACGCACATGGTTAGACCAGGCGGAGCGCTTTAGCAGCAATCTCTTTATCGCCGTCTAGGTGTAGGCACAATCACCTTAAGACCCGGCGAGAGGCGTGAGTCGCAGGCGCTCGCGCCATTTGCGACAGCAAGTTTACGATTTACATATGAGCCCGGATCAATCTATCAAAGCCATTGACGCTCATCCTGAGCCCGCCGCTGACGAGAGCGTGAATGATTATGCCAGGGGGCAATCAACGGGCCGCGTGGTCTTTCCGCTTTTAACCGACAGGGTCTCGAAATCTTCCGCAGCTCTTTTTGAAGAGAACCTGCGGCGCGGCGCAAAACCTGTGTCGCAGTGGATGTGCGGCGTGGAGTTCGAGCTGTTCGGCTATGACTCGCGCAACCATAACCAGCGCATCAATCCTTCGCAGGTGCAAAGAGTGCTCGCGGGCTTCGCGCCTTCATCCAATGATCTGATGTATGAGGGCGGCGTCCTTATCGAAGTCAACGCGGGGCAGATGAATCGCCTGACGGTCGAGCCGGGCGGTCAGGTAGAGTTTTCAGGCGCGCCGCAACGCAGTCTCTCCGATGTCGAGCTTGAGCTAAAGCGATACCTCGCGCGCCTGCATGAGATTGCCGAGGGAAACTGTCTGGCCTTTCTGGCCGTTGGGTTCGATCCCCTTCGCACGCTTGAGGAGCAGCATTGGTTTCCCAAGCTGCGCTACGATGTGATGCGCCCATATCTTGGCGGTCGCGGCGCGCGCGCCTGGGACATGATGACGCGCACCTGCGCTGCGCAGACCAATCTTGACTACGGCACGGACGTTGACCTCGCCAAAAAATTCCTGCTCGGCAATCGTCTCGCTCCCATGGCGACGGCCATCTTCGCCAACTCGCCTTTCGAGAATGGAAGATTATCCGGTTACAAGTCCACGCGCGCCGCCGCCTGGCTCGCGACCGACGATGATCGGACGGGTATCTCCCCGGCGGCGCTCACAGAAGAATTCTCGCCCGCAGCCTTCATCGCTTATGCATTGGACGTGCCGATGATCTTCGCACAGCGCGATGGCCGCTATCTGGATGGGCCGACGGGCATGAAGTTCGGCGACTTTCTGGAACATGGCTTGGATAGCGTAGAGCCCGTCTTCGGCGACTGGGCCGATCACCTGACGACGCTCTTTACCGATGCCCGTCTCAAACAGCACATCGAGCTGCGCAGCGCGGACTGCGGCGATCTCTCTTACACGCTCGCGCTGCAAGCATTCTGGAAGGGACTGATGTACGACCGGGAAGCACTTGATGAAGCGCTCAGGTTAGCGCCGAAGCTCAATCAGGCGGAAGCAATCGAGCTTCGCCAAGCGGTCGCGCGCGATGGCCTGGCGGCGCAGGGCGCAGGCGTGAAGGTGGGCGCGCTTGCCAGAGAAGCGATCATATTGGCCGTCGCGGGTCTCAATCGTATCGCTCCCGCAGAAGCAAGCTATCTGGATGTGCTGCGCGAGCGTGTCATCGAAGACGAGGTTTGCCCCGCCGATATTCTGCTTCGCAACTGGCGCGGCTCGTGGCACGGCTCGATTGATCGTGTCATCGAGTATCTGCGAATCGCCTGAACCGGCCCTGTTAAAGTTATGTCCATGTCCGATCAAGATGACGCTTCCGTGCCGGTCGTAGAATTTCGCAACGTCGGCTTCAGTTGGCCCGGCGCTGCTTCACCGATCATCTCCGATCTCAACTTGTCTGTCAGGCGCGGCGAGACGCTGGTGCTGCTCGGCGAGTCGGGTTGCGGAAAGACGACGACGCTCAAGCTCATCAATCGCCTGTTGTTGCCCACGAGCGGCGAGGTATTGGTTGAGGGAAAGAGAACGAGCGAGTGGGACGTGATCCGTTTGCGGCGGCGAACCGGCTATGTCATTCAAGAGGGAGGACTCTTCCCGCATTTTACGGTCGAGCGCAACGTCGCGCTCGTGCCCGCGCTGGAAAAGTGGGAAGAGGGCCGCACACGCGAGCGCGTGCGCGAGCTATTGGCTCTCGTGGGTCTTGAGCCAGACTCCTTCGCTCATCGTTACCCGCAAGAATTGTCGGGCGGGCAGCGACAGCGTGTCGGCGTCGCGCGTGCCCTGGCCGCCGAGCCGCCCTTGCTCCTGCTGGATGAGCCCTTCGGAGCCCTGGACCCGCTCACGCGCGCAAGCATCCAAAAAGAGTTCGCCGAATTAACAGAGCGTCTGGACAAGACCGTCATCTTCGTGACGCATGATCTGCGCGAAGCCCTGCTGCTCGCCACGCGCATCGGCCTTATGCGCGCCGGTCGAATCATTCTACTGGAAACACCCGAAGCGTTTCTCAAAACAGATGAGGAGCATGCGCGCCGCTATCTCGAAACGCTGCGCCTCAGTGACGCAGAGAGCAGCAGCAGCCCTTCTGCCGGGAGGAGCGCATGAGTGCCTGGGAGTTCATACGCTCCAACTGGGCCGGCATACTCGCACACACAGAGCAGCATCTGTGGCTCGTGCTCGTTTCGATCTCGATTGCGGTCATCATAGGCGTTCCGGTCGGCGTTCTTCTCACACGCTATAAAAGTTTGCGCGGGCCTGTGCTTGGGGTGGCGAATATTATGCAGACCGTTCCGAGCCTCGCTCTCTTCGGGCTTCTTATCCCGATCCCTTTTATCGGCGGCATAGGTCGCAGCACGGCCATCATCGCCCTCGTGCTCTATGCATTGCTGCCCGTTATACGCAACACCGTGACGGGCATCCTCGGCGTTGACGGGAATGTGCGCGAGGCGGCTGTGGCGATGGGCATGACGGATGGTCAAGTCCTCCGGCAGGTCGAGTTGCCGCTCGCGATGAGCGTGATCCTGACCGGCATCAGAGTCGCGACCGTGATTACCATCGGCGTGGCGATCATCGCCGCGGCGGTCGGCGCGGGCGGTCTCGGTGAGTATATCTTTCGCGGCCTGCGACAGTTCGATAATAGATTACTGCTGGCGGGCGCTGTGCCTTCGGCTTTGATGGCGCTCGTCGCGGACTTTGGGATCGGACTTTTAGAGAAGCGTTACGATACCGGCCGAAGGCGTTCAAGCGAAAAGCGTAGCCCGCCGCTCCTTCGGCGCTTGTCCTGGGGAGCCGTCGCTGTAGTCTTATCGCTCGTCGTCTATGGCGCTTGGCGCGGCGCGGGTTTTTCCGCCGCCCCGACGATGACGGAAGGGCAGGCGCGCGTGACTGTGGGGTCGAAAGATTTTACGGAATCCGTGCTGCTCGGCGAGATCGTGGCGCAGATGCTCGAAGCGCGCGGCGTTGAGGTCAAGCGGAGCTTCGAGCTTGGCGGAAATCTGGCGCATCAGGCGCTCATCACGGGCCAGATAGATTGTTATCCTGAATATACCGGCACGTCCTTCGTAGAGATTCTGAAACACGCGCCCATCACCGACGCGGGCGCTGTTTATGCTGAAGTGCAACACGAGTACGCAGCAAAGTTCAACATCGAAGTGAGCCCGCCGCTCGGATACAGCAACGACTTTGCCATCCTCGTGCGCGGAGTTGATGCGCGACGCCTTAATCTTAAGACCATCTCGGATGCTGCACAGTATGCGCCGAAGTGGCGCGCCGGCTTCGGGCAGGATTTTATGTCACGTGCGGATGGTTATGCAGGTTTCGCGCGCGCCTACGGTTTGAGGTTTGCTCAACCTCCCCGCGAGATGGACTTGTCGCTTACCTATCGCGCACTCGCTTCCAATCAGGTTGATCTCATCGCGGGCAATTCCACCGACGGCCTGATTGCTGCGCTAGACCTTTTTCAGCTCGCAGATGACCGCCGCTACTTCCCTCCATACGAAGCGGTCATCCTCGCCCGCAGGGACTCAATGGCGCGCGTGCTTGCGCTCGGCGATGCGTTAAAGCTTTTGAGCAATGCCATTTCCACCGAAGAGATGCGCCGGCTGAACCACGAGGTTGATGGAAGAAGACGTGACCCAAAGGAAGTGGCGCGCGAGTGGATTGCTAATAACAGTGGTAAGTGACGAGTGACAGGGGTAGAATCCTCTTCTTAACTCGTCATTCATTACTGTTTTAAAGGGGTGTTTTATGGCGGTGCCGGAGCATGAGATACAAATCGCGACCGGGCGTCGCGCCGACGACGGGCGCGTGCGCATCTCTATTTTCGCGGATCGGTTGCTGGCCCTGAGTATCGAAGGACATGGGGAGAGGATCCCGACCCTGCTCCTGACTTTGGATCAGGCCAAGAAATTAAAGGATGCGCTCTCCGAACTGATACCCATAGTGGAAGAGTCAGAAACGGCGGAGAATCGGACGAGCGCAGAGGCGTGGCAGGGCCTGGATAGAAGGCTGGCTAACAGGTAGATAATAAGAAGAGAGCGCCCTGATTAAACAGTGTGCGCTCTCTTCTCGTCCTGACCGTGGCTCAAGCCTGCCTGCTACCACTATTTCTTTGATATCAGGGTAATGTTTACCGGCTCACCCAGTGAATCGGCATCAACTTCCGTCGTATTCTTTTGGAAGCCATCGGCTTTGATCTTAATTTTAAGATCGCCCATATGAAGCGGCGGCAGTAAAACGACGCCATCATCGTTAGTCCATGCCCATGATTCGCAAAGGAAGCCATCCGACCGCGTGGAGTACAAATGGACGTAGGCTTTCTTGACGGGGTTGCCGCCCGCATCCTTAAGGACGACGACCGCACGGCCAATACCGTCGGTCGTTTTGGGCGCGCGGCCCATCTTGAGCATCTGTTCCGTTTCGAGCGGCGGCTGTTGGGACGTGGTAGTTTCCTGGGCCAGACCCAGTGTGAATGTTGCACCGATGATGAGGGCGGCGATCATAAATTTGCGCATCTGTTCTAAACTCCTTGCTAAAAAAATTGTCTTAGAGAAAAGTGGACTCCGCTGCCTCGCGCGATGACCGTTTATGGTTTCAACGATTCCGCAGCCCGGGCGTCTGCATGATCCGGTGAGACGTTTTATCAATCGCGACCCTTACTTGAAAAGCAGCCCGCGCGGGCAACGCGCGTGCCACCTGAAGATTATACTGACTTCCACCGGTAATTTGAAGGAATATATTCTTTCGTATTCGAACTGGCTGGAAAAGGAGTGAAAATGAGAGATGGGGCCTTTAGTCAGGCGCTCCAGTGCTTTCGTCGCTTGATAAGAGCAGAGTTTCGCGCGACACTAAAAGAGTATCAAGCATCGGTTATCTTTTAACTGGCTATCACTCTCCAAAGCAGGTGAAAGATGGAAAGCATCAAGATTACCATCGCTACTCTATGCATAATCCTGATATGGGCCGGACACTCGTTTGCCCAGGACGCGCCTAAATTCGATGAGTTCGGAGACGTAAACTGTGAGGACGAGATGGCCCGTCTCGATAATCTGGCCGTACAAGTGCAAAATGAGCCGGAGACGGTAGGCCATATAATTGTTTATGGTGGTCGTTCTGGCAGGCGCGGAGAAGCGCGGGCTCGTGCTTCACGCATCAAAACATATCTGGTTAAGATTCGCGGGATGGATGCCAGCCGGATCCTGACAATAGATGGAGGTTACAGGGAAAACCTGATGGTGGAGATATGGATGTGGCCCCGCAGGCTTGGTGTGCCCAAAGCCTCTCCTACAATTCATCCGAAAGATGTAAAATTCAAAAAAGGTCGAATCAAAAGGCGTGAGTATTATCACTGTGGAGAGATGTATTAAACGGGAGTGAGATTTTGAGTACGAATGAATTTTATGCGGACGCCCCGCGCATGGAGCGTAAAGGTCTCTGGCGAAGCGTCGTCCGTTTCGCGCTGGCGTTGCTGCTGGCGTGTGCGATTGGCGCGGGCGTCTTCGCGGCGTTTCACCTGACTTTGCGTCGTCCGAGCGCGGACGCCGCGCACAGAAGCGGCGCTGCTACAACAACGGTGAATGAAGCGTCTTCAACAGCGGCTAACCTGTGGGCCATTCGCGGAGCGCTCACGGAAACCTGTACCTGCTCCGTGCCATGTACGTGCAACTTTGGCGAGCAGCCGTCGCCTAATGGTTATTGTTATCCGTTCTATTCCTACCATATTCAAAAGGGAAACTACGGAGATGTGCCGCTTGATGATCTACACTTCGGCTCTGCCGATCTGAAGAACGGGCGCACGATGTTTATTGACGAACGCGCCAACGAGCATCAGCGCGAGGCCTTGCGCCTTATCGTCGCGCGCGTTATCGAGCGCGTACCCGCAGGGGATGCGGAAGCGAAGGCCAAAGAGATTGCCCCGCGCATTCTTTATGCCGCCATCAAGCAGGAATACGGGGATCGCACCAATCATCTGGAGGTTCCGGGCCTCGGCCAGTTCTCGTCCAACTATATTCTGGGGATGGATAAATCGCAGCCCATCGTCGTGCGCAACAACACGACCTGGCGCATACGCGACACGATCAAAGCGAAAACGACCATCTATCGCATCAAGGCCGGTAAAGATGTGATTGATCTGAAGGACACTAACAGCAATCAGGGAGATTTCGAGTACACGGACAAGACTGATTTCGGCGCGCCCGCGCGCTGGAACTGCGGCGCTTGCGCCAACGAGAAGAGTGCGGATGCGCGCGGCGAACAGATGTGCGGCCGCTAACAGAAAGGGAGATTCCGAGAGATGGCGCTTATAGACTTACTGGTGCTCCTTCTCGTCGCGGGCCTGTGCGGGTCGTTGGGCCAGGCCATCGGCGGCTATTCGCGCGGCGGTTGCCTGGTCTCCATCGCGCTCGGCTTTATCGGCGCGCTCCTCGGCATGTGGGTAGCGCGCAACCTCGGCCTGCCAGAACTGTTTGCGGTCAACATCGGCGGCACAAAATTTCCAATTATCTGGTCAATCATCGGCGCGGCGCTTTTTGTCGCCGTCATCAACCTGATCTCACGCCGCCGCGCATAAAAGAACAGATGTTAGATATTAGATGTCAGCAGAAAGCTTTGACCAGCATCTGACATCTAACATCCGGCATCTGCCTTTTCTTTCCTTGTACGATGGTCGGCCCTTCGGTTACACTCACACAAAAGTTCATTAGATTTATGTTTTGACGGGAAAGCCTGCACACCGGAAGGCTTGAGACCAATGGTGCGCGGGCTTGAACTCTCTTTCGTTTTATGACCGCTGTTTTACGGAAAAACTCCAAGCTGCACAACGCGCCCGACCTGAGCGAATTTCGTAAACGTTATCCGTTGACGGTGGCGAACTTCGGCGCGCTCGCCAATCGTGAGGCGTGGCTGGGTCGTATCTGGGAACTGGACACGGCCTGGCAGCAGACGATGGAAAGGGACAAAGGGGCGCAGGAGGTGGCGGAGGAGGTTATCGTGCGCGGCGCGCCCCCTTCGAGGCTCAATATCGAGGCCGAGTTCGACATTATCTATGCGGGTGGTAGCGTCGGATTGCTTCACGCCGCCGTGATGGCAAGCCGTTTCAATCGCCGTGTGATGGTCTTCGACTCTCAGACTGTAGGCCGCACGGATCGGGATTGGAATATTTCGGATGAAGAGCTGCGCGAGTTCGATCACGCAGGGCTTTTCACAAAAGAGGAGATCGAAGCGGCGGTCATCAATCGTTACCGTTCCGGCTTCGTAAAATTTCACGACGCGGCGTCGCGCGTCAAAACGCCGCCGCTGTGGATGAACGGGGTGCTCGATGTCGCGCTCGACGCGGACAAGCTGCTGGCGCTGGCCCGCACGAAAATCCTTGATGCCACGCCCGCGTCGTCTTTGATTGACGGCTCAAGATTTGTCCGCTGTTATGTCGAGGCTGACCGCGTGGCGGTGGAGGTCGAAGACGCAAAAACGGGCAAGCATCGCCTCTTCGGCGCGCGCCTCTTTATTGATTCGACGGGCACGAACTCTGTGGTCGCGCGTCAGATAGGCGATGGCCGCTCGATTACTCATGTGTGTCCGACAGTTGGGACGGTCGCGCGTGGTTTTATGCGCGGCGCTGAGCCGGATCGCGTGGATTTCGGCGTCGGCGAGATACTCGTCAGTAACGAGGACGCGAGCGACCATCGCCAGTTGATCTGGGAAGGGTTTGCCGGAAGCCCTTTGCGCGACGAATATACGACCTACCTTTTCTTCTATGACGGCATTAATTCGCCCGCCGACAAATCTCTGCTCGCGCTCTTTGAGCGTTACTTTGAATCGCTTCCCCGCTACAAGCGCGCGGGCGCGCAGTGGAGAGTGATGAAGCCCGTCTTCGGTTATCTTCCGGGCGCGCAGCATCATGGGTGGAGCGCGCGCCAGCGCACCGCAGATGATCGCATCATGTTGATCGGCGAGACGGCGGGGCTTTCAAGCCCCCTCACCTTCGGCGGCTTCGGTACGCACGTGCGTAACTTACGTCGTCTGACGCATTTGACCGATCTGGCCCTGGGAGCAGACATGCTCGACGCCGCTTCGCTCTCCGAGATCAATGCGTATGAGCCGCGCGTCGCGCAGATAACGAGCCTCGTGGAATTCATGCGACCGACTTCAAAGAGCGCGCCCGCTGCTGTCAATGAGACCTTAAACGCCGTCATGGCTGCGCTGCATGATCTGGACGAGCGCGTGCGCCGTGAATTGTTTCAGGATCGGATGACCTTCAATGCTTTCAGGAATCTGTTGAGCCGCACGGCCAAACTCTACCCGCGCATCTTTCAGCGCGCGCGCGAGCATCTCGGAGCGCGTGGAACATTCTGGTGGGTCGCCAATATCGTCGAGGGCATCGTCAGCGAAAGGCGGGAGCGCGGGATTTCGGAGACGACCGGCGCAGAAGAGCAAACAGAGACGGCCGCGCAAAGGTTTGCCCGCCACGTACGTATCTACAAAACGCGCCCGGGCGCGTAGAGCAAAAGGGTAATGGCGGGCAAGAGCGAATCGGCCGCTGCCCGTCAATGAATCAAAGCTATTCCTGCATGCATAGCGAAATAAGTCTTCCTGTGTTCAAAAGTTTCGACGGCGAGCGGTATTGCGGCGCGTTGGCCGAAGTCGCTCGATTGGTTGAAGCTCCGGCCTATGCGTCGTTGTTTCCCTGCATGGTCGCGCCCGTAATCCTTGATGTAATCCTTCATCCGGAACTGAAACATGCTCATGCCATAACGCTTGGCCTCGCGTAGCGAATCTTCGCTCGACCATCCATCATGCGTCATACGATAGATGGCGATGATCACGCCCGTCCTGTCAGCGCCGTGCTTGCAGTGGACGAAGACGGGCTGGTTGGCCGCATCGTTAATAATTTCCAGAGCTTGCTCGACCTGCGCGTCGTTCGGCCTGTCCAAGCCCTCCATCGGTATATTAAAGAAGCGGAGGCCGGCGGCGCGAGCTTCTGTCTCTGCTGCGCCAGAGCGTTCGTCCGCTGCGCGCAGGTTGAGTATGGTCTTGATGCCGAGCGCGGCGAGCTTCCGGATTCCCCCTTCTCGCGGCTGCGCGCCGCGATACAGCTCCTGATTTACCTGGTGATAGTTCGGCAACTCACGATAGCGAGGCTCGGTCTGAGCGAACGTGGAAGACGCACACAGCGCCATTGCCAACAAGATAACAAGCGGCTGAGTGATTCTATTTGTGATCTTCATTATTGCCTGGTAATGGGTCATTTCCAATGTTGAACAGATAGAGATAAGCGATTTCAGCTAAGGAATGGAGTCGCTGATTCTAGCCGTCCGTAGGACTTTTCAACTCCAGTGGTGATTTAATAAACCCCCACAGAGCATTTGTCTGTGCGCTAACACACATAGCCCAAAATTTTTATCTTCCTTCAACATTGAAAATGACTCATCACCGGCCGGCCTATGAAGCACCGCCGGGCGTGAAATTGATTTAGGAGAGTACCATCGCGGTTTCCGTCACACTGAGCATGAAACTGCACGTAAATCGTATCGTTAGAGCGCCGTATGTTCTGTGGGGCGGCGCTCTAACGATCTGTTTGCGAAGTTCGAGCGTTTCTGGCGGGCTGTCGTTTATTCATTTGGAATCAGCGCCCACAAGACATTTCCGAGGCCTGCGGATTGACCTCTTTCTGAATGCCCTTAGAGCAAGAAAGATGATGAATGTGCGACGTTAGCCGACAAGCTCGGTTCACAGTCTTTAAGGCACGTCATAGTGAATCACGATAACACTTCCCTGATGGGCCGGATAAGGTTTGCCGTCAATATCCACGCCCGTAATTTTGCCTTTGTCCGGGTGGTCGTATTTATGTTTCCCATCCGTCCCATTTTTTTCCTTCAGTTTTTTTGAACACTCGATATGGAGGGAACCGCCTTTGATCGAGATAGGGTCGTCTGGCATGTTTTTTCTCCTTTTGAGGTTAAGGGCTGGTTTGTTTAGCTTCAACGACGATCCTGCCGAGGCGTTTGTGAGAATCCTTAATATCTGGCCGGGCAAGGTAGCCATTGAAAGCCTCCGTTCCCCACTTCTGCTCAAGGTTTGCAAGCAGCCCGGCAGCATGTGAGGCGTATTCGCGAGCTTTTGTCTGATCGCCTGTGCGTTGGCTGGCGCGTGCCGCGATGAACCATGCGCGCCATTCGGATTCTTGATCTCCGGTACGCGCAAAGCTTTCCTGCGCACGAAATGCTGTCGTCAATGCGCTCGGGGCATCACCGCTTTCAAGCATGGTCTCGGCGAGGACTAAGGTTGACCTGGAGACCAGCCACTGATCACCTGTGCGGACGGCCATCGCGAGCGACTCCTCAGAGGACTTTCTCCCCTCACGCGCCGCTCCTGAATAGACTTGCGTTGTGCTTAGCACAAGCTGCGCCCTGATAGTTGTGTCCTGATAGAGAGTGCCCGCCAGCGAGAGCGCCTTCTGAGCCATGGCTCTCGCTTCCGTCAAGCGACGCTCGCTGAGCCACATCTCGGCATCATATTCGGTGAGATCAGCCAACAGCGCCTTATTTCCGCCCCCGGGTTGGCTTGCCAGATCAAACACCTGATCGAACAGAGCGCGCGCCTTTGTATAATCGCCCAATCGCCACAGGATGTTACCACGATCCATCAAGTTGTAGCCGAGCTTGAACTGATCGCCAATGGATTTATTCGTCGCATAACTTACGTCGAACCGGCTGAGCGCTTCCGGGTAGCGCCCTTGCCTGACGAGCACTTTGCCTATCTCGGAGTGAAGGGAAGCCGCCTGAGCTAAATCCCCTACCTGCTCGGCACGTTTTAGCTCTTCATCGAAGTCTTTGAGCGCCGCCTCATAATCACCCTTCTGCCGTTTGGCCCGCCCCAGAAGCAGTATTGTTTGGGAAGCCTCTTTGCGGAAACCGCTCTCTTGATAGAAGGCCAGCGCACGTTCCAGGTAACGCACCGCTTCGTTCGGGTTGCCCTGCTGCATGCGCAGACTTCCGAGCGAGAATAAGGCACGCGCTTCGTTGCGGCGTCCCCTGATTCTCTGCGCGAAGTCTAGCCCCTGTTTGAAGTACGTATCTGCTTCATTGTAATCCCCATGGAAAAGATACGCGTAGCCGAGATCAACAAGGCCGCGCGCGATCAGATTCTCCATGCCTTTCGCCTGGGCCAATTCTACCGCCTGACGTGCGTACTCCTGCGCTTGCGTCGTATTGCCTGCGGTATAAGCGACACTGCTCAATTGTAAGATCGCTCTGATCTGCTGGTGCTCATTATTGGAGATTCGCGCCGTTTCGAGCGCCTGCTGCAACTGGGCCTGCGCTTCGGGCGCTTTACCCATCAGATCAAAGAGCAGACCGCGCTGATAAAACACTTCCGTCCGGCCCTCAATGTTGCCGAGGGATTGATAGAGCGCTTCGGCCTTTTCGAAGGCGGCGATGGCGCTCTGGATATCCTGTTTCTGGCCGTAAAGGATACCGACGCGAAGGTATGCGGTTGCATACTGCGCGTCATGATTGATCGCTTCCACATAATTTTCTATCGCTTTTTCGCGCGCCGAGTTTTTTTCATACGCCCGCCCGAGGTCAACATAGACCTGTGGCTGGTCGGGCATCAATTGAGCTATCTGCTGATAGGACTCGACCGATTGCGTAAAGCTGTTGGAGACGGACGCACTGATCGCCTCAAGATAGAGGAGATCGGAACGCGGCAGCGCCGTGCGATCCGGCACGAGCGTCGCCACGCGCAACAACTCGTCCTTGGCCTTGTCCACATAATCCAGTTCCATCCAGGCTTCGGCGAGGCGCGCGTGGGCGAGCGGGAAATTATTATCCGTGGCGATGGCGCGCTCCAGCGCCTTGCTCGCCTGAAAGTAGGCCCCGTCACGCAGCGCGTTCGTGCCCATCTCATACCAGCGCTGCGCCTCGGCTGTCGGGCGGTGCGGCGCGCGCCGTACAAACTTCGCGACGCCCCATCCGAGCAGGGCGATGGTGAAGACGCCTATCAACACGGTAAAGATGGAGAGACGCGGCGCTCTGAGCGTCTCAGATAAAGCCATCAGCGCACTTGTCTGCGAGCCCTTTGATGTGCCCGTCCCGTTCACGCGCTCAATACGATGCGCGTCGTCGCTCATGGACAAACGAGCGCGCCTTAAGTCCTCCAGCATCTCTCCCGCTGATTGATAACGATTCTCCGCCTTCTTCTCCAGAGCCTTCATCGCTATCCGGTCTAATTCCTTCGGCACTCTTGCGTTGACCTGAGAAGGCACAGGCGGCGTGACATGTATTACCTGCGCGCCGATTTCCAGCACGCTCGCGCCGTGGAAAGCCGGGCGACCGGCGATGCATTCATAAAGCAGCGCGCCCAAAGCGAAGAGGTCGCTGCGGGCATCAACGGGAGCGCTCGTCGCCTGTTCCGGCGACAGATAGAGCGGTGTTCCGACGACCACATCGCTTTGCGTGCGCGTCGAAAGCATAGTATTGGCGTCCGGGTCCGCTTCGCCCTGTTCTTCGTTGAGCTGCTTGGCGAGTCCGAAATCCAGCACTTTGACCTGCCCGCGCTCGTTGATGAGGACATTCGATGGCTTGATGTCGCGATGAATGATACTGCGCGCGTGCGCCTCTCCGAGCGCTTCGGCCACCTGCTCTATGATCTCGACGGCGCGCGTGATAGTCAGGCCGCTCTCATGCAAAAGCTCGCCGAGTGTCTTGCCTGTGACCAGTTCCATGACGATAAAAGGATGCCCATCGGGCGTCTCGCCGTAATCGTAGATGGCCGCGATGTGCGGGTGCGCGAGCATAGATACGGCGCGCGCTTCGCGCAGAAACCGCGCGCGGAAGTGATGAGTATTATTTGATTTATCGGAGAGAAACTTGATGGCTACGCGGCGGCCCAGATGTGTATCTTCGGCCATAAAGACAATGCCCATCCCGCCCTCGCCGAGCTTTTCAAGGATGCGGTAATGGGAGACGGTCTGGCCGATCATCGTCTTCTCATCATTGTTTTAATCGTGAGCCGAGGAGGTGCGAACGCATCCTCGGAACAGTCAATCGTAGCGACGAGACAGGCTTCGATTGCAATGAAGCTTCGGCTAAACATTCTGCGCTAGTTCTGATCGTTTTCCAAGAGCAGCAGCGTCCGTAGCATATCAGTCGCGAAAGTTCAGAGCGCGTCTGGCCGCACGCACAGTCTCAAGGGCTTCCATTGTTGTATGAGCGCGTGCCGTGAGATGGCCCATCTTACGCGCGGGGCGGGCCTCGTGTTTGCCGTAAAGATGAAGCTTGACGGTGGGAAAAGCGCAGGCGCTAGCCCAGCGAGGCTCGCCGTCATGCCAGAGGTCGCCGAGAAGATTGGCCGTCGCCGCCGCACCGCAGATCATCTCGGTTGCGCCCAGCGGCAGGCCGCAGACGGCTCTCAGTTGTTGCTCGAACTGGCTTGTCACGCAGGCGTCAATCGTATAGTGACCGGAGTTGTGCGGGCGCGGGGCGATCTCGTTGACGTAAAGCTTCCCAACGCGATTGATAAAGAATTCGACGCAGAGGACGCCGACCACATCCAGTTGTTCAAGCAGGCTCTCGGTAATCTCACGGGCCGCATGCGCGATTTCCGGCGACACGGAGGCCGGGGCAACCGAGTAATCCAGAATATGGCGCTCGTGAAAATTATCTATCAAGCCATAGTTTACGATTGACCCATCAAGCCCCCGCGCGGCGATGCATGAGACTTCGCGCTCGAAATCAACAAAGGCTTCGAGGATCGCCTCCCGCCCACCAAGGCTTGCGAAGGCTGTTTCAGCCTCTGCGGGCGAAGTGATCTTGCTCTGCCCCTTGCCGTCGTAGCCGAACCCCGCCGTTTTAAGAACCGCCGGATGACCCAGAGCATTAAGGGCGGCACGCAGGTCTTCGAGCGAGCGGATATGGCGGAACGGAGTTACGGGGTAACCCGCGCGGGCGAGAAATGTTTTTTCGCGTACGCGGTGCTGCGCGATGTGAAGAACTGCGCCGCTCGGCCTGACGGGTGTGTATTCCGCGACAGCCTCGACAGTCGCCGCAGGGATATTCTCAAACTCGAAGGTGACGACATCCACATTGCGCGCGAAAT
This sequence comes from Pyrinomonadaceae bacterium, assembly GCA_046714695.1. Taxonomy (GTDB): domain Bacteria; phylum Acidobacteriota; class Blastocatellia; order Pyrinomonadales; family Pyrinomonadaceae; genus DASQYE01. Next base: position 43,460 of record JBKKAL010000066.1, read on the forward strand.
CGCGCACAGCATCCAGATCGTCATACGAAGCGGGGATTTCGATATCTGAGATCTGTCCGGTGGGCGTGTCCGTCTCCGGCGAAAAGGTATGAACGAGATAACCCATGCGGCGGGCGGCCATCGCGAACATGCGGCCCAACTGACCGCTGCCGAGGACACCGATTCGAGCGCCGGGAAGAATCGAGTCATTCACTTGAGCGTCGCCTCGCGCACCTTTTCTTCCTGCTCAAGACGAAAACGGCGAAGCTTCTCTCTGAGTGTGGGTCGTGTATTCGCCAGGATAGCAACGGCCATAAGCGCAGCGTTGGTCGCACCGGCTTCGCCGATGGCGAGCGTGCCCACGGGAATGCCTGCCGGCATCTGCACGATGGAAAGCAGCGAATCCATACCACTGAGAGCTTTACTACGGACGGGGACGCCGAGCACCGGAAGAAGAGTCTGAGCGGCGACCATACCGGGCAGGTGCGCCGCGCCTCCCGCGCCCGCAATTATCACCTCCAGCCCGCGCGCCTCCGCGCCAGCCGCAAATTCCGTCATCCACGCGGGCGTGCGATGCGCCGAGACGACGCGGCACTCGTGCGGCACATCGAATCTAGTGAGCATCTCGTCGGCATGCTGCATCGTCTCCCAATCAGACTGGCTGCCCATGATAACTGCGACAAGGGATGAGGGATGAGGGATGAGGGATGAGGGAGAATCCGCCTCCGCCTTGCCTTTCTTTGATTTAGTCCCGCGTCTCTTCAGTCGCTTTTCATCCCTCATCCCTCATCCCTCATTCTTGAGCGTGCGAGTAACCGGGCTTGCCGTCGAAGTTATAGAGATTCTCCGTCTTGATAAAATCGAGCCCGGCTGTGGCGGCGCGGTTGAGAAGCGAGCTGATCTGCGCGTGCGTGATGTGGCCGCCTTCTGTTTCCGGCGTGAAGCGGCAGCGCCAGTGATCCGAGCAGAAAGTCTCGGAAGCGCCGCCCGGCCAGACCTTGACGCCGCGATTGCTGATCGCTTTTATCCGAAGCCCTTCGCCATCGAGTTGTTTCATCCTTGCGCCCAGCTCATCGGCAGACCCCTCGTGCCAGTCAAGGTAAACGTCAACTCCGACTAACGCTTTCGTCGCCCGCTGCTGCTCTTTGAGGAAACTCTTTTGCTGCGCGCCGCCGTCATTATCACCATCGCTCGTATTGTAAGCGATGGCCTTTAAGGTTTGCGGCTTTTGTCCCAGACGCTTGACGACCGCTTCCGAGAACTCGCGTGTGCCCACCTTCTCCTTGCTCACCCCTTCGTCGAAGATGTCATAGGTATGCACGCCGTCTTCGATGGTGCGCAGCCAGGCGTTGTGGACGCCCTCTGCGACATCTCCCTGACCGATGTGGACGAGCATCATCACCGCGCCGAGAAGCAAGCCCGACGGGTTGGCCAGATTCTGCCCGGCGCGGCGCGGCGCAGAGCCGTGAATGGCTTCGAACATACTGATGTGGTCGCCGATGTTGGCCGAACCGGCGAGGCCGACGGAGCCCGCGATCTGCGCCGCGACATCCGAGAGCACGTCGCCGTAAAGGTTCGGCAGCACCACCACGTCGAAGGCTTCCGGCGTGTCGGCCAGTTTGGCCGCGCCGATGTCCACGATCCAGTGCTCGTTCTCAATGTCCTTGTAATCAACGGCGATCTCTTCGAATACTTTGTGAAAGAGACCGTCCGTGATCTTCATGATGTTGTCTTTGGTAAAGCACGTCACCTTCCGGCGATTGTTGCGGCGCGCGTACTCGAAAGCGTAACGCACAATCTTTTCCGTTCCCGGTCGGGAGATGAGTTTCAAACACTGCGTGACCTGCTCGGTTTGACGATACTCGATACCACCATAGACATCCTCCTCATTCTCGCGAACGATGACGACATTCATCTTGTGGTGTTTGGTCTCGACGAACGGATGATAAGAGACGCACGGGCGCACGTTGGCGTAAAGGCCGAAGGTTTTTCTGACCGTCACGTTGAGGCTTTTGTAGCCGCCGCCCTGCGGCGTCGTAATCGGAGCCTTGAGAAATACCTTTGTGCGCCTGAGCGAGTCCCAGGCGCTTTGTGCGATGCCCGCTTCGTTTCCGGCCAGGTAAACTTTCTCGCCGATGTCAATGGTTTCGATATCAAGGCGTGCGCCCGCCTCTTTCAAGATGTGCATGGTCGCCGCCATTATCTCCGGCCCGATTCCATCCCCGTGTGCGACTGTGATGGGAATACTATTTGGCATGGCTCGATGAGTGCCTTTCCGCGGTTATTCAAATTCTTAGCTTGAGTGTGAAGCAATATATGTCAAAAGCATCAACGCAGGCAACGCGACAGGGAGAATGCGCGGCCTCGATCTTTAGGCGACGGCTCATCAAATCACAAGCTGAATAATGCAGCTTCGATTATCCTAAAACGAGTTGCTTTACGGCTGGCCCGGGCGCGGCTCATTGGGACGCGGAGGGGCGGTGTCGGGTGGAGGCGCAGGAGGGCGCGAGATTCCAGGTAATCTTTGTTCACGAACCACTGTTCTCTGTTTTTCATGGCGCTTGTCGACCATTTTACGCGCGCCCACGTTTGTCACTGCGACGTTGGGCGAAACGCCGAAGGCATACGCAAGCGTCGCGTTGAACTCGCCGCACTCGACGATGTATTTCTCGTTCCCACCGCTCCCCTGAAGCGCTCGCGTGCCGCCAGCGGGCACGGGCAGCCCAAGGCTTTGCGAAAGGCTCGCGAAAAAATCGGCGGACCCGTCCCAGCGTCTGGCGCTGTTGTATGTGACTTTGATGTGGGCCACTCTCTCATCAACGAATGTCAGATAAATATTCTCAACGCCTTCTCCATTTTCGGCGCTCAATTCTGCGCCGTTAATATTGACGGCGCGTGATCCGACCGCATTGATTGTGGATATTTTCGCATCGAACATACTCGAATCTTCGAGACTCTTTTTTACTTCCGTCAAAGTCATGCCGAGCTGAAATCCATGTAACCGCGGCGCTTCCTTGAGCGCGCACGTCTGCTTTCCCTGTGCAAGCGCCGAAGACACGGCGCAGAAGGTGGAGGCCAGTGTGATCACCATGACCAGCAAGCTAAAGCGTAGAGACTGCATAAAATCTTCCTTCCGTAAGTGCAATTTTTAGAGAGGCGCGCCCCAACTGATCTGGTTCTCAAAAGGTCTTTGGTGCGAATAAGTACAGGCCCATCTTTTCGTTTGATGCGATGTTATCTCGAAACTATGCTTTGATGCCAGCAAGGGGCTTTCGCGAAACGGGTTGCGCCCGGATACCGACCCGGAAATCCGGACATCAATGCCCGGTAAAGAAGTCTTGACGAGCAGAGCGGGGCGGCTGTTGACGGTCTACAAAAAATGCGTTACCTGAGACAAACAGAACGCTTGCGCTCGGCGCGAAATCTGAGGCATACTTGCGGCGTTAAGGTTCCTGCTCTCGCGCGTCAATGGTGATCGCGCCTGCCCGTGACCGTATAGCGACGACGTTCGGCTGAGGAGATAGTGAGTCTAGTTGTTAACCTGTTTGAATCCGCTATAGTTAATGCCAGAGCACACTGGCGCGTCGCGTTTCGCCGAGAGGGATTAGCGCTCC